>JANXRZ010000006.1 GCA_025352885.1 Pseudomonadota bacterium | reverse complement strand
GTCGCGCATGTCGGCAGCGCCGTGGCCTACATGGCGAGTCTGCCGCTGGACGCGAACGTGCAGTTCATGACCATCATGGCGACCAAGATGCCGTTCGTCGGGCGCGGGTAGAAAAGGGCTGATTGTCAGACTTTCGTTTGTGCGGATCTAACAACGGAGCGGCCCTCCGGCCGATTCGTATCCCGGAACTGGAATAACCCATGCGCCTGGTTCTAGACACGAACGTCGTGCTGGACCTGGTGGTTTTCCAGGATCCGGGCGCCGAGAACCTGCGCTCGGCGATCGAAGCAAAGCGCGTTACGCTCCTGACGACTGCCGATTGCATGGGCGAACTGCGCCGCGTGCTCGCCTATCCGCGCTTTGGACTGGATGCAGGGGCGCAGGCCAAAGCCCTACGCTGGGTAGAAGACCGCTCGCAGCCCATCGAAACCTTGCCCGCCCAGCCCGGACTCCCACGCTGCAGCGACCCGGACGACCAGAAATTTCTCGAGCTCGCCTGGGCTGCGAACGCCGACGTCCTCGTGACGAAGGACCGGGCGCTGCTTGACCTTGCCCGCCGGGTGGCCAAACTGGGGCGGTTCTTGGTGTCCTCGCCCACAGACTTGGCCCTGCCGGCCGGGTAAAGTGGCCGGACACGGTCCACCGGAGAAGACCTTGGAAACCAATACCGTCAAGTCCCGGATCGAGCCCGCCCCGCGCCGCCATCTGTCGATGGTGCGAGGCTTTCATCTCGCCGATGTCTTTACGCTGGCTAACGCGGCCTGCGGCATGGGCGGCGTGCTGCTCGCGATGCTGTTCGTGGAAAGCGGCTGGTCGCGGCACTTCCTCTGGGCCGCCGCCATGGCGCCCGCTGCGTTCATCTTCGATGTGTTGGACGGCCGCATTGCGCGCGCCCGCCACACACACTCGGCGTTCGGCCGCGAGCTCGATTCGCTCGCCGATGTCATCTCCTTTGGAGTCGCCCCTGCGGCACTCGGCTTTGCCGCTGGCATGACCGGCGGCTGGGATGCCATCGCGCTGATCTACTTCGTCTGCTGCGGCGTGAGCCGCCTCGCCCGCTATAACGTCACCGCCGAAAGCCTTTCGGGGGCCGACGCAAAAGTGAAGTACTTCGAAGGCACGCCGATCCCCACCAGCGTCGTGCTCACGGCAGTGCTCGCGTGGGCCTGCTGGGATGCCCGGCTGGGCGACGCGCTCTACGGCGGCGTGTGGCAGCTCGGGCCCTGGCAGCTGCACCCGCTGGCGCTGCTCTTCCTGCTGTCGGGCACGCTGATGATCAGCAAGACACTGCGGATTCCGAAGCTGTAACGGAGAGCGACTTGCCGTATGACGTTGCTTGTAATACAATGAACAATTGTTTGTATTACATGGCAGGGTCATGACTCTCACCGTTCGCCTACCCAATCGCGTCGAGCAGGATCTCGCTGACTATTGCGTCACTCACGGGGTGAGCAAAAGCGAGGCGGTTAAACGCGCCCTTGAAGACTTGCTGCGAGCACCGAAATCCGGTGACACTCATCCGTTCATCGGCTGCGACAAAGGAGACGGTTCAGACGTTTCCGGCACCATCAAGGAAACATTGCGCGCGCGGTTTCGCAAAAGCCGTTGATGCCGGCTGTAATTGCAGACAGCGGATTCCTCGTAGCACTCGGAATTCGCCGCGATCCCCGACATTCGGCAGCAAAACGTTTCCTCAATACGTTCTCGGGAGAGATCATCGTCCCTTCTCCCGTCGTGGTGGAATCGTGTTTTTTCTTTTCCACGGTCGCGAAGGTATCGCTCCTGGACTGGCTTGAAAAAGGTCCGGCGAAAGTGGTCGACGTGCCGCTTCAAGCCTATACGGAGATCGGGGCGATCCTGTCGCGCTATGCCTCGCTCGATCCAGATTTCACGGACGCGGCGATCGTATGGCTGGCGGACAAGCTGGGCTGCAAGGCGATCCTGACTGTCGATCAGCGAGACTTCAGCGTATTTCGGCTAAAGGGCGGCAAGAAGTTCGAGATCGTCAGGTGGTTTGGATGAGTGTGAGTATTCGTTATACCTAAAGTCCGCGGATTTTAGGTATAACAGCCCCGCCGCAAACGTCGCATCGTTACGCTCAGATCATGCCACCCTTTGGCGCCCTCCTCTTGGCCCTCCTCACCGCACGAGGCTCGACGTGACTGACTCCACCCGACTTTACGAACTCGACACCCCCACCCTGCTGCTTGAGCGCGGCAAGGTCCGCGCAAACGCCGAGCGCATGCGCTCGCACATCGCTTCGCTCGGGCCGCAGTTGCGCCTTCACGTCAAGACCGCGAAATCGCTCGAGGTGACGAAGCTCGTGCAGGGGGAGGCGCCGGGTCCGATCACGGTGTCGACGCTCAAGGAAGCCGAGGAATTCTCGGGGCACGGCTATCGCGACATCCTCTACGGCGTGGCCTTCGCGCCAAACAAGCTGGCGCGGGCCTTGGCACTTGTCGCAAGCGGCGTGAAGCTGAAGATCGTGCTGGACAGCGTCGACACAGCCAAAACGCTCGCGTCACTTCTAAAGCCCACGGACCCGTCCCTGCCGGTCCTCATCGAAATCGACTGCGACGGCCACCGCTCCGGCCTCAAACCCGGGGACCCGAAAATCATCGAGATCGCGAATCTCCTTGCCTCGACCCCGGCCAAAGTCTGCGGCGTCATGACGCACGCGGGCGGCTCCTACGATTGCCGCAGCATCGATGCGATCCGCGCAATGGCCGCGAAGGAGCGCGATGCGGTGGTCATGGCCGCAACCAGCCTGCGCAACGCCGGCTGCGACGCGAGCGTCGTGAGCGTCGGATCAACACCAACGGCAACGTACGCCGAGGATCTCACCGGCGTGACCGAAGTGCGCGCGGGCGTGTTCGTATTCTTCGACCTCGTGATGGCCGGCATCGGCGTCTGCCGGATCGAGGACATCGCCGTGTCGGTGCTCGGCACGGTGATCGGCCACCAGCGCGAAAAAGGCTGGACGCTCATCGACGCGGGCTGGATGGCGATGTCGCGGGACCGCGGCACGGCGAAGCAACCGATGGACCAGGGTTACGGCCTCGTGTGCGACGTCGCCGGCCGGCCGATGGCGGACCTTATCGTCGTGGATGCAAGCCAGGAGCACGGCATCATCGCCCACCGCAGCGGCGACCCCGCGCGCATGCCCGACTTGCCAACCGGCACGCAGGTGCGCGTGCTGCCGAACCACGCCTGCGCGACTGCGGCGCAATACGACCGGTATCGCGTCCTTGACGGGGGCGATCGCGTCGAAACGACCTGGACACGTTTTTCCGGCTGGTAAAATCGCGGCCTCCCAATCCAGCCTTTAAAGGACCCGAGCCATGGCCGGAAAAGCCCACTACATTTTCACCGTCAGCATGGATGTCGATGCCGACAAGGAAGCGATCTTCAACGAGGTCTACGACACCGAGCACATCCCGCTGATCCTCAAGGTGCCGGGCGTGGTGTCGGCCAAGCGCTACAAGATGGGCCCGCTCACGATGATCCTCGGCGGCGAGAAGAAGACCATCGTGATGGACAACGAGCCGGCCTACATGGCGATCTACGAGCTCGAGAGCGCCGACGTGCTGGTCGGCGAAGGCTGGGCGAAGGCCGTGGACTCCGGGCGCTGGCCAACGCATGTGCGGCCTTTCACCAAGAATCGCCGGCACGTCCTGCGCAAGTTGGTCTGACGCTTACGGGCGCAAGCCCGAAGCGACTCAGGCCGGCGTCACCCGCACGACAGCCATGCGGGCGTCGCCGCCGCTCGCCACGATCTCGCAGCGCCCGCCCTCAGCATCGGCGAGCATCACTGCGTCGTTCGGCTTGAGGGGGGCCGCTTCCCCTGCGATCAGCGCGTTCCCGGCGAGCATCACCGCCACCAGCGTTTCGCCCTTGCGTTGCTCGCAGTAGAGCGGCCCCGTCCAGCGCGGCAACGTAATCCTCGCGGACGCCTTGCCGCGTCTGGTCATCACATTGAACACCCGGACGGGCGCTCCAAGCATGCGGCAAGTCGTCGTCCAGTCGCCCGTGAACGCAAACGGCACGAACGGCACATCCACCTCCTTGCGCACATCCACGCTGGAGATGATGTCGATGCAGTGCAATTCCACGCCGCCGCCTGAGAGGAGCATGAACTGCCGGTCCATCCCCGGCAGGCTGGAGAACGGGCAGTCGGTGCCGAATTCGGTCGTCCCGATCTGCCAGCTCACCGCGTCATAGCCGGCCGACGGCGGATCGGAGGCGACCACGTGCGAAACACCTAGGCCGTTTTTCCACGGCAGCTTCTGGTAGTCCGAGGTGCGCAGGATCTGCATGGCGGGACTATAGCAAGGCGCGCATCCGAATCCGGTTAGCATTGCCATCCTCATGGACTCGAAACCCGAAATCCGGCCCGCCACCCGCGAGGACATCCCGGAGCTCATTCGCCTGATCCGCGCGCTTGCCGTCTACGAGAAGCTCGAGCACCTGGTCGTCGCAAGCGAAGCGCTCATGGAGCAAGGCCTTTTCGGTGAAGGCCGCCGCGCCGAGGCGATCGTGTGCATGGCCGGTGGCAACCCGGTCGGCATGGCGGTGTTCTCGCATAATTTTTCGACTTTCCTCGGCCGCAAAGGCCTGTATCTCGAGGACCTGTTCGTGGAGCCCGCTCATCGCGGCCGGGGATACGGCAAGGCGATGCTGGTTGCGCTGGCCCGCATCGCGCGCGAGCGCCAATGCGGGCGCTTCGAGTGGATGGTGCTCGACTGGAACGAGCCGTCGATCCGCTTCTACGAAAGCCTGGGCGCGGTGCGCATGGAAGAGTGGCGCCTCTTTCGCGTGACCGGCGAGGCGCTCGAGAAACTTGCGCTGAGCGACGCATGAGCGCCGTCCTGGCCCCGGCTGCCGCTCCCAAGGGGCCGCGCCGCCAATCGAAAGATGCCCGCCGCGCGCGCATCGCATCGGGCGTCGTGCTCTTCGTGTTCGTCGCCTCGCACCTCGTCAATCACTCGCTCGGCCTGATCTCGCTGGCCGCAATGGAGGCCGGCCGCTGGGCGTTCCTCGCGGTTTGGCGAAACCCGGTCGGCACGACCTTGCTGCTTGCGGCCATCACGGTCCACGTCGCGCTGGCCGCGTGGTCGATCTACCTGCGCCGGCAATGGCGCATGCCGCTCTGGGAGGCGATGCAGATCGGGTTCGGCATCCTGATCCCGGTCATGCTGGTCGACCACGTGATCGGCACGCGCATTGCGCACGCGCTTTATGGCTTCGAGGATTCGTACACGACGCTGATGCTCGTCTACTGGGTGCTCAAGCCCGAAATCGGGATCTGGCAAAGCGTGCTGCTGCTGGTGGCATGGACGCACGGCTGCATGGGCATCCATTACTGGCTGCGAATGCGCCCGTGGTATTCGCGCATCCGCATGGTGCTCTACACCTTCGTCGTGATGCTGCCGTTGCTGGCCCTGCTCGGATTCGCGCAGGCGGGGCGCTTTGTCGCGACGCTCGCCGTTGATCCGATTTGGATCCGGGAGACGTTCATCGATGCGCACACGCCGGACGTCATGGCCGCCGCCGCGCTGAGGAACATGGGCGACACGCTCAAGACGGGGCTTGGTGTGTTGCTCGTCGTGACGTTCACTGCGCGTGCGCTCCGCTACCTCGTCGAGCGCGGCAGCTCGGTGCGCATCACTTATCCGGGCGCCCGTGTCGTGAGCGTCCCGATCGGCTTCTCCATCCTCGAGGCGAGCCGCCAGGAGCGCATCCCGCATGCGTCGGTTTGCGGCGGGCGGGGCCGCTGCTCGACGTGTCGCGTGCGCGTCCTCACAGGCGCTGGTGCGCTGCCGCCGCCGGGCCCGACCGAGGCGCGCGTGCTGGCGCGGCTGAACGCCACGCCCGACGTGCGCCTGGCCTGCCAGCTCCGGCCGGTCCACGACCTGTCGATCATGCCGCTGATCCCGCCGAGCGTCCTGACGGCCGACTCGCTCGACCATCCCGGGATCATGGCCGGCCGGGAGAAGGAGGTCTGCGTCATGTTCGCGGACCTGCGAGGCTTCACGAAGATTGCGGAGAAGCGCCTTCCGTACGACGTGGTGTTTTTACTCAACCGGTATTTCGAGACCGTAGGCGGCGCCGTAGAGGCCGCAGGCGGCATCCCAAACCAGTTCATCGGCGACGGCGTCATGGCGCTTTTCGGTGTGCACGGGCAACCGGAAGACGGCGCGCGCGACGCACTGAACGCGGCCCGGGTCATGCACGGCGCAATCGCAGGGCTGAGTGCCGAACTGCACGAGGCGCTTCCCACGCCGCTGCGTCTCGGGATAGGGCTGCACTGCGGCCCCGCGGTTGTCGGCCACATGGGGCGCGGCGTGGCCGCGTACCTCACCGCCGTCGGCGACACGGTGAACACCGCCAGCCGCCTGCAGGACCAGACGAAAGTTTTCGCTTGCGAGCTCATCATTTCAGATCAGGTTGCCATTCGGGCGGGTCTGGATGTAACGGGATTCCAGCGCGAAGAGATCACTGTCAGGAACCGCGCCGCACCGATCGTGGTGTGGATCATCAAGGATGTGCAGGCGCTGGAAGGCCGCATGAAGTCAATGGAGGCAGTGTGAACATCGAATTCCCGGGAAAGAAAGTTCTCGTGGCAGGCGGCAGCCGGGGTATCGGCCGGGCGATTGCGCTTGCCTTTGCCCAGGCCGGCGCGAGCGTCTCGATCTGCGCGCGCGGCGAAGGTGCGCTGCGCGAAACGGAACTAGCCCTGCGTTCGGCCGGCAACCAAGTTCACGCAGCGACCTGCGACCTCTCGGACGCAAGCGCGGTCAAGGCGTACGTCGAAGGCGCCGCGAGCGCGCTCGGCGGCATCGATGTGCTGGTCAACAACGCGTCCGCTTTCGGACGCTCGGACGATGAAGCAGGCTGGGCGGCGAGCATCGGCGTCGATCTCATGGCGCCGATCCGTGCGTCGTATGCGGCCCTGCCCTTTCTGGAGCAGAGCGCGGGCTCGATCGTGCACGTCTCGGCACTGGCCGGCCTGCGCCCGAGCGTGCGCACGCCGCCCTACGGGGCGATCAAGGCCGCCATCATCCAGTACACCCGCACGCAGGCGGCGCAACTCGCGCCGAAGAAGATCCGCGTGAACTGCGTGGCGCCCGGCCCGATCTTCTTCAAGGGCGGCACCTGGGACATCAACATGAAGGAGAATCCGCAGGTCTACCAGCACGTTCTCGCGCGCTGCCCTTTCGGGCGCATGGGCACGCCCGAGGAAGTCGCGAATGTAGCGCTCTTCCTTGCAAGCGACCTGGCGAGCTGGGTCACCGGCCAGACGATCGCAGTAGACGGAGCGCTTGCATGAAATCGATTCGAATTCTTCTTGGCCTGCTTGGAACGTTCGCGGTGTGCCTGCCGGCTTTCGCGCAGGACTATCCCGTCAAGCCCATCCGCTTCATCGTGCCGTTCCCGCCGAGCGGCTCGGCGGACATCCTCGCCCGCCTGATCGGCGACAAGCTCACCTCCACGCTCGGCCAGCCGCTCGTCATCGAAAACAGGCCGGGCGCGGGTGGTGCGTTGGGAGCGGACCTCGTTGCGAAAGGCCCGGCCGACGGCCACATGCTGCTCTACGCCAACACAAGCCTTGCGATCAACCCGAGCCTCTACAAGTCGCTCCCCTACGACACGGCCAAGGCTTTTGCGCCGGTGATCAACATGGTGTTCATCCCGAACTTCATCCTGGTGTCCGAGGGCGTGCCGGCAAACAGCATCGCCGATCTGGTGAAACTCGCCAAGGCGAGCCCGGGCAAGCTCAACTACTCCTCGCCCGGCAACGGCACCTTCCCGCACCTGGCCATCGAGCTCTTCAAGCTGCACGCCGGCATCAGCCTCGTGCACATCCCGTATAAGGGCGCGGCCGCCGCTCTCCAGGCGCTCGTGGCGAAAGAAGTGGAAGTCCTCTCGAACGACCTGTTGACCGCCCTGCCGCATGTGAAGACCGGCCGCATCAAGGCCTTGGCCATCACCGGCGTGACGCGCTCACCGGCCGCGCCGGACGTACCGACCATGGCCGAGGCGGGGTTCAAGGACTACAGCGCGGTGGGCTGGCAGGGGATCATGGTGGCCGCCGGAACGCCCGCGCCCATCATTGCGCGGCTGAATGCAGAAATCGGCAAGGTGCTGGCCGATCCTGCGTTGCGCGAGCGATTTGCAGCCCAGGGACTGGAAATCGTCGGCGGCACGCCGCAGCAGTTCGGCGACTTCCTCCGCCGCGACACCGAAAAATGGCGTGAAGCGGTGACCGCCTCCGGGGCCAAGCTCGACTAGGCGGTAGCTTTCCAGCCCTGCTTCATCAGGCGGTCGAACTCCTCGGCGACCTGGCTGTCTTTCTCGAGCATGGCCTCGGCATCGGTGGTCGCGTATTTCATGACGCCCATGTCGGCGAAGGCTTTTTGCACGCGCGGGCTCCACAGGCCGATATCGCGAACGGTCGGGACAATTCGGGAGAACAGCCGCATGACGTAGCGAATGTGGCCTTCGGACCCCTCGATCTCCCGCATGATTTCCTCGGGATCGTAGCCGAGCTTTTCCCACATCTCGCGGGAGCGCATGCGGTCCTTGAGATAGACAGCGCCTTCGATGACGAATTCTTCGCGCTCGTTGCGCTCGGCCTGGGTCAGCGTCGGGTAGTAGTCGCGCAGCGCCATGCGGCCAAACGCGACGTGCCGCGCCTCGTCCTGCATGACATACGCGTTGACCTGTTGGCACAGCTTGTTCTTCGAGTAGTCGCGGATGCTCTGGAAGGCCACGAGCGCAAGTCCCTCGATCAGCACCTGCATGCCCAAATAAGTGAAATCCCAGCGCGAATCGGCGAGCGTTTTCTCGAGCAGCGCCTTGAGCGGCGGCGAGATGGGATAGACCATGCGGTATTTGTCGGTGAGCAGCTTGCGGAAGGCTTCCACATGCCGCGCCTCGTCCATGACCTGGGTCGCCGCATAGAATTTCGACTCGATGGTCGGCACATCCTGCACGATGCGCGCCGAGCACACCAGCGCGCCCTGCTCGCCGTGCAGGAATTGCGAGAGCATGTGCACCTGGTTGTGGTAGCGGATCTCCACCTTCTGCTTATCCGAAAGCTTGCCCCACATCGGCGTGCCATAAAGCGGCAAGACCGTCTCATCCATCTCCATGGGGTCTTCCGGATTGACCGGCAACTCCCAGTCGATCCGGGTCGCGGCATCCCACTGCTGGCGCTTGCCTTTCGAATACAGGTTCAGCAGGTCTTCGCTGCGGGCGTCGTAGTCCCATGTGAACGACGCCTCGACCTCTCCGCCGACTTTCCAATGAGTTTCCTCAACCGGCAACGCGTAACGATGAAGAGTGGACATGGCCTTGCTCCTGCACGGAAAGTACGTCGATGTTAGGTTGAATGCGCCGGCGAGTCGAGCCGCTTCCACGCCGCGGCCAGCCTTTCCACGCGCGCCCTTGCGGCCACCGTAAAAAGCTTGCGGTCGCGCGCCCACCGCGCGGCGGCGGGATCCTCGCCGGCCCGCAGCCAGTGGACGTCGGCCTCCCTGGCCACCGCCTCGCCGGCTTCCAGCGCCGCGGAAAGCGCTACGTGCGTTTGCGAGGCCAGCGGGTCCAGTTTCGCCAGCGCGCTCAGGGCATGGAGCAGCAGGATCGAGCGCTCCATCCAGCCCTGCGGCCACACGCGCCTGCGCCCTTCGGCGACAAGGTAAGCGATGCACGCCGCATGGACGTGGATGTCCTCGATCGTTCGGAACGGCTTCACGTACCGGAGGTATCCGTCGCCTTCGAGCACCGCCGACGTGGGCACGCGCACGTTGTCGAGCTTCACGCGCGCATGGGGCACCTCAGGCACGAAGGCAGTCGGCGGCATGGGCTCAATTACGAGGCCGGGCGTCCCCGATAGGATGCGAACGGCCCTGAGCGAAGGACGGTCGTCCCCCGAACCGCCTTCACTCGCGATTACGAGGAACACGCTGCCCTCGGGCCCGAGCGTCGTCCAGCGCTTCTCGCCGTTTAAAACATAGCCTTCGCCCTGTGATGCGAGGGACGTCTTGATCGCTCGTGGGAAATTCCCTTCGGCTTCGGTCACGCACAGCGCTGCGATCGCGTCATCGGAAAGCGAAGGGTCGAGCACCCGAAGCGCCGCCTGGTAGCCCGAGGCGAATGACCACCCGAGCCGGTCCGCTTCGGCGCCGCCGAGGATCGCGCGCTCGAATGGGTCTTGCGTTCGCGCAGCAATCTTGCGCCAACGCGGCCACCACGCGCGTGCATCAACGCATTCGTCCGCAGCCGAAGTCGGGGACAACAGGGCGGAAATTGCGGCATTCGGCATGCGCAAATTATGGCATGCCCGATCGCTCACATGATCGACAGGCCGCCGTCGACCATGAGCGTTGCGCCGGTGATGAACGAAGCTTCGTCCGAGGCGAGCCACAGGATGGGCCACGCGATTTCCTCGGGGCTCGCCCACCGCCCGACGAGCGAGTTGTCGCTGCGCTCGCCCTTGAGTTCTTCGACGGACTTGCCCTTGGCCTTCGCCCGCCCGATATGGAAGTCCGTCAACGTCGAACCGGGGCAAACCGCGTTGGCGCGCACGCCGTGCGCAGCCTCTTCGAATGCGAGCGTGCGCGTCATCGCGAGGAGGCCGGCCTTCGTCGCGTCGTAAAGACCCATGCCCTTGCGCCCCGTGACCGCGTAGCAGGAGGACACCGTCACGATGCTGCCTTTGCCTGCGCGCCGCAGTTCCGGGATCGCCGCGCGGCAGTAATTCGCCGCGCCAACGAGGTTCACCCCGAGCATGGCCTGCCATTCTTCCGTCGTTGCATCGGCTATCGCAGCGTAATTGCGCATGGCCGCGTTATTGACGAGCACATCGAGGCGGCCGAAGACGGTGATCGCCTTTCCTACGGCGCGCTTCGCTTCATCGGCATTGGCAACGTCGGCGGCATGCACTTCGACTCTCGCGCCTTTGATGTCCGCACGAATTGCCTCCGCGGTCCTGTCGAGGGCTGCGCGATCCTGGTCGACCAGCACGACCGAAGCGCCTTCGGAACAGAACACTCTCGCGGCGGACGCGCCTATTCCCGCACCTCCCCCCGTAAACAGGGCGACTTTGTCTTTCATTCGGTTCATGAAGGTCTTCCTAGAGGCCCATCAGACGGTTGGGATTGTCGACAAGGATCTTTTTGCGAACCGACTCGTCGGGCGCAAACTCGAACAGGGCATCGACCAGTTTGGCGTCATCGGGGATGCGCGCCGCATCGAACACGCCGGTATGCGGCCAGTCGCTGCCCCAGAGCATGCGGTCCGGCGCGAGCTCGATCAGTCGCTGGGCAAATGGAATCACGTCGGCATAGGGGACCCCGGTCTTCGTGAGGCGGTCGGCGCCGCTCAGCTTGACCCAGATGCTCTCCCGCACTACCAGCTCGCACAGATCGCTGAAGGGCCGTTGTTCGATTCCGAGAGACGGGTCGATGCGCCCGAGGTGATCGATCACGACCGTCGCCCGAATCGCCCCAAGCCACTCTTTGAGGCCCGGCAACGCGGCTCCGTCGAAATGCAACTCGACGAACCAGCCCAACCCCTCGATGCACTCGAGCACATGGTCGAACACCGCATGGTCGAGGGACCCGCCATGCTGCGGGTTGAACGCGAAGCGCACCCCCCGGGCGCCCTGCTCGTGCAGGCGCTCGCATCCCGCCCGGGTCGCCTTTGCGTCGAGCCGCACAACCGCGAGATACCGGCCGTTCGAGCGCGCAACCGCATCGAGATCCACGGCATTGTCGAACCCATGAGTGTTGGCATGCACCACCAGCCCGCGCTCGATGCCGAGTGTCGCATGCATGTGCAGGCACGCTTCGAGCAAGGCATCGGGCGGTGTGTACTTGCGCGTGGGCGAATACGGGAACCTCGCCTGCGGGCCGAGCACATGGAAGTGCGTGTCCCACGCGCCCGGTGGCAGGTCCCGCTTCGGCGCAGAGGGCGTGGGAAGCGGCCCGAGGCAGTCGCGGATCGGCTTGTCCAAGACCGGTTACGGATCGACGAAAAAAGGCGTCTCGCCGCTGCCGCGCAACACGATGTCGAAGGCAAAGCTCAGCGTGCCGTCGGCCTCGGGCGGGCCTTCCCGTGCAATGAGGGAGGCGCGTGCGTCGAGATCTTCGATGCCGTTGAGGATCGGGTCGATGTCGTTCAGCGCCTCGCCGGGGAAATACACCTGCGTGATGAGCCTTTGCATGACGCCTGCGCCAAAAACCGAGAAATGGATGTGCGGCGGCCGCATCCAGTTGTCATAGCCCGGATTCGGATAAGCCCCCGGCTTGATCGCGCGGAAGCGGTACCGGCCTTCGGCATCGGTCAGCATGCGGCCGCAGCCCTTGAAATTCGGGTCGAGCGGCTCGGGCGTCTGGTCCACCGGATGCTCGTATTTACCCCACTTGTTCGCTTGCCAGACCTCGACAAGAGCACCGCGCACGGCCTTGCCGGCCTCATCGAAGACCTGCCCCGAAACGACGATCGGCGTGCCGAGCGCGCGCGGGCCGCCCGGCACCTTGCAGGCGAGATCGTCTTCGCCCGGCCCGATCAGCGCCTGCGGATAAAAAGGTCCAACAGTCTGCGACGGCGTGATGACGCGCACCGGTTTCTCGGGCGTGCGCGACTCGTGGACCTTGTAGCCCTTGATGAGTTCGAGACGGCGCTGCTCGACAAACACCGACGGGTGGGGGATAGACTTATCGCTCATGGCTTTTAGTTCGCTTTCGCGCCCGTCTGCTTGATGACCTTGCCCCAGCGTTGGATCTCGGTGCGGATCCACTCGCCGAACTGCTCCGGCGACCCCGCAACCATTTCGAATTCCACGGCGAGCAGCTTGTCGCGCACCTCGGGCGTATTGAGGATGCGCACCACTTCGCGGTTGTAGCGGTCGATGATCGGCCTGGGCGTCCCGCCGGTGGTGAGGAACCCGATCCACGCGACCGCCTCGAAATCCGTAAAACCCGATTCGATCATGGTCGGCACGTTCGGCGTCGTCGCGAAGCGCTTGCGCCCGGTCGAGGCCAGCAGGCGGATCTGGCCCGCCTTGACGTACTGGAGCACGTTGCCGGGAACGAAGAAAGCGGTCTGCACATTGCCCCCGAGCAGGTCCGTAACGGCCGGGGCCGAACCCTTGTACGGGATGTGAACGATGTCGACGTTCGCCGCGGTCTTCAGCATCTCCATGGTGAGGTGCGAGGCGCTGCCCACCGCAATGGAGGCGTAGCTGAGCTTGCCCGGCTGCGCTTTAGCGAGCGCAATCAGCTCGGCGACGGTATGCGCCGGAACGCTCGGGTGCACGGTGAGGAACTGCGGCGCCGTCACGGCCAGCGTGATCGGCGCGAGGTCCTTGACCGGGTCATACGGCATCTTGTCGAACAGAGACACGTTGACCGCAATCGGCCCGTTGTAGCCGATGAGCAGCATGTGCCCATCGGGCGGCGCCTTCGCCACGAGGTCAGAGCCGATGTTGCCGCCGGCCCCGCCCTTGTTCTCCACGATGACCGACTGCCCCAGCGCTTCCTGCAGCCTGGGGGCGACCAGTCTTGCAACAAGATCGTTCGTGCCGCCGACCACCGGGACGATGATGCGTACGGGCTTCGTCGGCGCCCACTCCTGCGCGTGCAAGCCGAACGACGCCAAGGCGCACGCCAGCGCCGCGGCGGCCCATCCACGACCCATCGACCGCGTCACAGGGAAAACACAGGCTGGGCGAGTTCGTCGTAGAGCGTTTCATTCGCCCACTCGATGACGCTTGCATTCTTGTCCAACAGCACCGATGCGGCGCGGACACGCTGCACTGACGCAGCGAGTGCGGGCGGCTCGATGCCCTGCGACAAGTTCAGTGCGGCGTTGAAGAGCATGCGCCGCGCCATCGCGATCGGTTTATCGGTCGCGACCAGGTGCTCTTTCGAATGGTCCTGGATCGGCCCCATGCTTTCCTGGAGCGAGGCGTCCTGCACCGAGAACCCCTGGACGCCGCTGAACGAGCGCTTTTCCTTTTGCGCCACGCGGTCGATCAGGTAGTCGTTGTCCTTGTTTGCGGCCGGCCGGAAAGTGCCCGGCTCGTACTTGACGTGGATGCCGAGACCCTCTTCGAGGTCGCGCCGCTCGTCCGGCGCAAGCGGCTTGTCCGGATAGAAGTTGATGCTCCACGCCCAGCAGTGCTCATCGTCGATCGGCACCCACACATGGCCCCCGAGCGGGTGCGGACCGAACGGCGGGATCAGCGTGTACCAGGGAAACAGGTACTGCGTGATGCGCCAGTAATACGAATCGGGCTCGCCGTTGCGCCGGCCATAAATCGAGAGGCCATGCGGCATTTCCTCGACGTCGAACACCGCATTGCGGTCGGCCTTGATGTACTTGTTGGCCTTGGCCTCGCGGTGCATGGGGTCGATGTCGAGCTCGAAACGGTGCACCCAGGACGCGTGCGTCGTATCGATGCCGCCTTCCATGGCCTGCAGCCAGCTGCATTCCTGCAGGCGCTTGGAGATGAAACGATTCTCCTCCGGGATACCGCACCACTCGAGGTCCGGCGGCTCCGGCATCTTGTCCTTGGGTCCCATGTACGCCCACACGAGGCCGCCCCGCTCGATGCAGGGATACGCGGTGATGCTCATCTTCGGCGCGAGGGCCGGGACAGAGGGCAGCTCCACACATTGTCCCGAAAGATCGAATTTCCAGCCGTGGTAAGAGCACCGGATTCCGCCCTCCTCGTTTCGCCCGAAGAACAGCGACGCACCCCGGTGTGCGCAGTGCTCGTCGATGAGACCGGGCTTGCCGTCGCTGGCGCGAAACGCGAGCAGGGTTTCGCCAAGGATCTTCACGCGGACCTGCGGGCTGTCGGGCTCCGGAATCTCGGAGGACGAAAGGATGGGAATCCAGTAACGGCGCATCAGCTTGCCCATCGGCGCGTCGGGGCCCACCCGCACCAGGACTTCGGCCATTTTCTTGTTCATGGTTGCCTCTCGTAAAAGCGCGGACGCACAAAGTGAAAATCCATTTTCTCAGGCGGGAGGTCCCTGTCAAGCAGAGAACCGAAATCGATGCGGCCGCTAGAATGCGGCCCTCCCCACACAGCGCACTGCATGACACAGAAGAATGGACCGGTCCGACGGCTACGTGCAGGAAATCGACTACACGCACGGCTACTCCAGCGAGCTGGCCCCCGGCCTGGTGGAGCTCGCCTGCGTGGCGGCGGGCGTGACGACTGTCCTGCGCAACCGGCCGCTGCGCTACCTGGAAATGGCGTTCGGGCAGGGCGTCTCAATCGCCATCCACGCCGCCGCGTGCCCGGGCGAGTACACGGGATTCGACTTCAACCCGGCCCATGCCACGAACGCTCGCACGCTCGCGGCTGCTTCCGGCTCGGGCGCCGAACTGACCGCGGAGACGTTCGCGGAGTTCGTCACAAGAAAGAACTTGTCGCAATTCGACATCATCGCGCTGCACGGGACGTGGTCGTGGATTTCGGCTGAGAACCGTGCACGGGTCGTCGACATCGTGCGTCGCCTGCTTGTGCCCGGGGGCGTGTTCTTCGTGAGTTACAACTGCTGGCCGGGTTGGGCGACTGAACTGCCGCTGCGGCATCTCATGATCCAGCATGCCGAGCGCTCGGAAGGGTCGCTCGAGCAAAGGATCGATGCCGCGATGGCGTTCGCGCAGTCGCTGATCGAGGCCGACGCAAAGTTTTTCAAGGCGCATCCGGGACTCGAGCAGTGGCTCGCCGACATGCGCGGCCGCAGCCGCAAGTACCTGGCCCATGAGTATTTCAACCGGGACTGGCATCCGATGCCTTTTTCGGAAGTGGAAGGCGTGCTGCGCGCCGCCGGTCTCGGCTTCGTCGGGTCGGCGAAGCTCAGCGACCGGATCGAAGGCTTCGGCCTGACCGCAGCCGGCCGCGCGCTTACGCGGGGCGTAACGGATCCGGTGCTGCGCGAGACTACGCTCGACTATCTCGTGAACCGCCGGTTCAGGCGCGACCTCTTCGTAAACCAGCCAACGGCACTTTCGCCAGCGGCGCGCGAGGACCGCCTGCGCGCGTTCTCGTTTACCCTGTTGCAGCTGCCGGCCCAGATCAAATTGAACGAAGAAGTCTCCTGTGCGCCTTTCATTGAAGCGATGGCCGACGGCGGATTCGCGCCGAAGACGCTTGCCCAAATCGAACGGCACGGCGCCTGCGCAGGCGTCGAGTTCGCGGATCTCGTGAAGGCCGCGCTCTACCTCACGAGCGAAGGCAGCCTGCACCCAGCGCAGTCTCGCGAAGTCATCGAGCAAGCGGCACCACGTTGCGCCGCTTTGAACGCGGCGATTCTCGAGCGTGCGAGGCGAGGCGAGGCCATCGCGGCGCTTGCTTCACCCGTGACGGGCGCCGGTGTCTTCATGGCGCAGCAGGAGTTGCTGTTCCTGGGCGCGAGAGCGGCCGGCTGCACCTCCGCGGAGGACTGGGCGTGCCTCGCAGGCGAGACGCTCACCGAAAGCGACCCCGAGGTGCTCCTCTCCAACGCGCGTGCCTTCGCGCGCATCCGCATGCCCGTGCTCCAAGCGTTGCGCGTCGCATGATTGCGCCCGACTGGCTCTGGATCCCGGTCACGATTTGGGCCGCTTTCGCCCAGACCTTGCGTAACGCCGCCCAGCGCAGCCTCACCGCCGAGCTCGGCACGCTCGGCGCTACGCTCGTGCGGTTCCTGTACGGCCTGCCCTTCGCGCTGCTCTGGATCTGGGGCGTGCAGGCGGTGGGCAGTTACGCCTTGCCATCGCCGAACCTGCCGTTTGCCGCCTGGGTGTCCTTCGGGGCGATCAGCCAGATCATCGCCACCGCGCTGCTCCTGCGCGTCATGGCCGAGCGCAACTTCACACTCGGCGTGGCCTACTCGAAGACCGAGATCATCCAGGTCGCGATCTTCGGGCTCATCGTGCTCGGCGACCCGGTCACGGTGACCACAGCGCTGGCCGTCGGGTCGGGGACCTTAGGCGTACTGCTGCTTTCGCCTGCCGACCGCGAGCGGCCGTTTCGCACCATGCTCACGGGCTGGACCACGGTGCCCGCGATGCTGGGCCTCGCATCCGGCGCCTTCTTCGCCTTCTCGGCCGTGGGCTATCGCGGAGCCGCATTGGCACTCGGGGACACGCCCTTCATGATGGCGGCCGCCTTCACGCTCGTGGCCGCGCAATCGCTGCAGACCGTCGTGCTCGGCGGGTGGCTGCTGGTCCGCGACCCGTCGGTGGTCGTCCGCGTGCTCAAGGCCTGGCGCCGGTCGCTCTTCGCCGGATTCATGGGCGCGGCGGCCTCGGCTGGATGGTTCACCGCCATGGCCATCGAGCCAGTGGCGCACGTGAGGACACTGGGCCTCATGGAACTGCTGTTCGCCTCGATCGTGTCGAGGAAGCTCTTCAGGGAGCGGCTCTCGAAGCTGGAAATCAGCGGGATGCTGCTGCTGACGCTCGGGCTGGTGATCGTTATGCTCGCGCCCTAGCCGGGGAGAATGTACCGGTACCAGAACAAAATTGGCATGGGAGGCAATGGCTGGGCGGTGTCTAGGAACGAAAGTTCAGGAATTAAGCCTTCTTCGCATACAGTTCCCGAAGCCTCATCTTCCAGAATTTCCCGGTCGATGTTCTCGGGATTGCGGCGAGAAATTCGTAGGTGTCCGGCAGCTGCCACTTGGCGAACTTCTTCGCGAGCAGCTCGTTCAGCGCCGCAGGCGTAACCGTCTGGCCCGGTTTGGCCACGACGCAGGCCAGCGGCCGCTCGCCCCACTTCTCGTTCGGCACGGCGATCACCGCGGCTTCTGCCACCGCGGGGTGCGCCATGAGCGCGTTCTCGAGGTCCACCGAGCTGATCCATTCGCCGCCGGACTTGATGAGGTCCTTCGTGCGGTCGGTAATCATGAGGTAGCCGTGCGCATCCATCTTGGCCACGTCGCCCGTGCGCAGCCACCCGTCTTCGGTGAACTTGGCGGGATCGACTTCGACGTTATGGTAGCTGCCGGTGATGAACGGCCCGCGCACCTGCACCTCACCCACGGTCTTGCCGTCCCACGGCGCGATGCCGTCATCCCCTACAAGGCGCAGCTCAACGAGCGGAGCAGTCACGCCGGCGGTGGCGGCGAGGCGGAACTGCTCATCCTCTGACGTGCCGGCGAGCTCGGGCTTGATGTAGCTCAGCGTCGCGAGCGGCGAGGTCTCGGTCATGCCCCAGCCTTGCGTAATGCGCACGCCCTGGCGTGCGAAGGCGCGGATGAGCGATTCGGGCACCGCGGCGCCCCCGACCAGGCTGCGCATGCCGGCGGGCAGGCTCCACTTTTCCGGATGGGCTTCGAGCGCCTGGATGAGCGTGAGCCAGATCGTCGGCACGCCGAGCGCCATGGTGGGCGGCTCGAGCTTGATCAGGTCGAGCAGGTCGTCCGGATGCAGGTGCGGGCCGGGGAACACCAGCGACGCGCCCAGCATGACCGCCCCATATGGGATGCCCCAGCAGTTGGCGTGGAACATCGGCGTGACCGGCAGGACGACGTCACGACCCGAAAGCCCCCAGAACTCCGGCAACGAAGCGACCAGCGTGTGCAGGACCGTCGAGCGGTGCGAATAGGCGACGCCTTTCGGGCGCCCCGTCGTGCCGCTCGTGTAGCACATGGCGATCGGATCGTTCTCGTCGTGCGGTGCATACTCGAAGCCTTGCGGCGCCGTGTCGAGCAGCGCTTCGTAGTTTGTGTACGCGCTGTCCACCAGCGTGCCTGAAAACGGGAACACGATCACGCGCTCGAAGCGGTGCTTGTCGGCAAACTGCTTGTAAAGCGGCAGGAGGATGTCGTCGACGATAAGGAAGCGGTCTTGGGCGTCGCCCGCGATCCAGCCAATTTCGTCCGGCGAGAGTCGCAGGTTGAGCGTGTGCATGACGCCCCCCGCGGCGGGGATGCCGAAGTAGCACTCGAGGTGCGCGTGATGGTTCCAGCAGAGTGTCGCGACCCGGTCGCCCTTCTTGAGCCCGAGCCCCTGCAGGGCCGCCGCCAGTTGCCGCGTGCGTGTGTAGTACTCAGCGTAGGTGTGATGCCTGAGCGACTTGTCGGGCAGGCGCGAGACGATGCGCGATTCCGGGAAGAGGTGCCCGGCCCGCTCGAGCAACCCGTTCAGCGAGAGCGGGTCCTGCATCATCGTGCTGCGCATCATGAGCTCCTCCTAGGTCGACTTTGGCGCCAGGTCCGCAAAGTCCGCGGCCTTGCCGTCTTTCCCCGCGGCGACTGCGCGCTGGATGTCCTCGATGCTGAAAATGCCCGGCTGCAGCGCGTTGAGGTAATCGAAGCTCTCGGCGACCGAATGGTCGCGCGTATACGAAATCATCTGCTTGGTCGCACTGACGGCCACCGGCGCTTTGGAGGCGATGCGTCGTGCCACTGCCAGCGCGCCTTCGACCAGCGCCTCGTGCGTATCGAACAGGCCGTTGACGAATCCCAACCTTTCCGCTCGCTCCGCGCTCAAACGATCGCCCGTGTAACCCAGTTCCCGTACGACTGCTTCGGGCAACTGCTTGGGGAGACGGTTGAATGTGCCGACATCCGCCATCATTCCAATGTTGATTTCCTGGATCACGAAATACGCGTCGCGCGTCGCATAACGCAGGCAGCAGGCGGTCGCGAGATCCACGCCCCCGCCGATGCAGCCGCCCTGGATCGCGGCGATCACGGGAAACCGCGCCTCGGCCAGCGCGCTGAAGCTCTGCTGCAGCTCGACGAGCTTTTGCTTGAACGTCTCCCGCGCGGCGACGGACTCAGTGCCCAGCGCGTCGCTGCTTTTGAAAACGGACAGGTCCATCCCGGCGGTGAAGTGCTTTCCCGTGGACGAAATCACCGCGGCACGCACGTCGCCGCGGCGATCGAGCTCGCGCGCGATTTCCGGTATCTCCCGCCAGAACGCGAGCGTCATCGCATTCATGCGCTCTGGGTGGGAGAGCCGGATGTGGGCGACCTTGCCCTCGACCGAGACCTCGAAGCATTCCCGGCTGGCAGGGGCGCTCATTCGGTCACCTTTATGCCGCTACCCACGATCACCGGCTTCCATCTCACCAGCTCGGAGCGGATATACGCCGCGGCGGAGGCGGGGTTCGAACCCGTGATCGTCTCGATGCCGAGGTTGGCCAGTTGCTCCTGCACCGAGGGGTCGCCCATGACTTTCGCCGTTGCCTGCGAGAGCGTCTCGACGATTGCCGGCGGCGTGCCCGCCGGAACGACGATTACGTTCCACAGCAGAGCTTCGAAGCCTTTCGTCCCCAGCGCCTCATCGACCGTAGGCACGTCCGGGATCAGCGGCGAGCGGCGCGCGCTCGCAATGCCGAGGATCCGGATCTTGCCGGCCTTGTGGTTCTGGATCGACGGGGCAATCGTGTCGACCGACATGCCGATCTGGCCGCCGAGGAGCGCCTGCATCGAAGGGGCGCTGCCGCGATACGGGACGTGCAGGATATCCGCGCCGGTTTCATGCTTGAGTCGCTCGACCGTGATGTGCATGAGCGTGCCCGTTCCGGGCGAGCCGTACTGGAACCGTCCGGGTTGCGCGCGCGCCGTGTCGAGCACGCCCTTGAGCGTCGGCGGCAGGGAGGGATTCGACGTGATTACGATTGAGGCGCCGCCGATCACAGCCACGGGCGCGAAATCGGTGAGCACGTCGTAGACCGGCTTGTCGGTCAGCAGCGAATACATGCAGTTGGTCGACGCAGTGCCGAAGTTGAGCGTGTAGCCGTCCGGCGCGCTGCGCTTGACTTCGAGCGTGCCGACGATCCCGCCCGCGCCCGACTTGTTGTCCACGATCACAGGCTGGCCGAGCACGGCAGAAAGCCGCGCGGCGTACAGGCGCCCGAAAAGATCCGTCGGGCCGCCCGGCGGGAAAGGCACCACCAGGCGCAATGGCTTCGACGGATAAGCCGATTGCGCCAGAGCGCCTTGGGCAATCCCCACACCCAACACGACTGCCGCGGCAAGCCCGAGAAGATGCCGACGCTTCATGAGTGCAGTTCCTTGTTCAGAGTCCGGCGGTCCGCCAGTCGGGGTTCGGCTCGGCGGGCTCGCTTGCCAGGCCCGCTGCATGGATTGCTTCGATCGCGCAGTACTCGTCCTTGTCTGAGGCGTCCCCGCTGATGCCCACCGCGCCGATCGCGTTACCGGCAGCGTCGAGGATGAGGACGCCGCCCGGCACCGGGATGAAGCGGCCATCGGAGGCCGACGCGAGCGCCCCTTGGAAGGCCGGGCGCTGACCCAACCGATCACGAATCAGGCGCGTGGACATGCCCATGCCAAGGCAGGCGTAGGCCTTGCCGAACGCAATGTCGAAGCGCATGAGGCCGGAGCCGTCTTCCCGCTTGTAGGCGACCAGGTTGCCGCCGCTGTCGAGCACCGCAACGACCATCACCATGAGGCCTTCCTTGCGGCGGAGGGCGAGCGCCGTGTCGATGATTTTTTCGGCTGCGGCGAGGGTTAGGGAGGATTGGATGGGGCGGAGAGGTTCGGGCATTCGGTACTCCGTAATAAGCTTTAAGGACTCTCGTCAGTCAAAAAAGTACGCGTCAGGCGATGAGCGGCTTGTAGCGGATCCGCTTCGGCCGCGCGCCTTCTTCACCCAGGCGCTTTCTCTTGTCGGCCTCGTACTCCTGGTAGTTTCCGTCGAAAAACATGGCCTGCGATTCGCCCTCGAACGCAAGGATATGGGTAGCGATCCGGTCGAGGAACCAGCGATCGTGCGAGATCACCATCACGCTGCCCGCAAAACCGAGCAGCGCGTCTTCGAGCGCGCGCAGCGTCTCGACGTCGAGGTCGTTGGAGGGCTCGTCCAGCAGCAACACATTGGCGCCGGACATCAGCATTTTTGCCAGGTGCAGCCTTCCGCGCTCGCCGCCTGAAAGTTGCCCGACGACTTTCTGCTGGTCGCCGCCCTTGAAATTGAATCGACCGAGATAGGCGCGCGAGGGCATCGTGAACTTGCCCACGGTTATCATGTCCTGGCCGCCCGCAATTTCTTCGAACACGGTCTTTTCCGCGGCCAGCACATCGCGGGACTGGTCGACGTAGGCAAGCTGCACTGTCTTGCCCATCTTCACTTCGCCCGAGTCCGGCTTTTCCTTGCCGATGATCATGCGGAACAGCGTCGACTTGCCGGCCCCGTTCGGGCCGATCACGCCGACGATCGCGCCGGGCGGAACCTAGAACGACAGCTTGTCGATCAAGAGGCGGTCGCCGAACCCCTTGCTCACGTCCACGAACTCGATCACCTCATTGCCCAAGCGCTCGGCGACGGGAATGAAGATCTCCGAGGTTTCGTTGCGCTGCTGGCTCTCGTGCGAGGACAGTTCGTCGAAGCGCGCCAGGCGCGCCTTCGATTTGGCCTGCCGGCCCTTGGGGTTCTGTCGGACCCATTCAAGCTCGGCCTTCATCGCGCGCATGTGCGCGTCTTCCTGCTTGGACTCGGCCGCCAGGCGTTTTTGCTTCTGCTCGAGCCACGAGGAATAGTTGCCTTCCCATGGAATGCCCTTGCCCCGGTCAAGTTCCAGGATCCAGCTCGCAGCGTTGTCGAGGAAGTAGCGATCGTGTGTCACGGCGACGACGGTGCCCGGAAACCGCTGCAGGAACTGCTCGAGCCAGTCGACGCTTTCCGCATCGAGGTGGTTGGTGGGCTCGTCGAGCAACAGCATGTCGGGCTTGGAGAGCAGCAGGCGGCACAAAGCCACCCGGCGCTTCTCACCTCCTGAAAGCGTGCCGGCCTTGGCGTCCCACGGCGGCAGGCGGAGCGAATCCGCCGCGATTTCGAGTTGGTGATCGACGCCCTCGCCGCCCCCGGCGTTCAGCATTCCTTCAAGGCGCGCCTGTTCCTCCGCGAGTTTGTCGAAATCGGCATCGGGCTCGGAATACGCCGCATACACTTCATCGAGCCGCTTCTTCGCCGCGCCGATGTCGCCCATGCCTTCCTCGACGATGGTGCGCACGGTCTTTTCAGGGTCGAGCTGCGGCTCCTGCGGCAGGTAGCCGATGGTCATGTTCGGCATCGGCGTGGCTTCGCCGTCGTAGTTCGTGTCTTCGCCGGCCATGATCTTGAGCACGGTCGACTTACCGGATCCATTCAGGCCGAGCACGCCGATCTTTGCGCCGGGAAAGAATGCGAGATTGATGTTCTTGAGGATCTGACGTTGCGGCGGCACCGTCTTGTTCAGCCGCTTCATCGAAAATACGTACTGCGCCATGAGAAATCCCGAGCGTGAAAAACGCGATTATCTCAGGCGCCGCGAGCCAGCGCACGGCGCCCGCCTCGCGAAAACCTACTTTTCGGATTTCTTGCGGGCGTGCCGACGAATCCACCCGGCGAAATCCTCCTCGCTCATCGAGCCTTCCGCGACTTGCAGCATGGTGAGGACACAATCCGCGTCCGAGGCTTCGAGCACGTGTGCATTCAGGTCGAGGAACAGTTCAACCGCAACAAAGGCGGTTCGCTTGTTCCCATCAAGAAACGGATGGTTGCGGGCGATTCCGAAGCCATAAGATGCGGCGCAGGCGGCAACGTCGGGCTTTCCATACGAGGCGAGATTGTGCGGGCGCCCAAGCGCCGACTCGAGCAACCCTTCGTCACGCAAGCCCTCGCTTCCACCATGCTCGGCAAGCTGTTCTTCATGGATGGCGCGCACGACGGCCGCGTCGATCCAGGCAAAGCGCATTACTTGGCCAATTCGCGCAGTACGCCGCGACGGCGCTTCATGATGGCCCGGGCTTTGGTCATCTGATCTTCGAACACCGGGTCATAAGCAGTAAGGCGAAACCCGTCGGGCGTAGTAGTTAGGTAAAGCTCGTCCCCTTTTTCGATTTTCAGCTGCGCGAGCGCTTCCTTCGGCAGCACAACGCCAAGCGAATTGCCGATCTGGGTCAATTTGAGGGTGAACATTGGAGGCTCCTCTGTGTAATAACAAACGTTATAATGCCAGCGGAGGGGGGCGTTTGCAATCCGAAGCGTTACTCCGCCCGTGCCCCGGAGGCCTTCACCACCTTGCTCCACTTCTCCGATTCCTTCCTGAGGAATGCGGAAAGATCCTGCGGCGTGCTCGACTGCGTCTCGAAGCCCAGGCCCGCGAGCTTCTCGCGCACATCCGCGGCCTGCAGCGCCTTGCCGGCCTCGGCATTGAGCCTGGCGACGATCTCGGGCGGCGTGCCGGCCGGCGCCATGAAGGCGAACCAGTTGCTGGCTTCGAATCCGGGCACGCCCGATTCCGCGACAGTCGGAATCTCCGGCACAGCCGAAGAGCGCTTGGCACTCGTAACCGCAAGCAGCCTCAGGCGCCCGGCCTTGTGCAACTGCACGACCGAAGGCAGCACAGGGATGTAGATCGACACCTGTCCCGCAAGCAGGTCGGCGATGGCCGGCTGCCCGCCCTTGTACGGCACGTGCAGCATGTCGATGCCCGTCATGCCCTTGAACAATTCGAACGTGAGGTGCGCGCTGCTGCCGATGCCAAAGGAAGCGTAGGTGAGTTTCCCCGGTTGCGCCTTGGCCAGGGCAATCAATTCCTGGATGGTCCTTGCCGGCAAGGTGGGCAGGCTCACTACACCGTTCGGCACCCAGGCAAGCAAGCTGACCGGGGCGAAATCGCGATGGATGTCGAACGCCATCTTGTCGCGCAGCGCGGCGTTGATCGTCTCGCCCGTGATGTTTTCAACCAGCAGCGTGTAGCCGTCCGGCGAGGCCTTCGCCACAATCTCGGTGCCGATCATGCCATTGGCGCCTCCGCGGTTATCGACGACGAAGTTCTGGCCCATCGACTCGGAGATCTTCTGGCTGAGCGTGCGGCCAAGGATGTCGACGGTGCCGGTCGGCGGCCAGGGCACGATGAGGCGGATCGGCTTATTGGGATACGCCTGCGCCCATGAGCAAGCTGAAACGAGGGAGAGGATCAACGCCAGTGCCGCTTTGGAAAACATGGAGCCTCACAGGGCTGCTATAGAATGGACGCAAACGATACCTTAGGGGACAACCGAATGAAAACCGCGTTTGTCGCAGCTCTGATTGCACTTGGAACGCTTGCTTTTCCGCCAAGCGCGATTGCCCAGTCATCGAGCGCCAAGCAGCGCCTCATCATCCAAGTGAGTGATGCGGATCCCGGCAAATGGAAACTCGCGCTCAACAACGCGCGAAACGTCCAGCAGGATCTCGGCGCGCAGAACGTCGAGATCGAACTCGTCGCTTACGGGCCTGGCATCGACATGCTGCACATGGATTCGGAAGCGAGCCCCGGCGTGATCCAGGCGATGACCGACGGCGTCAAGGTCGTCGCATGCGAGAACACCATGCGCAACCGCAAGCTCAAGCGCGAGGACATGCAGGGTGGCATCAGCTACGTCGGCGCCGGCGTCGTGGAAATCATGCAGAAGCAGCAGCAGGGTTGGGCGTACCTGCGCCCCTGAACGATCTCTAGCCGGCGGGCTCGAGCCGCGCGATCATCCCGTCGCGCTCGTCGGTGAGCAGGTAGATGAAGCCGTCCGGGCCGCTGCGTACATCCCGGATTCGTCCCAGCGCGCCTTCGAGCATCCGCTCTTCCTTCACCACCTTTTCGCCGTCGAGCCTCAGGCGCACGAGCAGGCTGAATTTGAGCGAGCCGACGAAGACGTCACCCTTCCACTTGGGAAACTTGTCGCCGGTGTAGAAGGCCATGCCGGAAGGCGCAATCGACGGGACCCAGTAATGCAGCGGCTGGGCCATGCCCGGTTTCGCGGTGCCTTCCCCGATCTTCGTGCCGATTCCGTAGTTGACCCCGTAGGTGATAACCGGCCAGCCGTAGTTGACGCCAGGCCGAATGATGTTGACCTCGTCGCCACCTTGCGGGCCGTGCTCGTTGGTCCAGAGCATCCCGGTCTGTGGATGCAATGTCGCACCTTGCATATTGCGGTTTCCGAGGGTGAACTTCTCCGGCTTCCAGCCCGGTTTGCCGACGAAAGGATTGTCCGCGGGCACGCGGCCGTCGTCATGCAGGCGGATCACCGACCCTGCGTGGTCTTCGGGCTTCTGGGCTCGCGCCATGTCGCCGCGGTCGCCTTGCGTGATGTAGAGGAAACCCGCGCGGTCAAATACGAGCCGCGAACCGAAGTGCAACCCGGTGTTGCTCTTGGGCATCTGGCGGTAGAGGACCTCCACGATTTCGAGGCGATTGCCTGCGAGCCGGCCTCGCGCGACTTCCGTGCCGTAACCGCCCTCCCCGCGCCCTGCGAATGAAAGATAGACCAGGCCGTTTTCAATGAACTTGGGATGGAGCGCGACGTCGAGCAATCCGCCCTGCCCATGAGCCGCCACGTTCGACGGCAAACCCGTCACCGGCTGGGGATCCAGGCGCCCGTCCTTTGCGACGATGCGCAAGCGACCCGGGCGCTCGGTCACGAGCATCCGGCCGTCGGGCAGGAAGGCCAGGCCCCAGGGATGCTCGAGCCCTTTGACGACCGTCACGACGCGGAACGCATGCTCCTGCGACTGCACGGTTTGGGCATGAACATTCGTCGCGGGAAGAAGCGCAAGGCAGCCTGCGAAGAGTGCGCTCCACTGCAAAACCATCCGGGGTGTATTCATAGCGTCTGCTCTTGGCCGGTCAGGAGATCGGGCTCCGGGGCGGGGGTAACGGTATCGGCACGGCGGAGATCACTCAGCCTGACTCCCAGCAACCGCACTCTCTTCTTCAATTCAACGCGCCCCAGGCATTCGAAAGCTGCGCGGCGGATCTCGAGGGCGTCATCGGTGGGCGCCTCAAGCGTGCGGTCGCGCGTGATGCGCTCGAAATCGGAGTAGCGAAGCTTGATGCCGATGGTGCGGGCGCGGTACCCCTCGTCTCGCAGCTCGTCGGCGACGCGCTTGGCTAGGCGCGCCAGCACGCGTGCGAGTTCCTGCCAGTCCGCCGTATCCTCATCGAACGTCGTCTCGGCGCTGCGAGATTTCGGCTCGCGGAAAGTCACCACGGGCCGGTCGTCACGCCCGTTGGAGGTCTCGTGCAGGTGACGCGAGTACGACTCACCGAAAGATTCGCGCAGCTTTTCGTACGGCGCTGCTGCGAGATCGCCTATCGTCTTGTATCCGAGCGCCTTCAACTTTTCTTCCGCCTTCGGCCCCACGCCCTGGAGCTTCCGCACGTCGAGTGGCCAGATCCGCGTTGGAATGTCCTCGAACCCAAGGATCGTCAGCCCATCGGGCTTGTCGAGCTCCGATCCGAGCTTGGCCAGCAGCTTGTTGGGGGCGATGGCGAGCGAGCACGTCATGCCGGTGGCCGAAACCACGCGGGTCTTGAGGTCACGGCCAATCGCCTCGGAGTCGCCGGGAAGATCGGTTACTTCTATGTAAGCCTCATCGATGCCGCCGCTTTCGAAAATCGGCGAAACTGCGCGCATCTGGTCCTTGAACACGCCGGACCAATGCCGATACGACTCAAAATCGACTGGCAGGAAGACTGCATCGGGACACAATTTCTTCGCCGTGCGCATGGGCATGGCAGAGCGGATGCCAAAGGCGCGCGCTTCATAAGTCGCCGTGGATACAACGCCGCGACTGTTGGGGTCGCCTCGCCCACCGATGACCACAGGCTTGCCGCGCAGATCCGGCCGCCGCAGCAATTCGACCGATGCAAAGAAGGCGTCCATGTCCAGGTGCAGCACGCGCCTCATGGCGCACTAAAAGCCATACAGCCTGGCCGGATTTTCCACGAGGACTTTCGTGCGCGCCGCTTCGTTCGGCACCCACTCGAGCAGGATGTCGCAGAGGTCGCCGTCATTCGGCATGGCGCCTTTCAGCATCACGTGCGGCCAGTCAGTGCCCCAGACAATGCGCTCGGGAGCCGCATCGACCAGCGCATGGGCAAACGCAGCGATATCAGGATAAGGAAGCGGCCCCGGGGAGATCCGATAAGGCCCGGTGAGCTTGACCCACGCGCGCCCCGACTTCACAAGGCGCAGCAAAGCCTTGAAGCCCGGCGCCTCCAGCCCGAGCGCGGCCTTCATGTAGCCAAGGTGCCCGAACACCACGTCGACGGGAAAGCCGTCGAGCAACCGGTCGAGATCGGGGAACTCATCGACGTGCATCAGGAATTCGAGGTGCCAGCCGAAGGGGCGCACTTTCTTTGCGAGCGCGGTCAGCATTTCCATTGGCAACCGCCCCTTGCCCTCTTTCACGTCGACGATGTTGCAGCGGATGCCCCGTACGCCGAGTGAGTGAAGCCGCTCGAGCTCCGCGTTTCGGATGTCCGGTTCCACGACGGCCACTGCCCGCTGGTTTACGGGATCGCTCGCAAGCGCGTCTAGCAGCGCCCGGTTGTCGGACCCATACACACTCGGCTGGACCAGCACGGCACGCTGCACACCGAGCGTATTCAGAAGATGCCGGTACTGCGCGGGCAGTGCATCCGGCGGCGTGTAAATTCTCGCCGGCGAATACGGATAGCGCGCTTCGGGTCCGCACACATGCGCATGCGTGTCGCAGGCGAGGCCGGGCATTACGAACTTCGGCGTTCGAGGAGCCGGATCGTGCGCCAGGCAGAGCGGCGCCGCGCCGTGAAGTAGTTGATCAGCCATTGTGGGTTTGATCGTGGATGATTGAAACGTCCTGTAACTATTTTCCCCTATCCGGACGGGCCCCGGATGCGGGGACAGTTAAAATAGCGGCATGCCGGATCTGCCCCCCGCCGACGCCATCGTCATCCATGGCGCCCGCCAGAACAACCTCAAGAATCTCACCGTAACCCTCCCGACCAACGAGCTCATCGTCGTCACCGGCGTCTCGGGCTCGGGCAAGTCCTCGCTCGTTTTCGACACGTTGTACGCCGAAGGCCAGCGCCGTTACGTCGAGACATTCTCGCCTTACGCGCGGCAGTTCCTCGATCGCATGGACAAGCCGCAAGTCGACCGCATCGACGGCATTCCGCCGGCAATCGCGATCGATCAGACCAACCAGGTCAGGACGTCGCGCTCGACCGTCGGCACGATGACCGAGCTGAACGACCACGTGAAGCTCCTCTTCGCGCGGGCCGCGCAGCTCTATTGCCGGGGCTGCGGCCAGGCAGTGCGGCGCGATTCGCCCGAGACGATCTTCGCGGAGATGACCAAGCGCGCAGCAGAGCTCGGCGACCCGCGCCTGGTGATCACTTTCCCGATTACAGTGCCGGCTAACTTCAGCGAGGCCGAGATAACCCAGTTGCTCGAGCGGCAGGGCTACACGCGCATCCATGCCCGCTCGAAGTCGGTGCTCGAAGTCGTCCAGGACCGCATCCGCATGAGCTCGGCCGAGAAAGCCCGCGTCAGCGAAGCCCTCGAATCCGCGCTTCGCGTCGGACAAGGCAAGGTCAACATCTACGTCCACGACGAAAAGTGGGGTCACAGTCGACTTTCGGCAGAGGACCCCGCTGAATCCGAAGCCGCATCGAAAGTCGACTCTGACCCCACTTTTGAACCGGGCCCCTGCTGGCGATTTTCCTCCGACCTGCATTGCCCGGACTGCGACATCCATTACAGCGAGCCGGTGCCTAGCCTGTTCTCGTTCAACTCGCCGATCGGCGCGTGCGAGACCTGCCGCGGCTTCGGCCGCGTGATCGGCATCGATTTCGGGCTCATCGTCCCCGACGAAACGAAATCGATTCGCGACGGCGCCGTTCGCCCCTGGCAGACGCCCAGCTTCAAGGAGTGCCAGGACGACATCTGCAAGTACGCGAAAAAGCGCGGGATCCCGCTCGACACGCCGTGGCGGGAACTCAAGGACGAGCACCGCCACTGGGTGCTCGAAGGCGAGCCCGAATGGGTGAACTGGAAGAAATCCTGGCCCGGTATCTGGTACGGCGTGCGGCGCTTCTTCAACTGGCTGGAGAGCAAGGCGTACAAGATGCACATTCGTGTGCTGCTTTCGAAGTACCGCGCCTATACCCCCTGCCCGACCTGCAACGGCACGCGCCTCAAGCCCGACTCGCAGCTCTACAGGCTCGAGCCCGGCCGGCGCTCGATGCACGACCTCATGCTCATGCCGATCGACGCCCTCAGGGACTTCGTCGACGTCCTGAAGCTCCCGGCGCCGCTGGATGAAGCGACCGAGCTGCTGGTCACCGAGATTCGCTCGCGCTTGCGGTTCCTGTGCTCGGTGGGCCTCGGGTATCTCACGCTCGACCGCCAGTCGCGCACGCTCTCGGGCGGAGAAGTCCAGCGCATCAACCTGACGACGGCGCTCGGCACCTCACTGGTGAATACCCTGTTCGTCCTCGACGAGCCTTCCATCGGCTTGCACCCCCGCGACATGAGCCGCGTGATCGACGTGATGAAGCGCCTGCGGGACGCGGGCAACTCCCTCGTGGTCGTCGAGCACGATCCGCAGATCATGTTCGAAGCCGACAGGATCATGGACATGGGTCCCGGCCCCGGGGAGCGCGGCGGCGAGATCGTGTTCTTCGGCTCGCCCGATGAGCTCAAGGTTTCCAAGACGCTGACGGCCGAGTACCTGTCCGGGCGCAAGCGCGCGGGCGTCCCCGCATGGGGCGAAGGACGTGGGCGCATGCTGCCTGCCGCACCGAGCCTCGAGCTGCTGGGCGCGGAGGAGCACAACCTCAAGAACTTCGACGTCACGATCCCGCTGCAGCGCCTCGTATGCGTCACCGGCGTCTCCGGATCGGGCAAGTCGACGCTCGTTCATGACGTCCTCTACGCCTCGTTGCTCAAAGCCAAGGGCAAGCCGACCGAGATGGCCGGCAGGCATCGCGAATTGCGCGGCCACAAGCACGTTGCCGAAGTCGTCATGGTCGACCAATCGCCCATCGGCAAGACGACTCGCTCCAACCCGGCCAGCTATGTCGGCGCATGGGATGCGATCCGAACGATCTACGCGACGTGCGACATGGCCAAAGAGCGCGGCTACACGCCCGGCACTTTCAGCTTCAACTCCGGCAATGGTCGCTGCCCGACGTGCGGGGGCAACGGCTTCGAGCACGTCGAGATGCAGTTCCTGTCGGATGTCTACCTGCGCTGCCCGGACTGCGACGGCAAGCGCTTTCGCGCCGAGGTCCTCGAGGTCGTCGTGCGCGGCAAGTCGATTGCCGATGTGCTCGAGCTCACCGTGTCGGAGGCAATCCAGTTCTTCCGCGAGCATGCCGAGGTCCAGCGCGTGCTGAAGCCCCTTGCGGATGTGGGCCTTGAATACCTGCGCCTCGGCCAGCCGGTGCCGACCCTCTCGGGTGGCGAAGCGCAGCGCCTAAAGCTCGCCGGGCACCTTGCCGAGACCAGCAAGGCCGCGAAAGGGATGGATCCGGCCTTTCGCGCGAAACGCGGCCTGTCGCCCTTGCCCGGCGCAAGCAAGCTCTTTCTCTTCGACGAGCCGACCACAGGTCTTCACTTCGACGATGTGGCGAAGCTGCTGAAGGCCTTCCGGCAGCTGTTGGGCGCGGGCCATTCGCTGGTCGTGATCGAGCACAACCTCGATGTGATTGCCGCAGCCGACTGGATCATCGACCTCGGCCCCGAGGGCGGGGAAGCCGGCGGTTACCTTGTCGCCTCGGGCACGCCGATCGACATTGCGGCCAATCCGGATTCCCACACCGGGGTCGCACTCAAGGCTTATGAAGAGAGCCTGTCCAGCCCGGCAATGTCACTAAGGTCCCGCGAACCGCAGGCGCCACGCCCGGTTTCGGCAAACGTTGTCAGTATCCACAACGCGCGCGAGCACAACCTCAAGAACATCGATGTCGAAATTCCGCGCGGCCGCTTCACCGTCGTCACTGGGGTATCGGGTTCTGGAAAATCGACCCTGGCCTTCGACATCCTGTTCGCCGAGGGCCAGCGCCGCTACCTCGAATCGCTCAATGCCTATGCGCGGCAGTTCGTCCAGCCGGCGGCTCGGCCCGACGTCGACGCAATCTTCGGCATCCCGCCGACGGTGGCCATCGAGCAGCGCACCTCCCGCGGGGGGCGCAAGTCCACCGTGGCCACGCTGACCGAGATTTACCACTTCCTTCGCCTCATGTACGTGAAGCTCGGGACGCAGTACTGCCCCGACTGCGACGTGCCGATCGAGCCTCAGAGCGAGGATGCAATCGTCGCGCGCCTCATGCGCGACTACAAAGGCCAGAGGATAGGATTGCTCGCCCCCTTGGTCATGAACCGCAAGGGCTTTTACACGGACCTCGCCAAGTGGGCGCGCGGCAAGGGCTACACGCACCTGCGCGTGGACGGCGAGTTCATGCCGACCGACAAGTGGCCGCGCCTGGACCGCTTCAAGGAGCACACGCTCGAGCTGCCCGTAGCCGACCTGCGCATCACCCCGGAGAACGAAGGGGACTTGCGCCAGGCCCTGGCCCGCGCGCTCGAATTCGGCAAAGGCGTGGTGCATGTCCTCTCCGACCTCGACGCGCTCGTGCGGGCGGCGTCCAAATCCAAGGCGCCGCTGGTAGAAATGCACCTCCACCAGCAGGTGTTCTCGACGAAGCGTGCCTGCCCCTCCTGCGCTCGCAGTTTCGCGGAGCTCGATCCGCGCCTCTTCTCCTTCAACTCCAAGCATGGCTGGTGCGCTACCTGCTTCGGCACAGGCCTCAAGCTCACGGGCATCGACTGGAATGACGAGCGGGAGAAGACCGGCACCGAGGACAAAGTGCTCGACTCGTGGCTCGAATGGCTGGAGGTCGACGAGGCCTGCCCGACCTGCGACGGCAAGCGGCTGAACCCCGAGGCGCTGGCCGTGCGCTACCAGGACCGGTCGATTGCCGACCTCACCGCGCTGTCGGTAGGCAAGATCCGCACGCAGGTCGAGGGCCTGAAACTCACGGGGCGCGACGAGGAGATCGCCCGCGACCTGCTCGCCGAATTGCGCTCGCGCCTGGGCTTTCTCGAGGAGGTCGGCCTGGGTTATCTGTCGCTCGACCGCTCGGCGCCCACGCTCTCAGGCGGCGAAGCGCAGCGCATCCGACTGGCCGCGCAACTCGGCTCGAACCTGCGCGGCGTGTGCTACATCCTCGACGAGCCGACCATCGGCCTGCATCCCAGGGACAACAAGATCCTCCTCGACGTGCTCGAGAAACTCGAAGCCAAGGGCAACACGCTGGTCGTGGTCGAACACGACGAAGACACGATCCGTCGGGCCCACCACGTGCTCGACTTGGGGCCCGGTGCCGGCAAGGTCGGCGGTCGCGTGATCGCAGAAGGCTCGGCCGAAGACCTCATGGCAAATCCCGAGTCGATCACCGGGCGCTTCCTGAAAAATCCGCTGCGTCATCCGATCCACGCGCGCCGCCCAGTCAACCGCTCGACGCCCGCCATCGAAATCGAATCGGCGAGCCTGCACAACCTCAAAAAAGTGAACGCGCGGGTTCCGCTCGGCCGGCTCAGCGTGATCACCGGCGTCTCGGGCTCGGGCAAGTCGACGCTTGCGCGCGACGTACTCCATGCGAACCTCTCCCGCCTTGTGAGCGAGCGCCGCGCCAAGACGGCCATTCCACTGGTCGGCTGCAAGGCGATTCGCGGCGTGGAGCAGATCGGGCGCGTGCTCGAAGTCGACCAGACGCCGATCGGCAAGACGCCGCGCTCCTGCCCTGCAACCTATGTGGGCTTCTGGGACTCGATCCGCAAAATCTTCGCCGAGGCCAACGAATCGCGCATGCGCGGCTGGACCGCGAGCCGGTTCTCGTTCAACACCAAAGGCGGGCGCTGCGAAGCGTGCGAGGGCCAGGGCATCCAGCGCATCGAGATGTCGTTCCTGCCCGATGTGCGCGTGCTTTGCGACGTCTGCAACGGCCAGCGCTTTAATGCCGAGACGCTGTCGGTCCTGTGGCGCGGAAAATCGATCGGCGACATCCTTGCGATGAACATTGACGAGGCCGTGGAGTTTTTCGCCGCCCACCCTTCGATCAGCCATTGCCTGCGCCTCATGCAGGACGTAGGCCTCGGATACCTGACGCTAGGCCAGCAGAGCCCGACGCTTTCGGGCGGCGAAGCACAACGCATCAAGCTTGTTACGGAACTTTCGAAGGTGCGCATCGACGCCAACGGCAACGCGCTCGCGCGCCCCGGGCGGGCAGGCGAACTCGCACACACGCTCTATGTCCTCGACGAGCCCACGGTGGGCCTGCACATGGCGGACGTTGAAAAACTCATCCATGTGCTGCATCGGCTGGTCGATGCGGGCAACAGCGTGGTGGTGATCGAGCACAACCTGGACATCATGGCCGAGGCGGACTGGATCATCGACCTCGGGCCTGAAGGCGGCGACGCCGGTGGGCGTATCGTTGCCCAGGCTTCACCCGAAACGCTCGCCCAGGACCCGGCGCGCTCGCATACCGCGCGGGTTTTGTCCGAATTCCTCGAAGAACGAGGCAATGCGCAGGGCCCTCCCGTCGCCGTTGCCGCTTGAACCAAGATTACTTTATGGAGTCCAACGCATTATGAAAACGATAACCAGCCTGTTTTTCGCCCTTCTCCTCCCCTTTGCGCCGGCATTGCAGGCCCAGACCGCGGCCAAGGACCAATCGCCCGAGGATATGGTGCGTCAAATCACCACGGACGTGCTCGACGCGATCAAGCAGGACAAGGGCCTGCAGACCGGCGACAAGCAGAAGGCGCTTGCGCTGGCCGAGCAGAAAGTCCTGCCCCACCTCGATTTCACGGAGATGACCCGGCTTGCCGCGGGCCGCACGTGGAACACGGCGACCGCCGACCAGAAGGAGCGTCTCGTGGCCTCCTTCCGCGCGATGCTGGTTCGCACCTACGCCAATGCTATAGATGTTTATCGCGGCCAGACCATGATGGTCGAGCCGGCCCGCGTGCCGACGGCGGCCACGGAAGCCACGGTGAGGAACCGTTACGTCAGCCCGGGACGCCGCCCGACGCCGGTCGATTACGCGATGCGCAAGACCAACGGCGAATGGAAGATCTATGACATCGTCGTGGACGGGATCAGCCTGGTGCTCACGTACCGCGCGCAATTCGAGGAATCCGCGCGCGCTTCAGGCGTCGAAGGCCTGATCAAGCAACTTCAGGAAAAGACGCAGCCGCCGGTCCTCGGCAAGGGCGCTTAAGTCCCGCTGTAGATGGCGCCGCAGGTGCACGTCTCGTGCACCACGATCTTCGACAGCAGCGGCAACTTCGGCTTCAGCCGGTCCCACACCCACCTCGCGAGGTTCTCGCTGGTGGGATTTTCCAGGCCCGCAATTTCGTTCAAGTAGTTGTGGTCCAGCTGCGCGAAAAGCGGCTCGAAAGCGGCCTTGATGTCCGCGAAGTCCTGGACCCAGCCGACCTGCGGGTCCACTTCCCCTGAAACGTGGATCTCGACGCGGAACGAATGCCCGTGGATGCGCGCGCACTTGTGGCCCGCGGGCACGTTGGGCAGGCGGTGCGCCGATTCGAGCGTGAATGCCTTGAAGATATCCATGAGCGCCTAGCGGATGCCGATGATCTTGTGCGTCTGCAGCGACAGCCGCCATTGCGGATGACTGAGGCAGTATTCCGTCGCGAGCGCCGTGTTCCTCGCGCGCTCGGGGCTGTCCATCGGCTGCAGAAAGAAATGCTTGAATGCCAATGATTCGAATTTTTCCGGCTCGGCGCCGGGTTGCGGAAAGACGAGCTTCAGTTCGCTGCCGCGCCTCAGGTTGAAGGGGGCGCCGGCCTTGGGGCTCACGGTCAACCACAGGTCGTCGGAGGGCGGCTCGAGTGTGCCGTTCGTCTCCACGGCGATTTCGAACCCTTCGGCACGCAATGCATCCACCAGCGGTGCATCGAGCTGCAGCAACGGCTCACCGCCTGTGCAGACGACGAAGCGCTTCCCTGACGATGAAGAAGGCCATTTGGACGCCACGGCGGAGGCCAACACCACAGCGGTCTCGAACTTGCCACCGCCATCGCCATTGGTCCCGACGAACTCGGTATCGCAGAACTTGCAGACCGCCGTGGCGCGATCGGCCTCGCGCCCCGACCACAGGTTGCACCCCGCAAAGCGGCAGAACACAGCGGGGCGCCCGGTGTTGGCGCCCTCGCCCTGCAATGTGTAGAAGATTTCTTTTACCGCGTAAGCCACCGCCCCATTTTAACGGCTAACGGGTCCTCCCCCGCATCGAGGCAGGTTGGCCGGGCAGCTTGAGCGAGCGGCCGGTGTTCACGATCTGGTCGCCCTCGACCTTGAGGATGGAGATGTCGCGGTCCATGTAGTTGCCGACATAGATGTACTGCCCGTCGTCGCTGAATACGACGCCCTCTGGCAGGCCGCCGACCTCGACTTCGTTCGTGCGCGTCACTTTCTTGCCGTCGATGCGCAGGGCCACCACGCTCGCGCGCTTGTTGTAGAACCAAGCGCTCGGCGGGGCATTGGTCCCCTTGAGGAGCACGGCCACCGCAAGCTTGCCGGTCGGGCTGATCGCAAATCCTTCGGGCGCGTCGCCCACCACCACCTTATCGATTACGCGAGCCGGATTGGCCTCGAGGTCGATGACGGTCACCGTATCCGCGTGACCATCGGCGGCGCCTGAATTGCCGTTGTCCGCGGTGAGCGCGAGCTTGCCGTCCGGCGTTACGTCGACGTTATACGGCCAGAGCCCCACAGGGATGTCTTGCTTGGCGTAGGTTACTTTCTCGCCGTTCACTTCGAGCACCGCGATCTTGTGCCCGGGGAATTTCGCGACCAGGGCGCGACGGCCGTCCGGCGTGAAGACCACATGGGCGACCTGCTCGCCAATCGCAACGGTGTCGATCAGCGTGACCTTCTGCCCGGCGATGCGCAGCACGCTTACCGAGTTATCCGCACGGTTCGCAATCAGCGCGAGCGTTCCCGCGCGGTTGATGGACATGCCCGAAGGCTGCTTGCCGACCGAAACCGTCTCGATCAGGCGCGGCGGCGTGGCGTTGAGGTCGATGACATAAAGCTTGTTGTCGGGCACGCCCTTCCAGCCGGGGCCGTCGGCGACCCAGTCCATCGAGTTGGCCACGAGCGCGAGACCCTGGTCCGGCGTGATCGCGAGGTTCGTCGGCGGGCCGATGATCGTGTTCATCAGCGGAAGGTTCGCAATGATCCGAGGCTCAAGCGGGTTCGTCCCGATGTCGATCACCGAAACAGTATCCTTGCCGGGGGCGAACGGTGTGTTCTTCCCGTCGATGAACACGGCTTTTTCGTCGTTCCCGACGATCATGAGTTGCCGGGCGCCCGGCGCGCCGCCGGTGCCCGCGCAAGCCGTCAGGGTCGCTAGCGCCGCGGCGGCGATGCACAGTCTTGTGGTATTCATGGCTCCTCCCAGAGTTGAGCGGGCCACCTTATCACATGCCCTTTGGACGATGACCGCAGCGCCGACCACGATAGGCCAGTTGCGCGAGCGCCACGGACCGCGCTTCCGGTGGCTCGTCCTCGTTACCGTGATGGTGGGGATGATGGCCTCCATCATGTCCTCGACGATCGTGAACGTCGCCGTCCCGGACATGAGCCGCTACTTCCACATCGGGCAGGATCGCGCCCAGTGGATCTCGGCCGCCTTCATGGCCTCCACCACGCTCTCGTTGCTGCTCACGCCGTGGCTGCTGCAGCGCTTCGGGCTGCGCAAGACCTATGTGGGCGCAACCTTGATGCTCATGGTGGGCGGCATCGTCGGCGGCCTGTCCGGCAATTACCCGGTGATGATCGCGATGCGGGTCCTCGAAGGCATGGCAGCGGGCATCCTGACCCCGATTCCCAACGTGGTGATCATGCGCGAATTTCCCCGCGAAGAGCAGGGACGCGCCATCGGGATCTTCGGCTTCGGGGTCGTGCTTGCGCCGGCGATCGGTCCGGTGGTCGGCGGCATCCTCGTCGAGCACTTCGGATGGCGCTCGATCTTTTTCGTGGTGGTGCCCTTCTGCCTGGTGGCGCTGGAACTGGCGCGCCGCTACCTGCCCGTGGTCTCGACCTTTGTGACGACGCCGAAGCCCTTCGATTGGGTCGGGATTGCGCTCGCCACCGCTGCCACGCTGGCGGTCCTCAACGGGCTCGTGGACATGCAGAGCGGCGCGACAGTACAAGGCGTAATGCTGATTGCAGGCGGCGTTGCAACGTTCGCTGCATTCGCCTTCCACCAACTCCGCGCCGGGCATCCGCTGCTCCACATGCGCCTGTTCATGCACCGTCCGTTCACGATGGGCGCGATCGTCGCGTTCGTATATGGAATCGGACTCTTCGGCTCGACTTACCTCCTGCCGATCTACCTGCAATCGGCGCTCGACTATTCGCCTTCGAAATCCGGATTCGTGCTGCTGCCCGCCGGGCTCGCCCTCGCAATCACCATGCCGGTCGCGGGGCGCCTGGCCGACAAACTCCGAGCGTCACGCCTGGTCACCGCGGGACTCGTCCTGATGGCGTTCTCGACTGCGCTGACGGCCACTGTATCGGCGCAGACATCGGTCATCGTGCTGATGGCGTGGGTCGTGATCGGGCGCGTCGGCATCGGCATGATCATGCCCTCACTCAGCCTCGGGTCGATGCGGGGCCTTGGGACGGCGGAAATTCCGCAGGCGGCCAGCATGAGCAATTTCCTTCGCCAGCTCGGAGGCGCGGTGGGCGTGAGCCTTGTGGGCATCCTGCTCGAGTGGCGCCTTGCGGTGCATGGCGTGACGCTGCTCGGTGAAGGCAACGATGCGCTGCGCGTCCGCGCTTTCGATGAAACTTTTCTCCTGCTCGCTGCGATCTCGCTTCCGGCGATGGTTGCGGCCTGGTTCATGGAACCGCGGAAGGGTTGATCAGCCCCGCCTGCGAATCGCCACCGTGTCGAGCTTCATGCGTTCACGCACCGGAAGCGCGGAGACCGCCACGCAGGTGCGCGCCGGCTTGTGGGGCGCAAAGCGCTCTTCGTAGATTGCGTTCACCCGCGGGTAGTCGGCCATGTCAGTGAGATACACGACCGACTTCACGACGTCCTGCAACGTGCAGCCCGCCGCGGCCAGGATGCGCTCGGTATTCAGGATGGCCTGCCGCGTTTGCTCGATCACGTCATCGGACACCACTTGCCCGGTCTTCGGGTCGAGCCCGCCCATGCCCGAGGTGTGGACCCAGTCGCCCACGACTGCTGCGTGCGAGAAAGGTCCGGGCGGGTTGGGCGCATCGGGGGCAGTGACCAGCTTGATTTCCTGCATGGCGTTTCCTTGGTGAGTTAAATTCAGGCGGCGGGATTGACGCCGTTTTTTTCGAGCCAGGACCGCAAGGCGCCCGCGGTGGCGAAGCCGGTCAGCCGATCGGCGAGCACGCCGTTGCGAAAAAGCAGCGTGGTGGGCAATGAACGGATCTCGAATCGTTCGGAGACCTCAGGCAACGCTTCAGCATCGACTTTCGCAGAGGCCAGCGCATCGCCTGCTTCGCGTACGACCGTTTCGAGCATGGGCGCCAGGCGCTTGCAGATGATGCACTTGGGCCCGGTGAAGGTGACAAGCAAAGACGGCTGGCTTGAAGCGAGTCGGTCCAGTTCGCCGGCCGAGGCCACCAGTGCAAGCGGGGTCAGGCGGCCCACTGCTCGCCGCGCTCTTTCTTGTAGCCGCCGAGGAAATCGTCGGGGCCCACGTTCAACGCACCGTTAATCAGGTTGAACGCGTTCCCCGTGTTCACGGTCTCGAGCGTCTCTACGATCTCGGCGTCGGTCACGCCGTGCTTGCGCAATCCATCCACATCGGCGCGCGTGATCCCGTGCGGGTCGCCGTTAGCCTTGATTGCGTACTCGAACAGTGCCTGTTCCTTGGCCGACAATCCGATTCGCTTGGGATCGAAGTTGAGCGCCGCATCGACTTCGGCGTCCGATGCGCCCGCGTTGCGGAGCGCCGATGCATGGAACGAGACGCAATAGTCGCAGCGATTGATCTCCGCCAGCGCCGTCATCACCGCTTCCTTGAATTTGACGCTCAGCACGCCCTCGCCGAGCAGGGCCATGAGGCGGTGGAAGTTCGCAAGGCCAAGCGCCGGGAAAGCAGAGTACGCCTTGAAAAGGTTGGAGACCCGACCCTTGCCGCGGGCGCGCTCGAGTTCCTCGTACAGGGCCTTGCGCAGGCCTTCGGCTTTCTCGACGGGGACCAGCTCGATGAACGGATCAGGATCGTCCTTGCGGCTCCACTGTCCCATGGTCGTTCTCCACGCTATGCAGGAGTTCGATTCTTGGGGTTGCGCGCGCCCTGCGTCAAGAAAACGTGCGGAACAGCGGTTCGGCCTGGTGAACTGCACGGTGGGCAATGAGGTAGGTGGCGGCGTTCCACGACTGACCGCGCATGCCGCCCGGCCTGAACGTCTTGCCGTGCAGCCACTCGTTGAAGCCCCAGTCGTCGAGCGAGTTGGCGCCGGCGAGGGCCGCCAGGCGAATCGTGGCCGCCTCTTTGCGGCCGGCTTCGGCTAGCGCGGTAATCCATAACGCGCCGGCAAACGGCCAGATGCCGCCGTTGTGGTACTGCCACGCGAAGTTCTGCTTGTGGCGGTTCATGTAAGGGCGCCATGCGCGGCTGCGCGTCTGGATCGGCGTGCAGATCACCCGCATGGGATAAACGTCCCCAACTCCGCTCGTATCAAGGGCGCCGAGCACCCGGTCCTGCGCCGGCCCTTCGGCCAGCCCACCCAGCACGGCAAGCGCATTGCCGAAGGCATCGCCCTCGTTGCCGAAAGTCGCTAGGTTCAGGAAAGAAAGGTACAAGCCCCGGTCCGTGGCGCTCTCACGGGCATACGAGGCGAGGATCTCGGTGCGCCGGTCGTCCGAAGCAGGTTGTGTGAAAGGCATCAGGAGGTGCCCCGCGCTTTGGCGGGTCTCTTCAGCGCCCGGCAGGCTGTAGAGACGCTTCACCAGATACCACAGCGCATTGGTGTACAGCACGAAGCCGCTGCGCGGCATGATGTCGGCCCAGTCGCTCGCCTCGTTCTGCTGCAACAGGCGGAAGGCCGGATGCTCCTGGCACTGGAGCCAGTGCAGGGCGCGCCTGGCCGTGGGCGCGAAATGCCGCTGCAGCGTGCCCTGGGAGCGATGCTGGTCGAGCAGCGCCACCGCGATCAGCCACCACAACGTCGCGTCGATGCAGCCCACGTACCAGAAGTCGGGGCGGGAGTGGCGGACGTCAACGATGTTGGGGATCTGGCCGCTGGGCGCCTGGTAGGCCGCGAGCGTCTCCAGGCCGTCGAGCGCGCCTTTCGCCAGCACCGGATCGTCCGAGATGCCCATGCCGATGGCGCAGATTGAAGCGTCGCGTCCGAAGATCGCACAGTAGCCGCGCTCTCCCGCCCGATCCGTGCGACTGGCGGCCAGGATGCCCTCGGGCGCGAGATTGTCGTGAAGCAGTTGCAGGGAACGCAACCGGCATTGCTCCATCAACTCGACATGCGCGACCGGTTCGGGATGTCTGTCCGTCATGGCGGCGCAGTCTAGCAAAGGTTCAGCTAGCGATAACGGTATTACTCCACGCTAGCGTGCAATCCCCGACTCGCGCAGGTATCGCAGTGCGCCTGGATGGATGAGGTTCGGCCGCGGCGCGGCTGCAAAAGTGTTGGCTGCAGTGGTTTCGGACGCCGCAGGCAAGCGTTGCGCCATCGCGGTCTCGCCCTTGTGCACGGCTCTCATCAGGCGATAAGCCAGTTCCTCCGGCAGCGCGGGATGCGTCAGCACGAAGCTCCATGACCCGACCGAATCGATCTTTGCCGCTTGCCCCGGGTAAGTGCCTGCCGGAACGCTTTGCGGCCTGAGGAAAGGATGCTTTGCCAGGATGCGGCGGATCTCGTCGGCGTCCGGAGCAATGAATCTCGCGCCGCCCGGGCTCGCAGCCATCACCTGGAACCCCGGCCAACCGACCCCGCCACCCCAGAGCGCCGCTACGCGTCCGTCGAGCGTCATGGGCGGTCCATCGCCTGCCCGCTCGAGGTAGACAGCCTTGAAATCCTTGTCCTGGTCGAGAGCAATCCCGTCCAGCACGTAGCGCGCGAGGATCACCAGGCCGGAGCTTTTTGCGCCGAACGCGACGGGTTTGCCGACGAGGTCCCGGATGGACCGTGCAGGACTGTCGGCGCGCACGACGAACATTCCGGGCGACGAGTACATCGCCGTGAGGACTCTCAGGTCCGCCGGCGGCCGGCCAATGCCGTTGATCGCTTCATGGGCCGATTCACCCTGGACCAGGCCGATGTCGATCTTGCGCGCTTCGAGCAGCGGGATGTTTTCGCCGCTGCCGCGCGTATTCATCGTTTCGATTACCAGCGTGGGATCGGTTTCGTTGATCGTTGCGGCGAAGGCGGCCCCATAGACGGGAAAGCCGCCGCCGGGCGTCGCTGTGCCCAGCAGCACCCGGGTCTTGTCCTCGGCATGGGCACCGACCGCTCCAACTGCGAGCGCCAGGCAAAACACGACTGCTGCACCTCGTGACATGGCGGATCTATGCGGTTGGAGACACCGCCATTGTAGGGTCAGCCCGTGACGACGATGTGCCCGTCCATGTCTTCGTGCCCGTCGCCGCAAAACACGTCGCAGTAGAAGCGGAACTTGCCCGCCGCCTGGGGCGTGAATCGCAGCACCGACGGCTTGCCGGGCACCATCTCAGCGGACAAGTCCAATCCCCTGCACCGGAACCCCATCGCAATGTCGTCGGCGATGAGTTCCAGCACGACTGGCTCTCCGCGTGCAAGGGTGATCTGCTCCGGAACGAATTCGAACTTCCGGCTGTGGAGGCTGACCGTGCGGACAGTGCGGACAGTGCGCTCTTCACTTACCAGCGCGCCGCCGCACCCGGCTGCGGTCAGCGTCGCCGCAAGTGCGAGCCATCGCCTTCGATCCATTGCTAGGCCTTTTGCACCGGGAACTCGACGAGTGCGAGGTCGGCTTTCTTCGAGCTCACCCCGCGAAAGCCCAACCCTTTGTAGGGCTCGGCCGCATTCCACGCGATCGGCGCGCGCTTGGGCTGGGATCCCGGTGCCGGCAGCGGAAAAATCAGCGACTTCGCGGCGTGGTGCGCGATGTGCCCCGTCGTATGGTGATTTTCCTGGTGGATGTGGCCGTAGAACACCGTCACGTTCGGGTACGGCATGAGCAGGCTCACCGCCTTGGCGCCGTCCTTCGTCGCCCAATCCCAATCCGGGGCAAGATCGAAGAGAGGCCGATGCGTGAACACCACGATGCGTTGGCTAGCCGCCAGCTGCTTGAGGTCGGCGGCTAGCCAGGCGAGCTGCTCTTCGCCCAGGCTCGCGCCCGGATCGGACACATTGTCGAGCACGATGAAGTGCACGCCTTTGTGGTCGAACGTGTAGTGCGTCTTGCCGAAAAACTCCTGGTAGGCGGCGCCCTTGTCGAGCGAAGCGTCGTGCTCGCCCGGCATGAAGCGCACGTTCTTCACTTTCAGCTCGCCGACGATGTCGCGAAATTCGGCGAGGCGCTGGCGGCGCACCGCAGGGTCGTCGGTCGTGTGCGTGAGGTCGCCTGTGAAAACGATGAAGTCCGGCTGCTGGTCGAGGCTGTTCACCGCCGCGACGGCCTTCTTCAGTGTGACCTTCGCGTCAGGATTGGGCGGCCCCTGGAAGCCCCAGTGCGTGTCGGAAAGCTGGACGAAGAAGAAATCGTCTGCCGCCTGGGCCTGCGCAGACAGCGGGTAAAGGCCCGAAGCGAAGACCGCCCCGCCAACGCCCGCCAGTTTGAGGAACTCGCGCCGATCGATGCCTTGCTTCATGTGGGTCTCCTTGTGAGGGGGTGGAACGGCCTGTACGCTGCATGACCCGGTCCCCCGCCGGTTTATTCCCGGATCGAAAAGTGCTGCGGCGGGAATAAAAATGCGCCGCAAGCAGTCATGCAGTCAGCGGCAAGGAGAGCCACGCTTGGAAAGTGACAAGACCCGGCGGTTCGAGGCGCTGGTGCTGCCTCACCTGAACGCGGCGCATAACCTCGCCCGCTGGCTCGTGCGCAGCGACCAGGATGCGCAAGACGTCGTGCAGGAAGCTTTCCTGCGCGCCTTCCGCTTCCTCGACAGCCTGCACGGCGAGTCCGGCCGGGCCTGGCTGCTCGCCATCGTGCGCAACACCGCCATGAGCTGGCTCGAGCGGGGCCATGCCTCAATTTCGACGCGCGAGTACGACGAGGACAAGCATGGCGAAGTCCAGATGGAAGGGCCGGAGACCCTGCTGGCGAGGAAGGACGAGCGCGGGCGGGTCAATGCGGCCCTCCGGCGCCTGCCCGTTGAATTTCGCGAGGTGCTGGTGTTGAGGGAAATGGAAGACCTGTCGTACCGGGAAATCGCGGACATTGCCGCGATTCCAATGGGCACGGTCATGTCGCGCCTGTCGCGCGCGCGCAAGGAGTTCGCCGAGCTGCTCGCCAAGGAGACCTGCAATGGATGACGAACTGGGCGCAAGGATCCGCAAGGAGGCGACTTACCACGCCGCCCCGCCGGGCCTCGGCGCGCGCATTCTCGCGTCGCTGCCCGAAGAACGAGTTAAGCAGCCAGCGCCTAAAAGATCGTGGGGCTGGGCTCCGGGATTTGCGGCGGCTTTCGCCATTGTCGCGGCTACGGCCCTCTACTTCCTTTCGCCACTCTCCGAAGACCGCCTCGCCGACGAGATCGTTGCGGCCCACGTGCGCTCGCTCATGGTCGATCACGCTTTCGACATTGCTTCCTCCGACAGCCACACGGTGAAGCCATGGTTCGCGGGCAAGCTCGACTTTTCTCCGCCCGTGATCGACCTCACCTCGCAGGGATTTGCGCTGGTCGGCGGGCGGCTGGACTACCTCGACCGGCGGCCGGTTGCGGCCTTGGTGTACCGGCACAAGCAGCATCTGATCAATCTCTTCATCTCGCCCGGGTCGCGCGAAGCCCGACTGCGCCCCTCTGAGCGGCAGGGATTCAATCTCGCCGCGTGGGAACGGTCCGGAATGCGATGGTGGGCGGTGTCGGATTTGAACGCACAGGAACTCGCCCAGTTCAGGGCGGCGCTGGAAAAATCCGTCGCGCAGTAAGGCCGGCGCTAGAAGTCGACGTCGTCCTCGGCCGCCGCTTTGCCACTGCGCTGCGCCCTGCGGTGCTGCCAGACCGCGAGCACCACTGACAGCACGGACGCAATCAGCAGGCCGCCCGAGATCGGCCGCGTGAGGAAGAGCCACGGATTGCTGTCGGTCATGATGGCGCGCACGAGGTTGATCTCGATCTGGTCTCCGAGGATCACGCCAAGGATGAAGGGCGCGAGCGGAAACCCGAGCTTCACCATGCCGTAGCCCACCAGGCCGGACACCAGCAGCACGTAGACGTTGTCCACCGTGTTGTTGAGCGCGTACGCGCCAATCACGCACAGCACCAGCACGACCGGGAACAGCGCGGCCTTGGGGACCGAGACGATGAGCAGCATCCAGCGCACGCCGATCCACAGGATGATGAGCACGAGGGCATGCGCGACGATGTACGCAGCGAACATCCCATAGGCGAGTACCGGGTTCTGGAGGACGAACAGGGGCCCGGACTGGATGCCGTGGATCGTCAGGGCGCCCAGCATCACGGCGGTCACTGCGTCCCCCGGGATCCCGAACGCCATGATGGTGACGAGCGAACCGGCCACGTTCGCGTTGTTCGAGGACTCGGAGGCAATGATGCCTTCCGGGATCCCCGTGCCGAATTTTTCCGGACGCTTGGAGAATTTCTTCGCCTGGTCGTAGGCAAGCATGTTGGCCGCGCTGCCGCCGATCGCCGGCAGCACACCGATGACGAGGCCCACAAAGGTCGACCATAGCAGCAGCACCGGACGCGAGAAGATCTCGCCGATGACCTTGATGTGCGACACCGCGAGGCTCACTCCGCGATGCACCGCATCTACAGCAACGTGCTGCCCGCCCATGCGCTCGACTTCGGACATCAATTGCGCGAACGCGAAGACGCCGATCAGCACCGGCAGGAACGGCACCCCACCCTCGAGGAATTCGATCCCGAGGGTCAGCCGCGGCTTGCCCAGCACCGGGTCGTTGCCGAGCACCGTGAGGATCAGGCCGATAGCGCCGGCGGCGAGCCCCTTGACGAGCGAGGCTTCGACCAGCCCCGCCACCATCGACAGCGCAAGCACGAACAGCGAGAAGTATTCCCAAGGCCCGAACTCGAGCGCCATCTTCGCAAGGGGCGCGGTCGACCCCACGAGGACAACGGCGCCGAGCAGCCCGCCAAAGATCGATGCCCAGATGCCCAGCCAGAGCGCGCGCCCCGGCTCGCCGTTCTTCGCCATCGGGAACCCGTCGAACGTCGTTGCGACAGCCGACGGCTTGCCGGGAATGCCCAGCAGGCACGAGGTGATCAGCCCGCCGGTTTCACCGCCCACATAGACGCCGATCATGGCCGAGAGGCCTTGCAGCGGCTCGAGCCCGAACGTGAAAGGGAGCACCACGATCACGGTCATCGTGATGGTGATGCCCGGCAACGCGCCGCCGATGACCCCGACGAACGAGCCGATGAACAGTGGGATCAGGTATTTCCACTGCAGGATGTTGACGATGCCGTCGCCGAGCAGCTCGAACATGTCAGAGCCCCGTCCAGCGTCCGCGCGGCAGGAGCACCGAGAGGTACTGCTCGAACAGCAAATGGGAGAGAAGTGCGGTCGCCACCGCAAGCACCGCCATCCCCACCCACGCTTTCATGCTCTTGGGCGGCGCGAGGAGCGCGTTGGTCACCGCAACGTACGCAATGGTGGCGATTCGAAACCCGACATAAGGCAGCGCGATCACGTAGAGCCCGAAAACCGCAAACGTCATCGCCACCAGAACGTAGTTCAGCGGCGGCCCGGACGGCGCTGCAGTCGCCGCCTTGGCCGGGCGATTTTTCTGCTCGAGGTAATCGGAGACGAAGAGCGCGAACCCGAGCACCGCGCTGATCCCAAGCACGATGCGCGGATAAAACCCCGGGCCGATGGGGACGAGCGGATTGTCCTTGAGCCCGATGGTCATCCAGAACAGCACCAGGCTGCCGGCCAGGGTGACCAGGCCGCCTATTCCGTCGCGGGACAGTCTCACGCCGGCCTCAGCGCTTGAGCAGGCCGGTGTCCTTGGCGATTTCCTTGTTGAGTTCGTCGTTCTTCTTCAGCCACTCGGCGTACTCCTTCCGCCCGAGGTGGCGCGCCTCGGTGCCCTGCTTCTTCATGGCATCGGCGAAAGCTGGCTCCCTGGTGGCAGCGAGGCAGGCCGATTCGAGCTTCGCCTG
>JANXRZ010000267.1 GCA_025352885.1 Pseudomonadota bacterium | reverse complement strand
CAGGAGGCGTGCACCCACGGCCGCCGTCCCAAGCGAATGCGCTGCCGAAAGACTCGGGCCGCCGGCAAAGAGACCGGCCGCGACATCCGGGGCCTTCCATGCGAGGAATGTGAGCGTCATGGCCGCAAGCAGGCACATGTACGCCTGCTGCAACGACGGACTCGGCGGGAGGTTCAGTCCCGCCATCACGGGAGCCGCGACTGTGATGATGAACGCGAGCACCATCAGCTTGACGCCGTGGCTTACGATTGCGCCGAAGGCCTTCTCGGACAGAAAGGCCGTGTACTTGTTGATGCCGAACGGCACGAGCACCATGGCAAGCGTCGCGATCAGGTAGTACTCGAGGATCGCGATCACAACCTGAATCGCGAGGATAAAGAACGTCAGGTAGATGAGGAGATAAACGAGACCAAACATGATCTGCTGGCCGACGGCGAGCACCGGTAGCGAGTGGATCTCCTGCTCGATCTGGAAGGTCAGCGTGTCGGCGAGGTTGATGATCGCGGAGGGATCTGAGAACCAGTTGATGTTCCCGGCACCCCCACCTGCCGCCTGCCCGGTCGCGACGAAGCCGTGCAGAACGCTCGTCGTGAGGTTCGCCCAATTGAGCGGCCCCGGCAGCAGGAACGCTGAGAACACGCCGATCAGCATCGTCTTCTGGACGAGCGGAACAATGAAGTTCTCGCCCTTCAGCGCCCACCAGAGACCCGCGAACACGATCTCGATTGCGGCCAGAAGGAAGAGGACTCGCTGCGCCGTCGGCAGGATTCCCCCGTACCCCCCGGAGAACCCGCCGATAAAGGCGTTGAGCAGGTAGGTCAACACGCCGGGATCCGGCGGGTTCATGCCGCTGACGGCCAACGCCGGGGCGATGGAGAACACCACCAGTGCCACCGCTCCCACCCATCGGATCCAGGTCACGCGTGTCATGGGCGAACTCAGTGCAGGCTCGGCAGGTAAGCTGCCGGCTTCTGCGTCGACTTCGTGCGCCACGAGTCGTGGCGATACTGGACTGCATCGCAATCCATCGGGTCGTAGGGATTGCGCTGCCGGCCCTCGAGTGACCCGTTGTAAGGCGCGCAGACCCGGACCCAGCTGGATAGCTGGTCGAAGTTCATCTGCTCGATGCCAGGGATATGTTTCTGGGCGGTCGCAGGAGGCGGCAGGACGATAGCATCGGGTGCACGGCTGCAGCCGGCCAGAACCACCAGGGCGCACGCGGCGATCGAAAACTTGTTCACGCCGTGCCCTCAATGCACGACCGGCAGATAGGCCGCCGGTGCCTGCGTTTGTGGGATTCGGGCCTCGCTCTGCGTCTGCATCACGCGCACCGTGTCGACCATCTCCATCTGCTGGTTCAGCCAGTCCGCCTGCGCCTGATTCATCGCCGCGATCTGCGCGTTCTGCTGGACGAGAAGTTGCGCCACCTGGGCCGTCATCTGGGTCTGCGCCTGGATCGCATCGAGATTCCCGGCGGCCCCATTGGACGCAGCGAGCGTCGTGGCCATATCGAGCTGCGCCTGGGGGAGCGCCGCCATCACGGCGCCACTTTGCTGGTAAACGCCCTGATAGGTCTGGCGCGCCTGTGCGAGGTACTGCTGCAACTGCGATAGCACCTGGGGGCCGGTTAGTGCACCGGGGCCCCGTGCGGGAAAGAGGTTCTGGTAGTTGACGGCGAGCGTCCCGATATTCGAGGAAAGCCCGTTGATGGAATTGAATGTCGTCAGCATCCGGTTCCACTGGGTCACGTAGTCGCCCAATAGCGCGCCCGACAGCGAACTCGGCATCCGCTGCAGGTTCTGGAGCTGGTTGTTGATCTGCTGGATCTGGTTTGCGATCTGGGACACCTCATTGACGTTGCTCTGCAGCGTCCGGATCGCGGTCAGGATGTTCTGGCTGAAGTTCGTGGGATCGAACACGACCCACTGGGCGCGCGCCGGCTGCACGGGCAGGACCGTGAGCAGCATTCCGATCGCGACACCCATCAGGGACAGTCTTGCGGTCTGCATGGTCTACTCCTTTCAGGCAACGGCCTTCGGGGCCGAGTTGGGGTACATGATTTCCGTCACCCACCCGAGCTGCAGACTCGCGAGGTAGCGACGGTTGAACTCTTCGGTCGTGAGGTGAAGCCAGGGCGTCACGGACCGGACGGCTTCATCGCCGGTCGCCGCGCAGTACGCGAGGCCGACGTCCGACAGCGCGAGGCTGAAGAGGCGATTTCCGAGGGGGGACGTGTAGTAGTAGTCGCGCTTCGGCGTCGCGTGCGAGATGATCTCGATCTGCCGTTCGTTCAACGAAAATCGCTCGTAGAACTTCGCGGTCTCCGTCTGCATTGCATTCGGGTTCGGCAGGAAGATCTTCGTGTAGCAGCTCTCCTTGAGGACGTCGAACAACGGACTGTTGGCAACATCCGCCGGCGACTGGCTTGCAAACACGAGGTAGACCCTGAACCGCCGCAGGGTCTTGAGCCACTCCCGCAGCTTCGGCCCGAACACCGGGTTGTCGAGGAAGAGCCAACCCTCGTCGATCGGCATCAGGGTCGGGGTTCTGGCATCGAATCGACGCTCCAGCCGATGGAACAGGTAGGTCAGCGTCGGCATCACGGCTTTGGGGTAGTTCGCGATCAGGGCGCCCATCTCGAACACCTGCCAGCGGCCGTACTCCAGGGTGTCGCGGTCGGCGTCCAGCAGCCGGCCATAGCTCCCTTCGTGGGTGTAGGCCTGGAACGTCTCCTTGAGGGCCCGGTCGCCGAGCAGCGTCCGGAACCCGGTCAGCGTTCTCTCGTCCTTCGGGGACTTGGCAAGTGCATTGAGCGCTGCCCAGAGCGCGGACTTGCGCTCGGGCGTGACCGCAAGACCCTCGTGCTCCGCGACCGACACGAGCCATTCGAGCGCCCAGCTGCGTTCGGACTCCTCATGGATCTCAGCCAGCGGCTGGAACGCGAGCGAGGAATTCGGGTCCCCGAGGTCGTAGAAGTCCCCGCCGACCGCCTTCGTCAGGACGAGCGAGCTTTTGTTCTTGTCGAAGGTATAGACCTGAGCATTCGGATACCGGCGCCAGGCACTTTCGAGGACCCGAAGCAGTGTCGACTTGCCAGCCCCGGTCGGACCCACGATGAGCGTATGCCCGACATCCCCGTAGTTGAGGGACAACCGGAACGGCGTACTGCCACCCGTCACGACCGGCAGGAGCGGGGCACCGCCGAGATTGCTATCGCCCTTGGCGCCTGCCCAGACCGCCGACAGCGGAAACAGGTGGATCAGGTTCAGGGTGTGCAGTAACGGGTGACGCACGTTGTGGGCGCAGTTGCCGGGGACGGTGCCGAGGAACGCATCGAACGCATTGTGGTTCTCGTTCTCGTCGATCGTCGTGAAGCCGAGGCTGTTGACGACCCGCTCGACCTCGAGCTTCTTGTCCTGCAGTCGCTTCGGGTCGGTGTCCGTCAGCAGAATCGTTTGTGTGAAATACCCGAATGCCACGGCATCGCTGCCAAGAGCCTGAAGCGCAGCATCCGCGTCCTCGGCCTTGTTGATCGCATCGGTGTTCTGGATGGCTGACTCCTCACCGAACATCGCCTCCCGAAACACCGTCACGAAGCTTTTCCTGAGCGACAACCACTTCTGCTGATATCCCTTCATGACCTTCGCCGCGACCAGCTTCTCCTCGAAGACAAAGCGCGTGACCCAGCGGTACTCGAACGGCAACCGGTTCAGGCCATCGAGGAGGCCCGGCGCGCTTTCGCCCGGGAACTGCGTGACCGTCAGGAGTTGCAGGTGATGGACTCCGAGCCGCGGAGCCAGTCCCCCGATCAGGGGTGTGTCTGGCAGGAATGCGTCGAGATAGACCGGGCTTTCGGGGGTCTTCACCGGGTGGCGTTTTGGGGAGACGCAGCGCTTCAGGTACGTCAGGAGCGAATCGCGCTCAAGCGCCACGAGTTCCGGGATGACCTCCCGCAGCAGGTTGCCGATCCG
>JANXRZ010000262.1 GCA_025352885.1 Pseudomonadota bacterium | reverse complement strand
GGTCGAACACCATGCAGATCGCGCGCACGAGGAGGCGCCCGCGCGGCGTGATCGTGATCCACTCGCGCGAAATGTCCAGCAGGCCCTCTGCAACGAATGGCGCGAGTTCGGCCATTTCGCGCGCGAAATAAATTTCGAACTCCACGAGGTAGGCGAGCTCGATCGATTCGATCGACAGCTTGAAATGGCAGATTAGCGCCTGGATGACTGCCCGGCGCACCAGGTCGTCCTGCGTCAGCGCGATGCCCCGCTTCACGGGCAAGTGGCCCCAGTCGATCGAATCGTAGTACTCGTCGAGCGTCTTGGTGTTCTGGTAGTAGGTCGGGCCCACCCGGCCGATTGCGGAGATGCCGAAGGCGATGAGGTCGCTGTCGGCATGCGTGGAGTAGCCCTGGAAATTGCGGTGCAGGCGGCCTTGGCGCTGGGCCACCGCCAAGTCGTCGTCCGGCCGCGCGAAGTGGTCCATGCCGATGTAGACATACCCTGCGCCGACAAGGCGCTCCATCGCGAGTGTGAAAAGCGCTAGCTTGGTGTCGGCTGACGGCAGATCCGCATCGAGGATGCGCCGCTGCGGCTTGAACACGGTGGGCAGGTGCGCGTAGTTGTAAAGCGCGATGCGCTCGGGCGAAATGGCAATGATGCGGTCGATGGTCTTTTCGAACCCGGCGACCGTCTGCTTGGGCAGGCCGTAGATGAGGTCGATGTTGACCGAGCGAAACCCGTTATCCCTTGCCTCGTCGATCGCGCGACGGGTTTCCTCCTCGCTTTGCAGCCGGTTCACGGCCCTTTGCACCGCGGGGTCGAAATCCTGGACGCCCATCGAGGCGCGATTGAAGCCCAGGCCCGCAAGGAAGGCCATCGTGCCCGCTTCGATCTTGCGGGGGTCGATCTCGATCGAGTACTCCGCATCCGGCATGGGCAGGAAATGCCGGTGCAGCTCTTCCATCAGCGCGCCCATTTCGGGTCTTGAGAGGAACGTGGGCGTCCCGCCGCCCCAGTGCAGCTGGCAGATGGTGCGCTCCTCGCCCATGAGCTCGTCGACGAGCGCCATTTCACGAGCGAGGTACTTGATATACTTTGCCGAACGCCCATGATCCTTCGTCACCACCTTGTTGCAGGCGCAGTAGTAGCAAATGGTGTTGCAAAAAGGCAGGTGCACATAAACAGAAAGCGGCTGCTTGATGCCGCCCACATTGCGCCTGCCGAGCCATTCGCGGTATTGCGCTTCGCCAAACCCCTCCACGAAGCGGTCCGCCGTCGGGTAGGACGTGTACCGCGGGCCGCTGACGTCGTATTTGCGGATCAGGTCGGGGTCGACTGCGGATTCGCTCTGCGCAAAATCCATTCCCATTGGGTGCTCCTCGGACATGACCGCACTATGGCCGCTCGCCGCGAGGCGGGTTTGACCTGCGTCAATCCGGCATGACGACCCCCGAACGGCGCCTCGCCCGGGCGGAGACCGCTCTCGCCGACACGGAGGCGCGTTATGCGGCCATCCTCGAATCGGCCATGGACGCGGTCATCACGATTGACGAGTCGCAGCGCGTGGTGCTTTTCAACCAAGCGGCCGAAGCAATGTTCGGCTGCCCGCGGAGCGAGGCGCTGAGCGGCTCGCTCGACCGGTTCCTGCCCGAGCGCTTTCGCGCCGCGCACCACGGTCATATCGCCGCCTTCGGCGTGGCAGGCGCCACCAACCGCCGCATGGGACATAACACGGTGCTCTCGGCACTGCGGTCCGACGGCACCGAATTCCCGATCGAGGCCTCGATCTCGAAGGCCGGCGCCGCAGGGCATCACCTGTACACCGTGATCCTCCGCGACATCACGCGGCGCAAGTCGGTCGAGGATGCGCTGCGCCACTCGCAGTCGGAACTGCGCGAGCTGTCGGCACAGGTCCTGCAGGCGCGCGAAGACGAAAAGACACGCATCGCAAGGGAATTGCACGACGAGCTCGGCCAGCAGCTCACGGCGCTCAAGATGGACCTCGCCTGGGCGCAGGAGAAGCTTCCCGCCGGCCAACCGGAGTTGGCGGGGAAGCTTGCGAGGATGAACGAGACGCTGGATGCCACAGTCACTGCGACCCGGCGCATTTCGGCGGACCTGCGGCCCCTGATGCTGGACGACCTGGGCCTGGCCGAAGCGGCTGAGTGGCTGGTGGAGGATTTCCGCCAGCGATCCGGCATTGAGTGCAACCTCGTCCTGCGCAATGCCGAGGCCGTTTCCGACCTCCCCTCCACCACCGCCACAGCTCTGTACCGCATGCTGCAGGAGTCGCTCACCAACGTAGCGCGCCATTCGCAGGCCACTCACGTCAAGGTCGAGCTCGAAGTGGAGGGCGAAGTAGCGGTTCTAGTCGTGACCGACGACGGCCGCGGCATCAAGGCCTCCGATCGGACGAAGAGCCGGTCCTTCGGACTCAAGGGCCTTCGGGAGCGTGCGCACTACCTCGGCGGCACGGCGCAGATCGAACCCGCGCCCGGAGCGGGTACGTGCGTTGCGGTTCGGGTTCCTGCCGTTACCACGGAGAGCGAGCCGTGATCAAGCTGCTGGTGGCGGACGATCACACGCTTGTGCGCGAGGGCTTGAAGCAGATCCTCTCCGCCGCCGCCGACCTCCAGGTCGCGGGGGAAGCGATCGACGGCGACGAAGCCCTGAGGAAAGTGCGCGAAGCGGAATTCGACGTAGTCCTGCTCGACATGTCCATGCCGGGCCTTTCGGGCATCGACCTCATCAAGCGCCTCAAGCTTGAAAAGCCCAAGCTCAAGGTGCTGGTCCTGTCGATGCACGGTGAACAGCAATACGCCGTGCGCGCCTACAAGGCGGGCGCCTCCGGCTATCTCACCAAGGACAGCGCCTCCGCGCAGCTCGTTGCCGCAATTCGCAAAGTCGCCGCAGGCGGCGTGTACATCAGCGCAGCCGGCGCCGAGCAGCTGGCCATCGGCGCCATGGGCCAGACGGAGCCTGAAAGCGACGCCCTGCCTCATCGCTCGCTTTCGGACCGCGAATTCGAAGTATTTCGCATGCTGGTCGGCGGCACGACGATCACCGACATTGCGGACGCCTTGCACCTGTCGGTCAAGACCGTCAGCACCCACAAGACCCGCGTGCTCCAGAAGATGAACATGGCGAGCACCGCCGAGCTGGTGCGCTATGCACTCGAGAACCGCCTGCTGGACGGTCCCGCCGGCGCCTAGCCTTGCCGGGTAGGACGATTCCTACCCCACCATTGAGCCGTTTCCCACCCATGCTTTAAGCCCCCTCCGATGGGGCGCGGGGTCACGTCCGTCCACACTGCGTGCATGCAAACCGCCAACATTCCAATCGCACACGCACCCCGGCGAGTAAGCGTTTTCATCGTCGAAGACTCGCTGCCCATCACCGAGCGCCTCGTCGACCTGCTGGGCGGGATCGAGGGCGCGACCATCGTCGGCCACGCTGCCAGCGCGGACGAAGCAATCCGTGGCATCGATGCAACGCGCCCCGATGCGGTGGTCCTCGACATCAAGCTCCACAAGAGCAGCGGAATGGACGTGCTGCGGGCCCTTAATGAGCGCTCGCCCTGGATCGACGTCTTCGTGCTCACCAACGATGCCACCCCGCAGCACCGCCGGCGCTGCACGCAACTGGGCGCGCGGGGCTTTTTCGACAAGAGCACCGAATTTGCGAAAGTACGCGCAGCCATCGAAGGGCGCGAGTATCAGACCGTTCACTGAATTCAAGGGGATGCCAATGCAAGCCGTGATCGACTTCCAGAGTGCCCGCAGGACCCAGAGCACCGCGAGCCTGCCCACCGCGAGCCTGCCCAATGCGCGCAAGTTCGAGGTGACCTGCGCCGCCTGCAACCTGCGCGAGATGTGCCTGCCACAGGGGCTCTCAGGCGCTGAACTGCAACGTATGGAAAACCTCGTCTACTCCCGTCGCAAGGTGAAGCGTGGGGAAGCGCTGTTTCGCGCCGGGGACAAGTTTGCCGCGATCTATGCGATCCGGGTCGGGTTCTTCAAGACCGCATTGCTCCACGGCGACGGGCGCGAGCAGGTGACCGGCTTCCAGATGCCCGGCGAATTGCTCGGGCTGGATGGGATCGGCTCAGGCGCGCATGCGTCGAACGCCGTCGCGCTGGAGGATTGCGAAGTCTGTGTGCTGCCGTTTGGGCTGGTCGAGGAGATCTCGCGCGAGATCCCCGGGCTGCAGCGGCACCTGAACAGCGTGCTCTCCCGCGAGATCGTGCGCGATCACGGGGTCATGATGCTCCTGGGCAGCATGCGCGCAGAAGAGCGGCTGGCAGTGTTCCTGCTCAATCTCTCGAAGCGCTTCATCCGCCGGGGGTGGTCGGCCTCCGACTTTCACCTGCGCATGACGCGTGACGAAATCGGCAGCTACCTGGGCCTGAAACTGGAAACCGTCAGCCGCCTGTTTTCCAAGTTCCAGGCGGATGGTTTGCTGGAAGTAAACCAGAAGCATGTGCGGATTGCCGACATCGGCGGCCTCGAGAAGGTCATGGGCGCGGTGCACTAGGCGCTCTGCCTTGTCTCCTCCTCTGCCTTGTCTACTCGATGGTCAGCCGGTCCAGGTAGCCGGGCACGGTGCAAGTCCATCCCAGCGTTTCGCCGATCCTGCGGCGCAATTCGTCCGCAGCGGCAGGTTCCCCGTGAGTAATGAAGATCCGCTTGGGCGGGCGCGCGAAGCCACGCAGCCAGGTGAGGATTTCCGTGTAGTCGGCATGTGCGGAGAGGCTTTCAAGGTTGACGACCTCGGCCTTGACCGGCACATAGGCGCCGTGCATCTTGACCGCCTCGGCACCACCCACCATCGCCGCGCCCCGCGTCCCTGCGGCCTGGAATCCGGTGAACACGATCATGTTGCGCGAATCCGGCGCGAACGCTTCGAGGTGATGCAACACGCGGCCGCCCGTAGCCATGCCGCTGGCTGAAATGATGATCATCGGGCCGCTCCGCGCATTGAGAGCTGCCGATTCCTCGGGCGTGTTCACCATCTTCGCCACGCCGCAGGCTGCGCGGCACTCCTCCTCGGTCAGGCGGTGCTCGGCGCGGTAGTGCTGGAAGATGCGCGTCGCATCGATGGCCATCGGGCTGTTCAGGTAAACCGGCACGTCCTGGAGGCCGCCGGCGGCCTTGATGCGCGCGAGCAGGTGCAGCAGCGTCTGCGCGCGACCGACGGCAAACGCAGGGATGATCACCACGCCTTTGCGGGCGATTGCGCGCGCGAGCGGTACTCCGAGCTCCTGCTGCGGGTCGATGGAGGCATGGCGCCGGTTTCCGTAGGTGGATTCGACGACCAGCGTGTCTGCCTCGCCTACCAATGAAGGAGGGCGCATGACGGGATCGTCCTGGCGGCCGAGATCGCCGGAGAACACCGTTCGCCCCGCTTCGGAGTCGATCGCTACGATAGCCGCGCCGAGGATGTGACCGGCCTGCAGGAACTGGAAGGATCTTCCGCTGGGCAGGTCGACCTTCTGGCCATAGTCCACCGGCCTGAATCGCCTGAGGGCCTTGTCCGCGTCCTCGACGGTGTAGAGGGGAAGCGCCGGCTTGTGCTTGGAAAAGCCGCGCTCGTTTGCAAAGCGTGCCTGCTCCTCCTGCAGGTGCCCGGAATCAGGCAGCAGCAGCTTGCAAAGGTCGAAAGTCGCTCGCGTTGCGTAAATCGGCCCGCGAAACCCATTGCGCACGAGCAAGGGCAGATAGCCGCTGTGGTCGAGGTGAGCGTGTGTGAGGACGACGGCGTCGATGGACGCCGGCGCGACCGGCAACTTGTCCCAGTTGCGCAGGCGCAGCGCCTTGAGCCCCTGGAACAGGCCGCAGTCCACGAGCACCGTCAGGTTCCTGGCCCGAAGGAGATACTTCGATCCCGTGACCGTGCCGGTGCCGCCGAGGAATGCGAGCTCCATGCGGGGTCAGCGGAAGACCAGCACCGGGATGCTCGAGTGCGAGAGCACTTTTTGCGTGACGCTGCCCACGATGAAGCCGGTGATGCCCCGGTGGCCGTGCGAGGCCATGAAGATGATGTCGCACGCGGATTTCTTCGCCGCCTCGACGATGCCCTCGTAGGGTTGCGTGACCTTGCTGATGAGCCAGGAGTACGGGACGCCCGCCGCTTTTGCCGCCTTGGCCGGCGCGGCGACGTGCTGCTCGGCCGCTTCCATGCCGCGGCGCTCGAATTCCTCGAGCAGGTCCTTGGTCAGGTGAGCGCCGACGTGGTGCATGTTCATGTCTTCGATTGCGTAATACCCGGTCACCTTTGCACCGACTTCGGCTGCGAAGGTGATGGCGGCTTCGATGGCCTTGGTGGCCAAGGGCGACCCGTCCGTGGGAACGAGAATGTGCTTGTACATGGCGACTCCTTGTGGGGTGGCGTGCAGTGCCATTTGATACGCTTGGCGAGCCGCGGCTTTGATCTGGATCATCCACCGTCACGATGCGCGCGCCCGGCGCGCCTTAGAATGCGCTCATCGAACGCCACACGAGGAGTCCACTCATGGATCAACGCAATTTCGACCTGGCCGCGGCGCGCAAGCTCGTGGACGACATCGCCGCCGACCTGGCCGCCCTGCCCCCTGACAGCACCCGCCACGCCCAGCTGCGCGCCGAAGTGGAGCAGCTCAAGGCGATGCTGGGCGAACCGGATCCGCATCCGCCGGCGCTGGAAGCCGGAATGCGCTCCGTGCACGCGCAGGTCGGCCGGGCTTCCAACGAGTTGCAGAGCGACGGGGTACGGGCTGGCCTCTTCCTGCAGAGCATCGGCCGCATGCTCGGGCTGGACTGAGCGCGTGGATACCCGCATACGCGACCTGCTGACCCAGATACAGGTGCTCGAAGAAGATTTGCGCACGGCACTGCATGAGCGCGAGTCGCGCATCCACTTCACGATCCGGGGCAAGCGCGTCAAGTTCGAGCGCGAAGCGCGGGAGGTGCATGCGCGGCTCAAGCGAAACTTCTTCCGCTGGCTCGCGACCGACCGGCCGCAGAACCTGGTGACCGGGCCGATCATCTACGGCATGGCGGTGCCGCTGGCCCTGCTCGATGGCTTCATCACGCTGTACCAGGCCACATGCTTCCCAATCTACGGCATCGCCAAGGTGCGGCGAGCCGACTACATCGTTTTCGACCGGCACGAGCTCGGCTACCTCAACTTCATCGAGCGCTTCCATTGCGAGTACTGCGCGTACGCGAATGGCCTGGTTGCCTACGCTTCGGAGATCGTCGGGCGAACCGAGCAATATTTCTGCCCGATCAAGCATGCGCGCAAGATCCTGGGCGTCCATGCGCACTACTCGCGCTTTCTGGCCTACGGGGATGCGGTGGATTTCCACGCGAAGCTCGAAGCGTTTCGAGCGGCCTCGGCCAAGCTGCCTGACCCCGTTACGCCGGCTTGACCGAACGAGCCGCTAGGGGCGCACCTCCGGCGTCCGTCTGCCCGGCTTGAAGGCTTCGACCACTCCGACGCCCGCGACCCCTGCGGCAATGGCAACGCAGAGGTCTTGAAGGCTCAACGGCGAAAAGCGGAAAACGCCATTTGCTGCCGGCAGGTAGATCGCGACCGCCAACGACGAGAGCGTCGCGCCCACGACCCACCACAGCGCGGGATTGGGTAAGCGGAGGCTGGCAAGGATGGGAATCGTGCGCGAACGGGCCGAGAGGATCAGCGCGACGTTCGAGATGACGAGCGCGCAAAAACCCGCGGCGCGCGTTTCGCCTTCCGTGCGGCCGGAGTGCAGCATCCACCAATAGGCCGCCATCACGGCGAGGAGCATCGTTGCGCCGACCGCCACGTTTGCCATCAGCATGTGCAGGTTGAAGAGCGGCTCACGCGGATCACGCGGCGGCCTTTCCATGGCCCCGGTGTCTGAAGGCTCGGCTTCGAAGACGATCGTGCAGGCCGGGTCGATCACGAATTCGAGGAACACCACGTGCACCGGGTACAGAAACAACGGCCCGCCGAGCGCAAGCGGAATGAATGACATGCCGGCGATCGGGATGTGGACCGCAATGAGGTAGCCCATCGCGCTGCGGATGTTCGCGTAAATGCGGCGGCCCAGCCGCACGGTATGCACGATCGATCCGAAGTCGTCTTCAAGGAGCACGAGCGCGGAGGCTTCGCGGGCCACGTCCGTACCCCGGCGCCCCATGGCGATGCCAATGTGGGCGGCTTTCAGCGCCGGAGCATCGTTCACGCCGTCGCCTGTCATCGCGACGACTTCACCGGCAGCGCGGTAAGCCTGAACGAGCCTCAACTTTTGTTCCGGGCGCACACGCGCGAAAACACACGCGATACGCACCGCCCGCTGCAGCTCCTCGTCGTTCATCCCCGCGAGCTGTGCGCCCGTGATGGCGCCGTCTGCAGTAGCAATCCCTGCCTGCGACGCAATGCTGAGGGCCGTCCCCGCGTGATCGCCGGTAATCATCACCACGCGGATGCCGGCCCGCCGGCAGAGCGCCACCGCCGCAGGTACGGACGCCCGCACAGGATCGGCCAGCGCGACGAAGCCCAGCAGCTTGAACTTGTAGCTCGCAGGGTCCACGAGCGCGGGGCCTTCCCAGTCCGCTTCGGCGACGGCCAGCATGCGCCATCCCTTGTCGGCAGCGGCATCGACTTCGGCGAGGCGGGCCGTCTCCCCGCAAAGGCGCAACACGGTTTCCGGCGCGCCCTTGATCGCAACGATGCGACGCCCATCCGGCAGGCGCCAGAGGTGGCACATGGCGAGGAACCGGTCGGAAAACGGGTAGTCGCGCTCCAGACGGCCAGCCGCGCGCGCTGTGGCGCCCTCTTCGCCGGCTGCTGCGAGAATCGCTTTTTCCATCGGGTCGAACGGCTCGATCTCGCAGGCAAGCGCCGCTGCCATGAGGACCGCCTGACGGTCGCCGATCACGTCGACGACGCTCATGCGGTTCTCGGTCAGCGTACCGGTCTTGTCGACGCAGAGCACCGTGGCCGCGCCGAGCGTTTCGATCGCCGGCATGCGGCGCGTCAGGACGCCCTGGCGCGAGATGCGCCATGCGCCCAGCGCAAGGAAGATCGTCAGCACCACGGGAAACTCTTCCGGCAGGATCGCCATCGCAAGCGTGAGGCCTGCAAGGACGCCCGTCAGCCAGTCCCCCCGGGTGAGCACATAAAACGCCACCATGCCAAGCGATAGCGCCCCGGCAACGATCGCAACCCACTTCACGATGCGGGCGGTCTCCCGCTCGAGCGACGTCTTGCCGGAATCGAGCGTGGCCAGCGATGCGCCGATGCGCCCCAGTTCGCTCTGCGCACCCGTGGCGACGACACGGCCGCGGCCATGGCCTGAGCTCACCAACGTGCCTGAATGCATGCGCTCTGCGGTTTTCTTGCCGACGGGCAACGATTCGCCCGTGAGCAGCGACTCGTCGACGGTGAGGTCGGCGGCCGTTTCCAGGTCGAGGTCGGCCGCGACCCGGTCGCCTTCCGAAACGACCACCAGGTCGCCCCTGACCACCTCCGCACCCGGGATCCTTTGCCGCTCACCGTCGCGCACCACGAGCGCCCTGGGGCTGGACAGGTCGCGCAGCGCCTCGAGCGCTCGCTCGGCCTTGCGTTCCTGCACGATTGTGATCGCCACAACCACGACCAGCGAGGCCGCCAGGATCGTCGCCTCCTGCACGTCGCCCAGCACAAGGTAAATGCCCGTAGCTGCGATCAGGAGCAGGAACATGGGCTCGGCGAATACGCGAAGTACCGTCGAGGCGAGCGACGCGCGCTTTGCGCCGGGCAGAATGTTGGGACCATCCGCTGCGAGCCGGGCAGCCGCTTCGGCGGCGGTGAGGCCAGAAGTGTCGACGGTCATCTCATTGCTGCCAAATTCGGGTTAACCCCCGCGCCAATACTGGATCTCCCGTCAAATTGCTGCCATGCGACTCATCGCTTCACCACCTTCAGTTCGGCCGGCGAATCGATGATGCGCAATGGCATCAGGGCGAGCCTTTTCGCAGCGAGTTTTTTGTCCAGCGCCGCTTGCACCGCCACTAACGGCGAGCGCCGCGGATCGAATGCGAACGACACTGTGAGCGTTTCCAGTGCGACACGAACGCTGCCTTTATCCACTCCTGGCGTCGACTCGACCATCGCTTCGATTGACCGCTTGGCGGCGTCGCCGGGCAAGATCGGCCCGTCGACGTGAAAGAACGCTACGTGATGCTTTTGCGCCAGCGCCCGGGTGATCACCGCATGGTCATACGTCGAGGCGATCTTGTCCTCGACGCAGTAGCCGCAGGCGAGAGCTGCCGGCGCGGCCAGCGCCAGCAGCAGCGCCAGGACCAGGCGCATTTCAGTGCGCGGCCGCCGCGGGCTTCGCGGTACCGGCCGGTTGGGCATCGATCCACTGGAAATACTTGATGTACTGCTTGATCTCGGCGTCGCCCAGGCTCTGGTTGGGCATCGGCAGGTTGTTGTACTCCTTGAGCATCGCCTTGGCGTCCGCATCGGTCTTCAGCATCTCCTCGGGCGACTTGAGCCATTTGGCGAGCCAGGCTTCGCTGCGGCGCTTGCTGACGCCGGCGAGATCCGGCCCCAGTTTCTTCCCCTGCCCGACCGAATGGCATGCGAGGCACTTGGACTCGAAGGCCTGCTTGCCGGCGATCGCGTCTGGATCGGACGGCGTCGACGTCGCGGGCATATTGTGGTGCTCCAGTTCGGCGGCCGGAGGCTTCGCGGCAGTCGAGACGAGTCCGATCGCGCCCTGCGAAGCATTGGCAAAGTGGTGATCGACCATGATGTATGAACCGTCCTCGGGAATCATGAATTCGACGATCGCCGCGTTGGACGAACCGAGCAGCACCGTCTGCATGCCGCGCATCTGGTTGTCCGGATTGCCGTCCATCCACACACGGTCGAAAATCGTCCCGACCACGTGAAAGCTCGAGGTCTTGCTCGGACCGACGTTGAGCACGAACAGGCGCACACGCTCGCCAGCCTTTGCCGCGAGCGGATTCCTCACCATGCCGTTATGCGATCCATTGAACACGGTATGGGTCGGCTGCGAATTGCGCAGGCGCTCGGCGTCGAGCACGTAGAGCGGCGCGCCGTCCACCTTCTGCTTGCCAGGATCGGGCTTGGCGTAGAACTCGCTCTGGATCACGACGTATTCGCGGTCCACCTTGGTCGGGTACCCCTCGCGCGGCTCGACGACGAGCGCGCCGTACATGCCCGATGCAATGTGCTCGAGGATCATCGGGGTGCCGCAGTGGTACATGAAGACCCCGGGATAGTTGAGCGTGAACTCGAACTCGATCGTCTGGCCGGGCGCGATCGAGCGGTACTTGTCCTGCGGCGAAACCATCGCGGCATGGAAGTCCATCGAGTGCATCATCGGCGCTGAAGTCAGGCGCACGCCCGGCACCGGCTCATCGCTCCGGTTGGTCATCGAAAAGCGGATCTTGTCACCGACCCTCGCGCGCACCGTGGGACCCGGCACGTGGTCCCCGAAGGTCCACGCGCTGAACTTCACGCCCGGCGCAATCTCGATGATCTTGTGCGTGGTGTCGAGGCGAATCGTCTTCACCGGGGACGGATCGAGCGGTTTCAAGTTGGCGTCCATCGTGAGCGACGCGCCTTCGGCAAACGCACCCGTGTGCCGCTCGGAAGTGACCTTGGCCGGGACCGGTTTCAAGTCCATCTTGGTGACGTCGTACTTGTCTGAAGTGGCGACCGGCGCGGTCGGCGCCGGCGGACTGCAGGCAGCGACAAGAAATACAGCCGCTGTGCAGGACGTGATCAGGCGTAAGGTCATTTTTTTCTCCCCGGTTGGCATATGCAAAGCCTAGTGTTCTTGTCGGGATCGAATTTGACCTACGTCAAAGACCCCGTCTGTTGGCGACGCCGCATAAGGTGCGGTGAGTAGAGCAGCACGAAAAGCCCGAACGCGCCGCTCCAGGCTGCACCGGCACTCCAAGTGACGACCAGGAACGACTCGCCGCCCAGCGGCGCGGCCAGGCGCAACAGCGCAGCAACCGTGACCAGCCCGTAGATCAGCACCGTTCCCCTGCCTGCCGTCAGCGCCTGGCCCGAGTGGCCAAGCGTTGCGCGCGTCATGACGGCGAGGGTCATCGTGCCGATCGCGCCCACGGTCAGCGCATGCAGCGCGGTGGTCTGGGGCAGCACCGCCGCCAGGCCATTGAACCCCAGCAGCACCAATCCAAGTGCCAGCCAGCCGTAGCCCACGTGCAGGATGAAGACGAGCGGTTCGGCCAGCGTCGCCAGGCCGCACCAGCGCGAAAGGCGGAACCCCGTGGCAACGCCAGCCGCCAGCGCCATCCAAGGCGCCGCCGCGCTTTTGGGCACGGCGACCCAGGCGAAGAGCCCGGCGACAGTGACCAGCAGCAAAACCATGTCGAGCCGCCCGGCCTGCGCGGGCAGGCGGCCGTTGGGGCGGGCCTTGGCGAGCCAGTTACGCGTAAAGCTCGGCACGATGCGGCCACCGACCAGCGCGATGAGCAAGAGGATCGTCGCAATCCCCAAGCGGTTGCCCAGGGGCGCGGTCATAGCGTAACCAATCGCCTCTAGGTGAACGAGCGTCGAGCCGCAAGTGAGGAGCGACAACGCGACGAGCATCGGGAGGTTGCGCCAGTTGCGTCCGGCCACGAGTTCCCTTGCGATCACCAGACCAAAGGCGACGGGAAAGGCCAAGTCGATGAAAGCGGCGGCGTGCGGGCCGATCGAGCCTGAGAACAGCACGGCGAGGCGCCCGGCCAGCCAGAGCGATGCAAGGCCGGCCAGCGGAGCCCCCTTCAGCGGCAGGCGCCCGGTCCAGTTCGGGATGGCGGTGAGCAGGAACCCGGCAACGATCGCGAACGCAAACCCGAACACCATCTCGTGCACATGCCAGAGCGTTGGCGGGAGCGCGCTCGGCAGCACCACCTTCCCCGCGTAGACGCAAAGCCAGATGGGCAGCGCCAGCGCTGCCCAGGCCGAGCCCAGCAGGAAGAACGGACGAAAGCCGACGGAAAACAGCGCGCTTCCCGAAGGCGGTGCGCCCGCGATCGGATGACTATTGATTGAAATGGTTGCCATTTTCCCGTCCCTCACCGTCCATCAGATAGTCGATCAGCTCCGCGACGGGGCGAATCTCGCTCCCAAATGGCAGCGCCTCGCTGCCGCGGAAGAACAAGCCTCTATTCACGTCACCTTTGAGTGCATAGGCCAGCCGGGTGTCGATGCAGAACTGGCCCATCGCCGCGTGCCCGTCGCGCAGGCCGCAGACGGTCAGGCAATTGAGGCCCGGGACACACCGGCGCGGATCAGCCTTGGCGTGCGCCTGCAGGCCTTTCTCATGCTTGAGGTAGTTGGACAGCCACGGCGTGCGCACGGCGCGCGCAGGCAGTCCTGCCACGCTCATGAAGGTGACGATGTCCTCGGGCTTCGCTTCGGCCAGCACCTTCTTGAAATTGGCATGGGCGTCGCCTTCGACCGTCACGGCGAAGGGCGTGCCGAGCTGCACGGCCGAGGCGCCAAGTCCCAGCAACGCGCGGACCTGTGCAGGCGTATGGATCCCGCCTGCGACGATCAACGGAATCTTCGAGCGATCGAGCTCGAGTGAGCGCATGGCTTCGAAAACCCCGGCCAGCACCGGCTCGAAATCGAACCTGCGGTCCTCGACCTCTTCCAGGCGCGTGGCGCCCAGGTGGCCTCCGGCATAACGCGGATGCTCGATCACGATGGCATCGGGCAGCCGGTTCTTCCGCATCCATTTCTTGAGGACGATGTTCACACCGCGCGCGTCCGACAGGATCGGCACAAGCGAAACATCCGGGAAGTCCTTCGCGAGGTCCGGCAGGTCGAACGGCAATCCCGCCCCCATGACGATCGCATGCGCCCCGCTCTCGCAGCTTTGCCGGACGTACGCCGGGTACTGCGACACGGCTTTCATTACGTTTACGGCAATGGCGCCGTTGCCGCCCGAAAGCGCCAGCGCCATGCGGATCTCGCGATCGAGCGCCTCGAGATTCAGCCGGTCGAGCGCGTCCTTGTCTTTGCAGGCGCTGGCCCGTTCGAGCAGGTCCGCATGCAGGTGACGCAGGTCGACACTCGAGATCGTGCCGAGCGCGCCGAGGCCGGCGACGGTCCCGGCGAGCCGGTGAGCGGAAACCCCGATCCCCATGCCGCCCTGGACGATGGGCAGGAGCGGCCGGGTGCCCAGCCTCCATCGGGCCAGACGGGCTTGCGGCTTTTCGCAAAGGATATCCACGGCGCATATTGTTCCGCACCCCGCGTGAGAGTCGGTTGATCTGCGTCAAAGGCAGCGACCGCATGCAGGGCATAGTCATCACCATGAGCCAGACCCGAGGAGAAGCCATGCACAAGGCACTCAGCATCATCCACGAGGAACACCGCTCGCTTTCGGCAGTGCTTAGCGGCCTGTGCGAGCTCGCCCACATGGCGCGGTCGTCCAAGGTGCGCCCGCAGTTCGAAGTGTTCCATGCGATGCTGTACTACATCGATTCCTTCCCGGAACGCGAGCACCATCCCAAAGAGGACACGTTCCTGTTCGCCAGACTCCTTCAGCGCGACTCGGACGCGAGGGACCTCATCGACACGCTCAGGGCCGAGCATGTGAAGGGCGCAGCGCTGGTGAGGAATCTGGAGCGCAGCCTGAACGAGTTCGAGCTGGTCTGGCCGGATGGGAAGGAGGCTTTCGAGGCGGCCGCAAAGGCGTACGCCCAATTCCACTGGAATCACATGCGCAAGGAAGAAAACGACCTGCTGCCGCGCGCCGAAGCCGCTTTTTCGCAGGCCGACTGGCGCGACATGGAAGCGGCCTTCTCGATCAATACCGAGCCGCTGAACGACCTGCGCCACACCGATTTCAAGAACCTTTTCCAGCGCATTCTGAACCTCGCGCCGGCGCCCGTTGGCCTAGGGGACGCTTGGGTCGATCCTGCGGGCAAGCCCGCCTAGGGCTACTTTTCCAGCCGGTAGTGCGTCCGGTTGAGGTGCTCGGCGATGTCCTCGATCTCTGCGGGCGTGAAGCGGCGGCCGGTCTGCTCGGCCCATTTGGCGACTTCGGCCTGGAGCCTGGCCAGCCGATCGATGGTGGAAGCCTTGCGATCATGCACCCGCTCGTAATGGCAGCCTCCACAGTGCGTTTCATACAGCAGCCGGCCTTTCTCTGCATCGGCGGCCAAGGCCGCACCCGTCACAAGGACAAAGCACAAGCCAGCCAGGGTTTCAGCACATCGCATTCGGATCCTCTCTCTTAGGGCAGCCCTCCGGGCGCGCACGCGCCGGCAGCGGGCATTGGTTGATTTCATCGGCGGTCCGCTGGAGAAAGCAGGTGAAGAAACTCGAAGCGGCAGCAAACGCCCAGAACGCAAAGAAGCCGCCTGAGTAGATGGCGAGCCGCCCGAGGGCAACCGGCTCGCCGAAGAGATGCAACTCCATCGGGTCGAACAGAGTGAAGAACACCGTTTCGGCGGCGCCGCCGATGATGAATGAAGGCCACAGCACCCAGATCGCCTTGCGCATGTCCGCTCCTTTGCGGCCTTCAGCCACCGTGGCCGAGCTTGAAAAACGAATCCCGGCCGGACCAGTCACCGGCCAGGCGCCATTCGGGACGCGCCCCTTGGCGCGGCCCATCGACGATGACATTCCAGCGCCCCGGCGGCAGGTCTTGCGGGACCGCCGCTTCATATCGACCGGGTGCAACGCGCGCCATGCGCACGGCCAAGTCGTGGCCCGATCGCGTGGAGTGGGCAAAGCGCACCACCAGCTCGAGCGGATCGGCGCCGATGAGCTCGACGAGCATCCGATGCCGGTCGGGCGAGAGCGTGATGCCGGCCGACATCCCGAGACGCTTGGCTGTCTCTTCCCGGGCGAGCACCTTATTTACGGCCAGGCCCTGCTTGTAGTAATCCTGCACGACCAGCCCGTCGGAGGTCGTGAACGCGATCCAGATCGTGAATGCGCCTGCCACAAGGACAGCCGCCGGGCCGGCCATGAGCAGCCACGGCCAGGGCTCTCGGTACCAAGGGACGTTCAGGGCTGAAGCGGCGCTCATGAGGCTTTCCTCAGGGACGAACGATGAAGACGGATTTTTCGCTGACTGCGACATGCGCATCGTCCTGGGCTTCGACGACGAACCGGATCTTGTGCGTGCCCGGGGAGGTCTCGCCGCGCGGAACGCGCACCTTGACTGCAATCATCTGCGTCGTGGCCCCCGGCAGGACGACTGCCCCTTCTCCCGCAATCACCGCCTTGGGCAGGTCCTCGACCCGCAGAAGGAAGCGGCGATCTTTCTCGACCGTATTCATGACCTGCAATCGGTAGACGTTCTCGATGAGGCCGCCTTCGATCTCGCGACTGATGGCGCCACGGTCGCGGATGACATCCACCTTGAGCGGCACGCGCAGCCACAGGCTGCCCATGCCCGCAACGACGACTGCCGCCAGGATGGTGAAGTAAACCAGCACGCGAGGACGGAAGGCACGCGTGAACATCTCCCGCCGTGTAAGGCCGTGCTCGACCGCGTGAGACGTCGAATAGCCGATGAGGTTGCGCGCGTAGCCGAGCCGGTCCATGACCTGGTTGCAGCCGTCGATGCAGGCCGCGCAGCCGATGCACTCGTACTGCAGGCCGTTGCGGATGTCGATGCCGGTCGGGCAGACCTGCACGCAGATGCCGCAGTCCACGCATGAGCCTAGCCCCAGCGCCTTGGGGTCGGCCGATTTCGCGCGCGCGCCGCGCGGCTCTCCACGGGCCGCATCGTAGGCAATGATCAGCGTGTCCTTGTCGAACATCGCGCTTTGGAAGCGCGCATAAGGGCACATGTACTTGCACACCTGCTCCCGCATCCAGCCGGCATTGCCATAGGTCGCGAAGCCGTAGAAGAAGATCCAGAACGTCTCCCAAGGGCCCGTCGACAGGAAAGTGACTTCGGCCGCGAGTTCGCGAATGGGCGTGAAATACCCGACGAACGTAAACCCCGTCCATAGGGCGAGCGTGGCCCATGCCGTGTGCTTGGCGGCCTTGAGGCCCACCTTGCGCGCGGTGAGCGAGCTCGCATCGAGCTTCATGCGCTGGTTGCGGTCGCCCTCGATTTTCCGCTCGATCCACAGGAACACTTCGGTATAGACGGTCTGTGGGCACGCGTACCCGCACCAGAGCCGCCCGGCCACGGCGGTAAAGAGGAAGAGCGAAAGCGCGGAGATGACCAGCAGCACCGTAAGGTAAATGAAGTCCTGTGGCCAGAAGACGAGGCCGAAAATGTAGAACTTGCGATGCGCAAGATCGAAGAGCACGGCCTGGCGGCCGTTCCACTCGAGCCACGCCGTCCCGTAGAACACCAGCTGCGTCGCCCAGACGAGGCCCCAGCGCCACGCGGCAAACCATCCACGCACGGCGCGCGGATGGATGCGGGCGCGGATTTCGTAGAGCGACTGCTCCACCGGTTCGGCGGGGGCCGCCAGCCCGATGCCGGTCGCGTCGATCCGGCGCAGTTCGGCCCGCTGCGGGGCAGCGATCACTTGGCCTGCGGCCCCGCCGGTTGGGACAGCGAATAGACGTAGCCCGAGAGGACGTGGATCTTGGCCTCGTTAAGCAACGCCTTGTGCGCAGGCATCTGGTTGTTGCGGCCGCCCTTGATCGTCTCGATGATGGTCGGCTCGCCCGACCCATAGAGCCACACCTTGTCCGTGAGGTTCGGCGCGCCGAGCGCCGAATTGCCGTTGCCCTGCGGCCCGTGGCAGGCCGCGCAGGACTGGGCGAAGGTTTCCTTGCCCCGTGAAGACCGCAGGCCGTCGTTGGTCATGCCTGAGAGCGACATCACATAGTGGGCCACATCCTTGGTGCCCTGCTCCCCCAGCGCGGCGCCGAAGGCGGGCATGACGCCGTTGCGGCCGTCGGTGATCGACGCCTTGATGATCTCGGGCTCGCCCCCGTAGAGCCAGTCAGTGTCGGAAAGGTTCGGGAAGCCCTTGCTGCCACCCGCGTCGGACGCATGGCATTGGGCACAGTGGTTAAGGAAGAGCTTCTGGCCGACGGCGCGGGCGCCTGGGTCGGCGGCGAGCGCTTTCACGTCGAGGCTGGAATACTTCTGGAAGAGCGGCCCGTACTGCTTCTCGGCGTCCGCTATCTCCTCCTCCAACTGGCCGACCTGCGTCCAGCCGAGCGATCCCGGGTAGCTTCCAAGTCCCGGATAGAGGTAAAGGTAGACCAGCCCGAAAGCGATCGTGATGTAGAAGAGCCACATCCACCAGCGTGGCAGCGGATTGTTGTATTCGCCAAGATCCTCGTCCCACACGTGGCCTGTGGTCTCGACCTTGCTGCCGGCCACCTTGCGGGTGCCCTGCATCTTGAGCAGCACCGCGCAGGCGATCACCGACACGATCGTCAGGAGGCCGATATAGACATCCCAGAAGCCGCTGGTGAACTGGCTCATGGCGCAGTCCCCTCGTCATCGAGCACAAGGCGGGCATCGCGCTCGAAGCGCTCGCGCCTTGCGGGGCCGTAGGCCCACCACACGATGCCGGCGAAGGCGATGAAACCGAGCACCGTCATGAGCGTTCGCAGGAAATTGATGTCCATGGCGGATCCTCAGTTCGTTTTCTTGAGCGCGGTGCCGAGCACCTGCAGGTAGCCGATCAACGCGTCCATCTCCGTCTTCCCCTTGAGCTCGGCCTGGGACTTCGCGATCTGCTCGTCGGTGTAAGGCACGCCGACCGTGCGCAGGGCCTTCATGCGGGGAGCCACGTCCGTGGGGTCGACCGCGGTCTTGGCCAGCCACGGATAGGCCGGCATGTTGGACTCGGGCACCAGGTCACGCGGGTTGTTCAGGTGGGTGCGATGCCATTCGTCGCTGTACTTGCCACCCACGCGCTGCAGGTCAGGACCGGTGCGCTTGCTGCCCCACTGGAACGGGTGGTCATAGACGAACTCGCCAGCCACCGAGTAGTGGCCATAGCGCAGGGTTTCGGCACGGAACGGCCGGATCATCTGCGAGTGGCAGTTGTAGCAGCCTTCACGGATGTAGATGTCGCGCCCGATCAGCTGGGTCGCGGTGTAGGGCTGCAGGCCCTTGATCGG
>JANXRZ010000256.1 GCA_025352885.1 Pseudomonadota bacterium | reverse complement strand
GTGGGCTGGCCGACGCCGACGGGCACGCTCTGGCCATCCTTCCCGCACGTGCCGACGCCTGAGTCGAGCTGCATGTCGTTCCCGATCATCTTCACGCGCGTGAGCGCATCCGGGCCGTTGCCGATCAGGGTCGCGCCTTTTACCGGGTAGGTCACCTTGCCGTTCTCGATCATGTAGGCCTCGGACGCCGAGAACACGAATTTCCCGTTGGTGATGTCCACCTGGCCGCCGCCGAAGTTGACCGCGTAGAGTCCCTTCTTCACTGAGCGCACGATCTCGGCCGGGTCGTGCGAGCCGCCCAGCATGTATGTGTTCGTCATGCGCGGCATTACGACGTGCGCGAACGATTCACGCCGTCCGTTTCCGGTAACGGGCATTTTCATGAGGCGCGCGTTGAGGCTGTCCTGGATATAGCCCCGCAGCACGCCGTCCTCGATCAGCACGGTGCGCTGGCTCGGGTTGCCTTCGTCGTCGATGGAAAGCGAGCCACGCCGTCCTGCGATCGTGCCGTCGTCGACCACGGTGACACCGGGGGCCGCCACGCGCTCACCCACGCGCCCGGAAAACGCGGAGCTACCCTTCCGGTTGAAGTCACCTTCGAGGCCGTGCCCGATCGCTTCGTGCAGCAGGATGCCCGGCCAACCCGGTCCGAGCACCACGGTCATGGTGCCCGCAGGCGCCGGTTTTGCGCCGAGGTTGGTGACGGCCTGGTGGACCGCCTTCTCCGCGTAGTCCCGCAGCAATTCGTCGGTGAAATATTCGTAACCGGTTCGCCCGCCGCCGCCGGACGAGCCCGATTCGCGCTTGCCGTTCTCCTCGACGATCACTTGCACCGAGAGGCGAACCAGCGGGCGCACGTCGGCGGCCGTCACACCGTCGGAGCGAGCAACGAGCACCACTTCATACTCGCCGCCGAGATTGGCCATGACCTGCGTGACGCGCGGGTCGAGCTTCCGGCACATGCGCTCGAGCTTTTCCAAAAGACCCACCTTAGTCACTGAGGAGAGCGACGCAATCGGATCGACGGGCTGATACAGGGGGACCGGTGCCTTGCGCGAGGCTACCTTCGCCTTGCGGGCGCTGCCCGCCCGGCCGATCGCGCGTGTCGCACGGGCCGCATCCTGCAGCGCATTGAAGCTGATGTCGTCGGAGTAAGCGAAGGCCGTCTTCTCGCCCGAGATCGCGCGGACGCCAACGCCCTGCTCGATATTGAAGCTGCCCGACTTGACTATTCCCTCTTCGAGGTTCCAGCCCTCGGAGCGCGTGTATTGGAAATACAGGTCGGCGTAGTCGATGCGATGCTCGGACAACGCGCCGAAGACCGGGCCCAGCTTGCCCAGGTCAAGATCGTACGGCGCAAGCAACGATGCGTGCGCGGTCTCCAAAAGGCTGGGCGATGCAATCGTAGTTTCCAGGGTGGAAGCAGTATTCGTTTTCATAGGATCCTGCGGTTATCGAGGGCCGGGAGCGAGCCCCGGACCTCCTGGATGCGTGAAGGGTCGATTTCAGCGAGCACGACTGCCTCGCCTTCTGCGTGTTCCGAAAGTACCTCGCCCCAAGGGCCGACGATCATCGTGTGACCGTGCGTGCGGCGACCGTTGGGATGCGTCCCGCCCTGCGCCGGTGCGACAACGTAACAAAGATTCTCGATCGCACGCGCCTTGAGCAACGTTTCCCAATGCGCCGCCCCGGTGGTCGAAGTGAAGGCCGACGGGACGAACCACATATCTATGGGTGAAGACCGGGAATCCAAGCTGGACTGCGCGCCCCGGCGATACAACTCCGGGAAGCGGACATCATAGCAAACGGAAAGTCCTAACCGGCCGAACGGGCTGTCTACCACGACCGGTGTGTCGCCGGGTTGCATGGTGCGCGTTTCGTCGTAGTTCTCGGCGCCTTTGCGGAACGAAAAGAGATGGATCTTGTCGTAGCGCGCCACGCGCTTGCCGCCGGAATCGAAGACGAAACAGGCGCTGCGCACCTTGGAGGGGTCGTCCGAGAGGATCGGCATCGTGCCGCCAACCAGCCAGACCTTGTTGCGGCTTGCGGTCTCAGCGAGGAAGGCCTGGATCGGCCCGCCACCGCCGGGTTCTGCCGAATCTTTTTCGGCCACCTTGACCTTGTCGGTTTCATGGCGACCCAGGATGCAGAAGTATTCGGGCAGCGCGACCAGGTCGGCACCCTCAGCCGCCGCGCGGCTCACGAGGCGCCCGGCAGCGGCAAGATTTGTTTCGACTTCAGGCGCCGACACCATCTGGATGGCCGCCACCTTGCAAGCTGCCGCCGTCATGTCACGGCGCGTCGCGGGAGGACGTCCCGTCCACCGGGACCACGCGCACTTTCTCGACCTTCGGATCGGTCCATGTCCCGCTCACCGCATATTCGAATGCAAAGATGTTGCCAAGCGGATTCTTAAGCAGTTTCTGCGCTATCAGCGTTGCCACGCCGTAGACCGGATTGACGAGCCCGACGATGGTCGAGGCCGTGTCACCGAGCGCGGGAATCACCTTCACCCTTAGGTTCTGCGTCTCCTTGCCCAGATCTGCATCCCCCACCATGTCCACCTCGGCGGCGGGCCCGCGCATCTTGAAGTCGTTCGTATGGATTACGCCTCTCTCGATCTTGAGGTCGCTCGTGATGCGGTCAAATGCGAACCCTTTTGAAAACACATCCCGGAAATCCAGTGCGATTCGCCGCGGCAACATCTGCAGGCTCATGAGCGACACCAGCTTGCCGATGCCCGGCTCGATTTCGAGGAACTGTCCCTTCTCCGCCTGGAGCGTGAGGTCGCCGGAAAGACTCGGGTAGTCGATGTTCAGCGGATCGGCCGCCCAGGTCAGGGCGCCGGTCAGCTTGGCGTTGCCGCCTCGTACGCTGTCGGGCGTGCCTACACGCTCGAGATACTTTCCCACATCGCTGACATTGAGCGTGAAATCGATCGAGGTGCGCGAGTTCGCACCGGTCACCCAGAGCCCCCTTGCGGATAACGCCGCCTCCGGATTCACGTTGGCGATTTTTTCGATGCGCCAGTTGGCCCCTTCCGGAAGCGCGACCACTTCGACGCGGCCCAGTTGCTTGCCCCTGTAGTTGAAGCGCTCGACCACAGCGTCGACCCCAGGCAGGTCGCCCGAACCGCCGGACTTAGCCCCGGACGCGGGCTCCGGCGGCGTGAAGTGCGCAAGGCGCGCCGTCAGCTTGCCGCGCCCCTCGCTGCGGTAGCCGAGGTCCCCGGTCATCTCGGTCGAGGCGATATGCGCTTGCCAGCCCTTTCCTTCGGTGCCTGCGCGAAGCGTGACTGCGTTCAGGCGCCTCCCGAATGCGTCCAGCGTCCCGAGCTTCAATTCGAACGTCGATGCGCTTGGCGTGGCTGCCGCAACCGCCGCCGTCGACGTCGGGGGCACAACGGCCGGCGTGCCTTCGGCCGACGAGAGCAGGGGAAGCCAGTTATCCAGGCTCAGCGAAGGCAGCGACCCGGCCAGCATGAGCCCGCTTCGTTCGGGCAGGCGGGCCGGCTGGTTCAGGCCAACGCCTGCACGCTGGACGATCATCGCCTCGCCCTCGCGGCGCCGCTGGAATTCGGCCGTTACGATCCTGTTTACCGTTGCGCTGATCCGGTCGCCGGCGTCCTGGCGCACAATTTCCATTCGCAGCGGCATGACCTCCTGCGCGGTTTTGCCCAGCGGCGCCGGCAGGTCGCTGCTCACGCCAACCAGGTTCGAGTCGAACGTGATGCGCAGGTTTCCACCGGAAGCAAGGACCGTCGCCGTATAGGCCGTGCCGCCGGAGATGAACCGCTTCCACGGATGCTCGAAGTAGTTGCGCGTCCCGGCGACGGTCGCATCGCCCCGCGCCGTGACGAGCACGCCGCCTTCAGGGCGAGTGCCTCCGCCTATGGCGACCTGGCCGCCGAAGAGAGCTCCCCGCACTTCGCGAAGGGCCAGCGAATTTTCGGTGAACTCGACCTTGCCGGACGTACGCTCGATCGGCGGCAGCGCCGGGCTTACGTTTACCGTGTTGTTCGTGAACTGGTACTGCCCGGCAATGCGCGACTTGGACAACTCTCCCAAGGGGAGGTCGAGCTTGAGCTTCAGCTGGCCGCGACCGCTTGCCTGCATCGTGTCGGTGGCGCCGGACACCATGCGCCTCACCGAGCTTTGCTGGATGTAGCGCAAAAAATCGGCGGTAGGGCCGTCTGCCTGGCCGCTGATACTCACCAGGCCGCCGTTCAACTTCGGGATGGTCACCCTTACGCCGCTGAGCGCCGTCGTAAACACGCTGGCTTTGCGCCCTACGATCTCGGCCTTGTCGCGCTCGAAGAGCAGATCCGCCTCGATATCTTCGAGACGGGGCCAGCCCTGCACATAGTCGAGGACGCCCTTATGCACCTTCGCGATGACCTGGAACTGGCCCTTGGCCGGGTTGACGAAGGGGAAGTCGGACAATTCACCGCGCAGCCGCAGACGCACGTCGCTTGCGGTGCCGGCGACAATGGCGGCATTCAGCCAGTTGCGCAGGTTTTCGCTCAGCCGGATGGGCATGTAGCGCGGAACCTGCCTGGCGTCCGCCCTGGCAATCTGCGCGGTGAGGTCGATCAGGCCCGGACCCTGCGCCCGCGTGGCATAGCTGCCGAACGCGGTCCCCGCCAGGTCTGCATTCGAGAACGCGAGATTGCCTAACTTGAACTGGAGTGCGTGTTGCTCAGGCGAAGCGACTTCATTCACGTCCCACGAAACCAGCCCGGACAACGCATCGAGCTTCGTGACCGGATCCTGGAAAATCAGCGGAAGGTCGATCTGCACTTCCTTCGCGGCCAGGCGCAGGGCGCCCTTGCGCTCGTCGGCCTCGATCGAACCGGTAAGGCCGGAAAACCCCGGCACGCGTCCCGTCGGCTTCATGCCGAGGCCCTCGAACCGGCTGCGGGCCGAATAAGTCGCGGGACGGGGGAGCTCGCCCTTCCAGTCGACCTGCGTGTCGTACAAGGTACCTTGCGGCGCCAGTTCTGCGAGAAGCTTTCGCACGTCTGCGGGCAGCGGTAGCGAATCGGCGATGTGCGCAATCGGCGCGAACTCGAGGCGCGACGCCTTGAAAGTGCCTTTGGTGGGCGTGGATCCCGGCAGCCGATCGACAGTGAGGCGCAAGCTCGTCGGCTGGATCTCGGGCCCCCGCGCGTCCTTGAATCGCAGCTCGCGAGTGCCGAATTCAAAGCCGGTCGGCGTGCTTCGACCCGACAAGCGCCCTTGCACGCTCGAGAGTTCGAGCAAGGGCAGGTCCGGCCCAAGCCGCGCGACTACATTGCCGAGCGCGACGTCGGCAGCAGCCCGGCGCAGTTTTCCCTCGGCGAGCGTGGCCCAGACTCTCAGGGCGCCTTCGCCGCTTCGGACGTCGATCGGATAGTCAAGCCACGCGCGCCATGCCGAGAGATCGGTGTTGCCGACCTCCGCGAACAAGCGGCCGTTCCATGCATGAGGCTGGGTGATGCTGCGTCCGACGAGTTCGGCACGCACCTCGACCGAGGTGCCGAGCTCGCGGGGCGGATGCGCGGAAAAACCGGCCGCATGCTCGTCGCCTTCGTTCTGCAGGCGGAAGTTGAGGTTGGTGAGTTTCAGCGACGGTGCACGGCGAAGATCGTCGGTCCATTCGATTTCGGCGTTCCGCACGACGATCTCGCGCTGGCCGAGGATCCAGTCGGTCAGCTTGCCATCGCCTTTCTTCTCAGGATCGAGCAGCAGGCCGGCGACGGTAATGCGGCCGTCCGCTTCGCGCCGCACGGCGAGCCGCAGGTCGTCGACTTCGAATGCATGGAGCCGCAGGTCGAGAAACAAGAGTGAGCGCCATGCGATGACGTTCACGACGCTCGGGAGGAGGAGCGCCTGGCGTCCGCTGGCATCGAACAGGCGAACGTTGACGAATTCGAGCTGGGGCCTGAGGCCTCGCCAGTCGGCGCTGATCCGCTCGACGGTGACCGGCAAGCCGACCGCCTGGGAAATGGACTCTACGATATGCGAGCGGTACTGCTCGACGTTCGGCAGCACCCAATAGCGCAACGCGAGGAAAAGCGTCGCACTTACGAAAAAGACCGCCCACAGCAGGAGTTCGACCGACCGGAGGAACAGCCTCAGCGCGGTGAGGGAATGGCGCACCCCGCGCATCCATCTCGACAAAACCGGCGCCTCCGCCTGGGCGGCGACCGCCTCGCCTGCCGGTGCGCTGCCAGCCTCGATGCCGCCCGCCTGCGTGCCTGACTGCGTTTGCATGGTGCTGGGCGTTGCCCCTATAGTTGCATGGTCATTTTAACTGTAAACACCCGAAACGATTCGGGTTTCCGCCCGATGAACCCGGTCCGACACGCGCTATCCGCGCAGCTCGCGCAGTCGCGTTATGCAAGCCGGCTCATCGAAGCGCGGCCCTCCCTCGCCACTCGATTGGACGCCGAGGGGGGCAATCCGTTCTCGCGAGCGGAGATCGTCGAAGCACTTGCGCCGCTTGAAGGTGCAGACGAAGCGGCCGTCCGCAGCGGCCTGCGCCAGCTTAGGCAGGCGGTGTTGCTGCGTGAAATGGCGCGCGATCTCTCAGGACTCGCTTCGCTGGATGAAGTTTGCGGCGCCATGAGCGACCTCGCTGAGGCAACGATCGGTTTCGCGCAGGACTGGGCAGAGGCCTGGCTGCGCTCGCGCAACGGGGCGGCACGCGACACGCAAGGCAACGAGCAGTGCCTCATCGTGGTCGGCATGGGCAAGCTTGGCGGACGGGAACTGAACGTATCGTCGGACATCGACCTCATTTTCGTTTACCCGGACGACGGGCAGACCGACGGTCCTCGCGTAGTCAGCGCCCAGGAAAACTTTGCAGCCCTCGGACGCAAGATCATTTCGCTCCTGAACGACGCGACCGAGGACGGCTTCGTATTCAGGGTAGACATGCGGCTTCGGCCCGATGGCGAGGCCGGCGCGATTGCGACCAGTCTCACGGCCCTCGAAAACTATTTCGTGGCGCATGGCCGCGAATGGGAAAGGTACGCATGGATTAAGGCACGGCCGCTGACGGGTGAGCGCCATGAAGAGCTCGAGGCGATTCGCAGGCCATTTGTTTTTCGCAAGTACCTCGATTTCGCCACCCTGGATGCTATGCGCGCCCTCCACGCCGAGGTGCGCCGCGAAGTGGCTCGACGGGACCTTGCGGACCACATCAAACTCGGCCCGGGTGGCATCCGTGAGATTGAATTCATCGCCCAGGCCCTGCAGCTCGTTCGCGGCGGGCGCGATCGGGCGCTTGCCGTCCGGCCTACGCTCGAAATCCTGCGCCAGCTTGGCCTGAAGCGCCTGCTGCCCGAAGGCGCTGTCGCCGAACTATGCGAAGCCTACGTTTTCCTGCGCCGCCTCGAGCATCGGCTGCAGTACCTGGACGATGCCCAAACCCATCGGCTTCCCGAGGACGAGGCGGACCGGACGAGGGTCGCCGCCATGTGCGGATACGAGAGCTGGGACGCCTGCGCGGACAAAATCGCTTCCGTCCGCGACTCGGTGTCCAACCACTTCAGCGCAGTCTTCGCCCCTGGGCGCGAGTCCGGCGACGCGTCGAGCACGGTCTGGCAGGATGATCCGGCCGGCGTCGCGAAAGCGCTCAAGGAGCATGGCTACCGGGATCCCGCAGCCACCGCCTCGAGACTCCTTGCGACGCGGACCAGTCAGCGCTACCTCGGCCTGCCTTCGGACTCGCGCGCGCGGGTCGATGCGCTCATTCCCCAGCTCGTGAACGCCGCCCGGGACACGCCGGACCGCGATGCCACGCTCGCGCGAGGACTGGACCTCATCGAGGCGATTGCCCGCAGGGCCGCTTATCTCGCGCTCCTGGCCGAGCACCGGGAGGCGCTCGTGCGCGTCGCGCGCCTGATTGGCGCAGCGAGCTGGGCGGCGAGTTTCATCACGCGGCATCCGTTGCTGCTCGACGAGCTGCTCGACGACCGGGTGCTGTACGCAGAGCCGGATTGGCCGGCCTTTGCGCGCGACCTCGAAGCGCAACTCGCGGCCGTCGACGGCGATACCGAACGGCAGATGAACGCCCTTCGGGAAGCGCACCAGTCACAGGTCTTCAGGCTGCTCGCGCAGGACCTCTCGGGCCTGCTCAGCGTCGAGAAGCTTGCCGACCACCTCTCGCTCCTTGCCGACATCCTCCTAGACAAGACGCTGGCGCTTTGCTGGTCGCAGCTGCGTGCGCGGCACCGGGACGGACCGCCGAGCTTCGCCGTCATCGCGTACGGCAAGCTCGGCGGGAAGGAACTCGGGTACGCCTCGGACCTCGACATCATTTTTGTTTATGACGACCCGCATCCTTCGGCCCCCGAAGTCTATGCACGCCTGGCACAGCGCCTGAACAACTGGCTGACCAGCCGGACTTCGGCCGGGCAACTTTTCGATACCGACCTTCGGCTGCGGCCCAGCGGCGCGAGCGGACTGCTCGTCTCTTCGATCGAAGGGTTCACGCGGTACCAGGAGAGCGACGCGTGGGTTTGGGAACACCAGGCCCTGACCCGCGCGCGCTTTTGCGCGGGCGACGTCGCGGTGGGCCAAGCGTTCGAAGCCGTCAGGGAGAAGGTGCTCAGGACCCATAGGGCCGCGGACGAGCTTGGCCGGCAGGTGCTGGCCATGCGCGGGAAGATGCATGCGGCGCACCCCAACAAGAGCGGGCTTTTCGACGTGAAGCATGACGCGGGCGGGATGATCGACATCGAGTTCATCGTGCAGTTCCTGGTCCTCGCGCATGCCGACGTGCATGCGCAACTCGTTGCCAACCTGGGCAACATCGCGCTGCTGAAAATTTCAGCGGACCTCGGATTGATCCCGCCGGCCCTGGCCGAAGGTGCGCGTGTTGCGTACCGCTCGTTCAGGAAACTGCAGCACGGGCTGCGGCTGAATGACGCGCAATTCGCAAGGGTCCCGCCCGACCTGGTCGAGCAGCATGCGCGGGCCGTGAAGGCGCTGTGGTGCGTCGTGTTCGCGGCCGACGATGGGTCTACGCTAAAATAGCTTTTTCCCGCTGATCTCTGGAGCTTTCAAAATGTCGATGGCCGACCGCGACGGACACATCTGGTACGACGGCAAGCTCGTGCCATGGCGTTCCGCCACCACGCACGTCCTCACCCACTCGCTGCACTACGGCCTGGCGGTGTTCGAAGGCGTACGCGCGTACAAGACGGTCAACGGCACGGCGATCTACCGCCTAAAGGAACACACCGAGCGGCTCTTCAACTCGGCGCACATCTACATGATGAAGATCCCGTACACCCCGGAGCAGCTGATGGAGGCGCAGAAGGAAGTCGTACGCGCCAACAAGCTCGCGGAGTGCTACATCCGCCCGATCGCTTTCTACGGCTCGGAAAAAATGGGGGTCTCGCCCAAAGGCGCCAAGGTGCATGTTGCGATCGCGGCCTGGCCATGGGGTGCTTACCTCGGCGCAGATGGCCTCGAGAAAGGCATCCGCGTGAAGACTTCGTCGTTCGCTCGCCATCACGTCAACGTCTCGATGTGCCGCGCGAAGTATTCGGGCACGTATGCAAATTCGATCCTCGCCAACCAGGAAGCGATCGATCATGGGTATGACGAGGGCCTGTTGCTCGACGTGGACGGCTTTGTCGCAGAAGGCGCGGGCGAAAACCTTTTCGTCGTCAAGAACGGCAAGATCTACGAGCCGGAACTGACCAGCGCGCTGATCGGGATCACGCGTGACAGCGTCATCCAGCTCGCGGCCGACCGCGGGTACACAGTAACGGCCCGACGCATCACGCGGGATGACCTGTATATCGCCGACGAGTTGTTCTTCACCGGCACCGCAGCCGAAGTCACGCCCATCCGCGAGGTGGACGGCCGCCAGGTCGGTGCGGGCAAGCGGGGGCCAATTACCGCAACGCTGCAAAAAGCCTTCTTCAACCTGGTGCAGGGCAAGGACAAGAAGCACCAGGACTGGCTGTCGCCCGTGCAGGCCGGCCGCGCGTCAGCGGCCAAGAAGAAGGCCGGGAAAAAGTAGCGCCCATGGCCGACCCGCGCGAAATCGAAGTCACCGAAAAGGATTTGCCGCTGCATTGCCCGACGTCGGACGCGCCGCTTTGGAGCCGTCATCCTCGTGTCTTTCTGGACGTAGCGCAGAAAGGCGAGGTGCTCTGCCCCTATTGCGGAACGCGGTATATCTATAAGGGCGCCGCTCCTCGCGGGCATTAAAGACGGACGCTGAAACGGGCAACGAAGCACCCGCCGCGCAACCCCGCGTCCTCGTCGTCGCCCCTAACTGGATCGGCGATGCGCTCATGTGCCAGCCGCTGCTTGCGCGGCTTCGGCAGCAACAGCCAAATCTCGAGATAGACGTCCTCGCCCCGAAATGGGTGCTTCCGGTTGTGGAGCGCATGGCGGAGGTGTCGGGGACCATCGAAAGCCCGTTTGACCACGGCGACCTCGACTTGCGGGGACGCTGGCGTCTCGGTCGACTGCTCGCCTCCAAACGCTACGAGCGCGCCATCGTCCTGCCGAACACGCTTAAAAGCGCCCTCGCGCCTTTTTTCGCCGGCATCCCGATTCGAGCGGGGTATGTCGGGGAATCGAGGTACGGCCTGCTGAATGTCCTTCACCGCCTCGACCATACGAATCCTCCGCCGATGCTCGAACGATATCTCGCGCTCGCCGGAGCGCCGGGCGAGCCGGTGCCCGACCCGTTGCCGACCCGGCTCGATCCTTCCGAAGAGAACCTTGCACGTGCCCTCGCAGTTCTCTCCTTGCCGAAGCCCTCCGAAGATCAGCCGGTCGCGATCCTCTGCCCGGGTGCCGAATATGGGTCGGCCAAACGCTGGCCCGCCGTCTACTACGCCGACTTGGCCCTGAGGCTGAAGGCATCGGGCTTCGCGGTGTGGCTCATGGGCTCGCAATCCGACAAGCCGGTAACCGAGGCGATCCTGCAAGCCAAGCCAGGGTGCGCGATCGACCTCACCGGGAAGACCGATCTCGCCACGGCAATCGACCTCATCTCCGTTGCCAGCGTCGTAATCAGCAACGACTCCGGGTTGATGCACGTCGCCGCGGCGCTCGATCGACCCCTGGTCGCGTTGTTCGGTTCTTCAAGCCCTGCGCACACGCCACCGCGTTCGACCAAAGCGCGGGTCCAGTACCTCGCCATCGAATGCAGCCCTTGCTACGCACGCGAGTGTCCGCTTGGCCATTTCCGCTGCATGCGCGAATTGGCTCCGGAGCGAATTTTCCGGGAAGCGCTGGCGGCCGCGTCGCCAACGTCTGCCTGCGCACCGCCTCCGGGTGGCGGATGATCCTTCAATGAGCGGCTACCACGCGCCGGGCTGGCTGCCGGGCGGCCATGCGCAAACCATCTTTGCGGCCCTTCGGAGGCCGCCGCGAATTGTTTTTGAGCGCCAAAGGTGGGGCACCCCCGATGGGGATTTCATCGATCTCGACTGGGCGGGGCCGGCCGATTCACCACGGCGCCTGGTTCTTTTCCACGGCCTCGAAGGCAGTTCAAACAGTCACTATGTCCGTTCAATTGCCGGCTACGCGATTGGCC
>JANXRZ010000246.1 GCA_025352885.1 Pseudomonadota bacterium | reverse complement strand
GCATTTTTTGCTTCTGCTTCGCTTGTCCAAAACAATGATCAGGTCGTACAACGAGCAATTGAACTAGGTGGAAAACACGACATTGGGCCTTTAGACGCGCTGCACTTATCCGCTTCAAAAAGCGGCAATGCGGAAGAATTCATCTCGGCCGAGAAGTCTAGCAAGCCATTATTTCGTGCGAGTGAACTTGGCATAAAACTTACGTCGATCTACACGACGACGTAACCTTCAATTAGCGAAACTCCGGCGCTTACCCAATACTGCCGTTCATAAGTCCCTAGCTCCCCCTGCGGGCGTGCGCGGTTCAGATATGAACCGTTTGGGAATCACATGCCTGATTCGGAAGTTTTTTAGGGGAGCCTAGCCGACTCCCGGGGCGGATTCTACTCTGCGGGACTCGCTTCCAAGTTCGAACACCTCCGCCAGGCGCCGGTATGAATCGACGCGCGAGGCGTAATCGCCAGTGATGGTGAGCACCATGAGTTCGTCGGCCATGTAGCGCGCGCCCAGTTCCGTCAACTCATCGTGGCACTTTTTTGGACCGCCTATCACGGCCCTCGGCCGCTGGCTGTCGACGTATGCCTTCTCCTGCGGCGTGAAGCGATGCTTGTCGGCTTCCGCCAGCGTCGGCACCGGCGAATCGATGCCCTGCGCCATGTGGAGCCGGCGAAGGTCGATCGAGCGCGCGAGACGCTCGGCGTCGTCATCGGTCTTCGCACAGATGACGAACACGCAGGTGATCGTGTGCGGCTCCTTGTCGCGCAGCGGCTTGAATCGCTCGCGATACGCACGCATGACCGCATCCCCGCCCTGGGCATTGATGAAATGCGCGAAGGCAAAGCTCACGCCCAGCTGCGCGGCGAGAAGCCCGCTGTAGTCCGATGAGCCGAGCAGCCAGATCTCCGGCGCCGTCGGCACTTCGGGCATCGCGCGCACTTTCTTGTACGGGTGGTTGTCGGGAAGCGTGCCGTCGAGATGCCCGGCGAGTTCCCAAACCTGTTCTGGAAAGTCTTCCGCCGTGGGGACGCGTCCACCGCCGACTGCGCGCGCCGTCTGCATGTCGCCGCCGGGCGCGCGTCCGATGCCGAGATCGATGCGCCCCGGGTAGAGCGCCTCGAGCATGCGAAACGTTTCCGCCACCTTGAACGCGCTGTAGTACGGCAAGAGGACACCGCCGGTGCCGATGCGCATCCGGGAAGTTTCGGCGCCCAGTCGCGCCAGCAAAATCTCCGGGCAGGGATTCGCCAACGCGCCGATCGCGTGGTGCTCGGCCAGCCAGTAGCGGGAGTAGCCCAGCTTCTCGGCTTGCCTCGCGAGCTTGAGCGTTTCATGGATCGCCTCGGCGGGCGCATGGCCGCTGATGATGGGCGACTGGTCGAGTATGGAAAGTTTCATCAGGTCATCCTGCCGGTTTGGCTTCTGCAAAGGCCCAAGGCCGCAGCAACGCAAGCATCACGCTCCAGCACAGCGCGAACGCGCCAAGCGCGTAAAAGCTTGGAACGAGCCCGAAGGCGTCTGAAAGATAGCCCATCGCAATGGGCGTGGTCAGGTGCGAGAGGCCCCAGCCGAGCCCGCCGAGCGCCAGCGCAGAGCCCCGCTCGGCCGTCCCTGCGTATTCACCCATCGTGATCTGGAAGTAGAGCGTCATGACGCCCGAGCTCATGCCGACCATGAACATGAGGAATCCGATTGAAACGGGATGATTGATCGCAGGCACCAGCCCGACCGAAATCGCAACCACGGCGCCGGCGGCGGCTGGCGAGAGGTTAGGACCGGTCCGCACAAACCTCGCTGCGACAAGTCCGGCGGCGATCGATCCGACCGCGCGCAAGGCGATCAGGATGCCGGAGGTTTCCGAGCCGTATCCGAAGGACTGCAGCAGGAGCGGATAGAATGACATGGTGAGTGAGAAGGGCACGGCCGAGATGTAAGCGCAGAGCACGGCATAGCGGATCACGCGCCGCCTCATGAGCGGCACATAGTTTGCAAAAACGCTTCGACCCGGCTCCTGCGCTTTTCTCGGAAGTTCCGTAGTCGGCCACCCGAATATGAAGGAAACGACGCCCATTGCCGCGAGCACGAGGAAGGAGGGCGTGAATCCGCCCACCGCGAGGATGAATCCCGCCGAAACCGTCCCCACGATCTGGCCGACATTCGTGATGGCGTTCAATCGTCCCAGTTGCTTACCGCGCGCACCCGGCAATTCGCTCGCAAGTGCCCAGGTGGCCGGCCAGAAGGCGGCGCGCGACAGGATCAGGATGAGCTGGGCCGCGAACAGCATCCAGAATCCGCGAGCGACGAGAAAGACCAAGGCGCCGGCCGTAAGCAGCGCGCAGGTTGCCAGCATGATCTTGCGGCCACCGATTCGATCGGTGTAGGCGCCGCCGATCAGGTTGAACGCGACCTGCGCAAACACGGGGAGCGAAAACAACGCGCCGATCTGCACGCCCGTCATGCCGAGCGAGTAGGCATACAGGGGAACGACGACCGAAGTCATGCCCAGGCCGTAATTCCAGGTGAGCGAGCTGAGAAAGATCGGGAAGGCGGACACGGGAGGTGGCCATTGTACGGCCTCGCGCGTAAGGATTTTGACCCGCCCGGCGACCAAGGGTACAACCGCAATTAGCGGATCAAAGGAGTGAAACTGTGCGACTCGAAATGAGGCTTCTGTGCGTGGCGCTCTCGGCAGCGTTCGCAATGCCCGCCGCTGCGGCCCAGTGCAGCGCTAAAAGCGGGGAGCGCACCGCGGTGCTCGTCGAGCTGTACACCTCAGAAGGCTGCGACAGCTGCCCGCCGGCGGATAAGTGGCTGTCCTCCCTCCAGTCGAAAGGCTTCACGCCCGATAAGGTCGTGCCTCTCTCACTGCACGTCGACTACTGGGACTACATCGGGTGGAAAGACCCTTACGCCAAGCGCGTGTTCGCGACGCGGCAGAGGCGCATGGCTGAATTGAAGCGCGCGAAGATGATCTACACGCCGCAGGTCGTGCTCCAGGGACAGGAGTTCAGGCACTGGGATTCCCGCGAGTTTGGTTCCACCGTCGAGAAGCTTCATGGCCAACCGGCGCGGGCCCGGATTTCGCTCGCGGTGAATGCGATGAGCAAGACGAGTGTCGATGTGACCATCGGCGCGGAGGTCCTCGGCCAACAGGATCGAAAGGATGCTGCCGTGTACCTTGCGGCGTTCGAAAACAAGCTGTCGAGCCAGGTGTCGGCCGGCGAAAACCGGGGCCGGACGCTTCCCCATGACTATGTCGTGCGCGAGTGGATCGGCCCCATCGAGTTCGGGACCGCTTCGCGTGTGGAAGAAAAACGCGTGCTGCCTTTGCTGCCGAATGCAAACGTCCAGCACTCGGGCGTGGCCGCGTTCGTTCAGAACCGCTCTACCGGCGATGTGCTCCAGGCGCTGATGCTTCCGTCCTGCGCAGGCTAGGCGGCGAGTCGCCTCGCCACGCGAGGTAATCCTCCGGAAGGTCGAGGTCCAGCGCCAGTGCGGCGCTGCGATGGATCCTCACTTCATAGCCGGCTCGCCTTGCGAGTCTGGCATGGCGCTCGAAGCTCCCTTCCCCGAACGCGACAAGGTCTGCGCGGATGGGCGTGAGGCCAAGCACGTTCGTGCCGCTTCCGCGCCGGTCGGGAACGATGAGGCAGCCCGCGGCAGGTGGAATCGCGTTGGCGGCGGCCAGGAGTTCGGGCACGGTGATCAGCGCAAGATCGGCGGGCACCACCATCAGCGCACCTCCGCCGTCACTCTGCGCGTGGAGCATTCCGAGGCGGATCGCTTGATTGAGATCGTCATTGCCAGGGTTTTCGGCGACCACTTGCATTCCGCCATCGCCCGCCAGCCGCGCAATCTCCGGACCGGAGGTCACCACGATGGTGTGAGCGGGGCCAAAGGCTGCGGCACAAGCCTGCAAGGTGCGTTTCGCCAGAGAAAGGCATAAGGCACGGCGTTCCACTGCGGTCATCAGGGGCGCAAGGCGCGTTTTGCCGAAGGCAGGATCCTTGACCGGCACGACAACGAACACGGCACGATTGTGCATCATGGTTTTCCCTGTCGCACGAGGGCAACGCAGTCCCCGGCAAGCCGGATGCGATCCGCGTTACTGCGCATGATCGTGTCGGTGATCTCCGCACGCATGCCGAGTGCTTCGATGGCCGGCGCCAGCGCCGAATCGACGCGGTCGATGACAAGGATATCGACCAGGCCTTCGTAATACCGCGCTATGCCGAGCGCTGAAACCTCGACGCCGAGTTCCAGCATGATCTTGGCTGCCGGGCCTTTGATCGCTTCGCCGCCGACGATGGGAGAGACGGCGACCACAGGGTGTATGCGCTCGACTGCGTCACGAACGCCGGGGAGCGCGAGGATCGGCGCCACGCTCAAGTAAGGATTGGACGGGCAGATCACGATCCCTTCGAGCGCCGGGGAGTCCAGGGCCCGGGCCAGTTCCATTGAGGGCTCGGCGCTCTCCGCGCCTGCATAGTCGATTTCCAGCACGGCGGGTCGACACTGCTCGCGGACGAAGTATTCCTGGAAATCGAGCCAGGCCGCATCGGTGCGCACGCGAGTCCTGACAGGGTCGTTACTCATCGGGATCGGCACGTGCCGGACGCCGAGGCGCTCTGCGAGGTCGCGCATCACGTCCGTCAGCGGCTCGCCGAGCGCCATCTGGCGGGTCCTTTCGACATGCGTGGCGAGATCCCGGTCGCCAAGCTTGAACCACGCTGGGCCGCCCAGTTTCTCGAGCGCCTGCATGAAAGACCAGGTCTCGTTGGCCTGTCCCCACCCGGTGACCGGGTTGGCCAGACGGGCCAGCGTGTATAGGACGGTGTCGAGATCCGGCGAGATCTGCAGCCCAAGATGCTCGAAGTCGTCGCCTGTGTTGACTGCGATCGAGAGTTCCTGCGGCTCGAGGATATGCGCCAGTCCCTGCACGAGCTTTGCCCCGCCTACGCCGCCTGCCAGCGCGACGATCACCTGAAGAGGTCCTTGCCGCGCTCTCGCTGGAGTTCCTGCGCCGTGCCGCCTCTTCGCGGCCAAGTTGCGCCCCTGATCAGGACAACGGGCCGGCCTTCGTCGGCCTGGCCCATGACCGCCGACGCAGCGGCGGCCAGCTCGTCGGCGTACCCGACTTCGGTAATCAGCAGCGGCCGTCCCTGCAGGTCCTTTTCGCCGCGTCGGTCGAGAAGCCCCGGCAAGCCGGCGACGCCAATCGCTACACCCACCGTCCCGAGCCGCCATGCGCGTCCGAGGCTGTCGTTGATGATCACGCCGACATCCACGCCGCATTGCGACACAAGCGAAGCGCGCAACCGCGCCGCGCTCATGTCCGGATCCGCCGGCAGCAACAACACGCGCTCGCGGCCTGCTTCGTCCACTTCCACGTTCGAGCGGTCGACTCCTGCATTGGCAAGCACCAGCCCGCGGGCGTCCTCGACCACGATCACGCCGCGAACTGCGCGCAGCACTTCGCGTGATTCATTCAGCACGACTTGGACGAGCCTGGGATCCTTGTCGCACACGCTTGCCAGTTCGATCGCGCGGGCGGAGGGAACGACCGTTTCGAGCAGGACATACCGGTTTTCGGACTTGGATACGATCTTTTGAGCCAACGCAATTACGTCGCCGTCCTGGAGGCGAAGACCATTCGCGCGCAGCGCCTGGGCAATCACGGTTCCCAGATCGTCACCGGCGCGAATGGCGTCAATGCCCTCGAGGCCGTTCAGTTCAAGCCTGCTCGACGTGCCCACGCAAGCGGCTCGTCAGGGCAAGCCGGTGATGGACAGGCCGGCGTCGGGGATCTTGTAGGCTCGGTTGATCCAGATGAGGAGCGAGGTCATGGCTTCTGCCGCCGCCGAATTGGCCAGCGGCCCAGCGTTGATCCCGCGCAAGCCCGCATCCGCTGCAAGCTTGATCACCGTCTCCCGCGCTCCCTTTGAATCGGAGCACACGAGCACGTCGCACGCAATCGCGTAGGCCGGGTCGCTAAGCTTGTGCGCAGAGACGTTCTGGAAGGCGGAGACCACACGCACGCCCTCGCCGAGTTCTTTTTGCAAGCGCACGACGCACGACCCTTCAGGCGGCAATTGCACCGTCGAAACTTTGGGCGGCATGAGGGGTACCGTGACGTCGATCAGGATTTTCCCGACGAGCGCCGGAGCAATGCGATGTGCCGTTTCGAGTTGCGCAGCGTATGGCACGGCAAGCACGACAACCTGGGCCGCGTCGGCGGCAGCGTAGCTTTCCATACCTTCGATCTTTGCGTCGGGGACGGTGGCCCTCATTGCATTCGCAGCCTCTGCTGCGCGTCCCGCGTCGCGGGAGCCGATGAGTACACGATGGCCGGCCGACGCCCACCTGAGTGCCAATCCACGGCCTTCCGCGCCCGTGCCGCCGATGACTGCAATGGTTTTCGGATCGGCAGTCATGCGAGCGCCTCCGCTTGGTGCGACTTTGCGGGCGGCGTGAGGACGATGGGTGCAAGCGCCGGGGCGTGGAAGCTGCGCTGATGCTGTTGCGAATCGACTTCACCGTAGAGCGTCGTGCGCTGCTGGGGCAGTCGGCCGATGCCCTGGATGAGCGATTGCATCCTGGCCGGAGGAAGTTCTTCGCCATGCTCGTTCCCGGCCGCGCGGGAAATGCTTTCGTTCATGAGCGTGCCGCCCAGGTCGTTGGCGCCTGCTGCCAGGCAAGCAGCGGCCCCCTCGGCGCCGATCTTCACCCACGACACCTGGATGTTCGGAATCAACGGGTGCAGTGCAAGACGCGAGACCGCGTGCATCAGCAGCGTTTCGCGCCAGGTCGGGCCGCGGCGGGCGCCTTCCCGCAGATACATCGGCGCTTCCATGTGGACGAACGGCAGCGGCACGAATTCGGTGATGCCACCGGTTCTTTCCTGCAAATCGCGGAGTGCAAGCAGGTGACGGGCCCAGGCGAGCGGGGTTTCGATGTGGCCGAACATGATCGTCGCAGTCGTGCGGATCCCTGTCCGGTGCGCGGCTTCGATCACATGGAGCCATTGCGCGGTCGTCAGCTTGTCCGGGCAGATCTTGGAGCGCACCGGATCGTCGAGGATCTCGGCGGCGGTCCCCGGCAGCGATCCGAGGCCCGCATCTTTCAGCCGAGCAAGGAACCGTTCTACGGTGATGCCAAGGGTCGTGGCGCCGTGCGTGACTTCGAGGGGCGAGAAGGCATGCACATGCATGCCAGGCACCGCTTCCTTCGCAGCGCCGAGCAACGCCAGATACGTTTCGCCGGTATAGGCGGGATGAATACCGCCCTGCATGCACACCTCGGTCGCGCCGCGTTGCCAGGCCTCAGTTGTGCGACGCGCCACCTCGCCAAGCGCCAGGTCATACGGCTTGCCGCGCAGGGTTTCGGCCGTCTTGCCCTTGGAAAAGGCGCAGAACCGGCATCGCAGCGAGCAGATGTTGGTGTAGTTGATGTTGCGGTTCACCACATAACGCACGGTGTTGCCGCTGACTCTTTCGCGCAGCGCATCGGCCGCTGCGCCGACCGCATCGGCCTCGTCTTCCCGGGCCGAAAAGAGCCGGACAATCGCGGCTTCATCGAGCCTCTCTCCACGGTCCGCGCGGGCAAGCACTGTTTCGAGCGAGCCAGGCGGCGTTGTGCGTTTACGACCGAGGGGCGTTACAGGCAGTGCGGCATTCGCAACACCGGGACTCCACTGGTCGACGCGTGCGAAGCCTTCGGAGTCGATCGCATCGAGCACAGGCCGCACGAGCGAGGCGTCCAGCCAGCGCGCGCCTTCAGTAGCGTACTCGGGGTAGACAGCCAGACGCTCGGCCGGGATCAGGCCGGCGTCGCGCGTCGCCTGCTCGAGCGCAGCGATTGCGGGCCAGCGACGCTCGGGATTCACATAGTCGCTGGTCACCGGCGAAATGCCGCCCCAATCGTTGATGCCTGCAGCGAGCAGTTCGGGAAAGCGAGCCTCGCTCAGGTTCGGTGGCACCTGGATGTTGGCTTTTGCGCCGAGCACCAGGCGGGCGGCGGCCGCGGTCCACAGGAGGTCGTCCAGCGCCGGCTCAGCATGGCCGCGCATGCGCGTGTCCTCCTTGGCGCGGAAATTCTGCACGATCACTTCCTGGACATGACCATGCCGAGTATGCGCATCACGCAGCGCGAGCAGCGCCTCGATGCGCTCGAGCCGCGTTTCGCCGATGCCGATCAGGATGCCGCTCGTGTAAGGGACGCTCAGCCGGCCGGCCGCCTGGATCGAGGCGAGGCGCACGGAAGGCAGCTTGTCTGGGCATCCGTAGTGCGGGCCGCCGGGATTGCAAAGCCTGTCTGCGGTGCTCTCGAGCATCATCCCCTGCGAGACGGTGACCTCGCGAAGCATCGCAATTTCGGCTTCGTCCAGCACCCCGGGATTCGAGTGTGGGAGGAGGCCGGTTTCGTCGCGCACCAGCTTGCACATGGCGGCGAGGTACTCGAGCGTGGAGGCGTAGCCTAGCGAGCGCAGGCCTGCCCGCGCCGCATCGTGCACCGACTCCGGCCGGTCGCCCAGCGTAAACAGGGCTTCGCGGCACCCGGCATCGCGGCCCATGTGTGCGATTTCAAGCACTTCCTCCGGGCGGAGGTATGGGTGGTCGACCTGCTTGGGGCCGCGCACGAAGGTGCAGTATCCGCAAACGTTCCGGCACAAACGCGTGAGGGGAATGAAGACTTTGCGCGAATAGCTGATGACGCGCCCGTGCCCGAGTTCGCGCAACCGGCTCGCTTCGTGCATCAGCTCAGCGAGGGGCCGTGCTTTGAGCGCGGCGAGCACATCCACCGCTTCACCATCCTTGAAAGGGCTCATTGCCCGATCTTATCGCACCGGTCTCTGTCCGCATCTGGGGTAAAGGCGTCCGCCGTCCGCAATCGCCATGGCAACCAGGATCTCATCCGGCCGCGGCGCATCGGCGACGAAAATCGTGACCGTGTCGAAATGGTCGAACGACCAGACGTCGTCCTTGTGGCCAAGCGGGACGTCGAGCTGCGCACCGGCCGTGCCGATCTTCACGTTGGAGGGGATCACGGCCTTTCCGCCGCCGATCGCCCCGCGCATCGGCTTGCCGAGCATCGGGTGGATGCACGCACCCCCGTGTTCCATCTCGCCATCCACGCCGACAATGGCGCCTTTGCCGTACGACACCGCCGGCGCGCCAAGCATGCTTGCGAGCTCGGCCATGAGCCGGTCGCCCAGTTCCCCGCCGCTCCTGAACAGCTGCGACAGGTCTTCCGCAATTCGGCCCGCGAACGGATTGGTGATGACGGCGATTGCCGTAGCGCGGGTCACTGGACGTGGGCCGGCCGCGCGCAACTCCGAGTACAGCGTCTCGCGTGAAAAGACGATTTTGCGAATGTCGGTCATGGCTACCTCGTGCGTTCTGTTGCTCGCGAAAGTGCTGCCCACATGCTTGACAGTCTGCGAACAATCATAAGAGTATTCTTTGGCGTGGACTACCGTTTCACAATCTTGAACGGCCCCCGATCCACACCCCGCACGGAGATAAGTGATGACGACCGGCAAGCGAATCAATTTCGGCCTGGGACTGCGCGCCCGGGATCCCATGATCCTGCAACCGTATGCCCGCGACGCGCAACAAAGCGGGTTCGACCATGTATGGGTCTACGACTCGCCGCGATTCGCGGAACCCTACGTAGCGATGTCCTATTGCGCGCTTGCCGCGCCCGGACTTTCGGTCGGCACCGCCGTGACGAACCCCGTGACGCGCGATCCCGCCGTGATCGCCAACGGGTTTGCGACGCTTGCCGCACTCACCGACGGCCGCGTGAAAATGGGCATCGGACTTGGCGACAGCGCAGTGAAGTTCCTCGGCCAGAAGCCGGCGAGGTTCGCCGACTTCACCGAGAAGGTCCGCATCATCCGCAAGCTCCTGGAGGGCCAGGAGATCGAGTACAACGGCAAGAGCCTCAAGCTTCCGGTGCCGCCCAAGAAGCGCATGCCGGTCCTGATGGCCGCCGAAGGACCGAAGACTTTCGATTTTGCCGGCGCCGAGTGCGACGGCGCCATCATCAGCCCCGGGGGCTCGCCGCACTTCCTGCGTTACGCGATCGAAAAGATCCGCGCGGGGGCCGCGCGCGTCGGTCGCGATCCGAGCGAACTGCATATCTGCGCCTGGACGCACTGCGTCGTCGCGCCGACCCGCAAGCAAGCCATCGAGGAATTGCTCCCGCAGGTGAGCCGCACGCTCTTCAAGGGCGCGGTACGCGTGCCGCACGAAGTGCTCGGCTTCAAGGAGCCGCTCATCTCCGAGGAGATGCGCAAGCGCGTGCTCGAGGCGGTCGGTCACCAGAACATGGAATACAAACTGGCCGATGAGCTCTTCGGCGTGCTGGGCGACAAGCTCCTGCAGGAACTCACCGTCGTGGGCACGCCCGATGAAGTCCTGCCCAAGATCAAGGAGATCGTCGACGTCGACGGCGTGAGCCAGGTCATCATCAACATCCACGCGAAGGACCCGAAGCTTTCGTTCGACACCTTTCGCGACCGGATCATCCCCGCTTTCGGCCATCAGTGATGGGCAATGCTTCCGACCTTCATGCCGGCATCGGCAAGGGCCGGGATTCGACGCTCTTCGCGGGTGCAATCGACCGGATGCTCGGTCGCATCGATGCGACCTCGGCAGCGGTAGGCGCCGAGTTTCCGCTCTCGGCCGCGCCCGAGACGGGGGCATGGATGACCGCCCCGGATGGCCGGTGGACCGGCGGGTTCTGGGTCGGACAACTGTGGCTCGCACTGCAGGCAACGGGCGACCCGAAATACCGCCGGCTCGCCGAACAGGCGCTTGCCCGGCTCGAAGTGCGTGTCGCACGGGACAACGTGCTCAACGGCCTGGTGTTTTATTACGCCGGAGCGGTTGGCGCGCTGCTGCATCAAAACGCGGCCGCGGCGTCACTCGGCAAGCGTGGGGCCCGCGCACTGGCCCAGCGGTTCAAGCCGGGACCCGGCTTCATTCCGCTGGGACACGACAGCGGTTCGCTCACTGGCGATGCCGAGGGCGAAACAAATATCGATGGCGTGCCCGGCATGGGGTTGCTGTGGTGGGCCGCCGAGGCAGAAAAGAATCCTGCCCTGGCAACAGTCGCGCGGAATCACGTCGCCCGTCACGTCGAACTTTGCATGCGGCCCAATGGTTCCCTGTACCAGGCGGCGCTGGTGGATGCGCGCTCCGGCGCCGTGATCAGGCGCTACAGCCCTCGCGGGTTTGCGGAAGACACGAGTACCTGGGCGCGCTCGCAATCCTGGGGCCTGGTCGGATTTGTGCAGGCCTACACCTGGACGCGGGATGCTGTTTTTCAAGACGCCGCAGTAAAGGCCGCGGAATGGTGGCTCGGCGCCGTCCCGTCCGATCGGGTGGCGTACTGGGATTTCGACGATCCTGCGATTCCTGCGACGCAACGGGATACGTCGGCGACGGCCATGGCTGCCGCGGCCCTCCTCAAACTTTCACGACTCATGCCTGAGAGCGATCAGGCCCGGCGCTATGCCGACGCCGGCAGGCTGACCGTTCGCGCCCTCGTGGAACACTATCTCGTCCCGACTCACGAAGGCGATCCGAGGCCGAGCGGCATGCTCACCGAAGGCTGCTGGCAACGCAACCAAGGCATGTCGACCCGGCACGAACTGGTTTGGGGCGACTATTACCTGCTCGAAGCCCTCATGCTGCTGACCGGGCGTCTCGAGCGGACCCTATAAGACAAGGAGGTGTGCGTGAAACCGTTTTCGATTCTTGCTTCGCTTATCTTCCTGCTGGCCTGCGCGGGCGCGGGCGCGCAGGATTACCCCACCAAGCCTGTGACAATTTACGTTCCTTTCGCCGCAGGCGGCGGTACGGACCTTTCGCTTCGCATGCTCGAGGAGTCGGTATCCAAGCACCTCGGGCAGAAGATCGTCATCGTCAATAAGACCGGAACGGCGACCATCTACCAGGTCGTAACCGGCACGCCTGACGGCTACAACCTCGTCGTCGGCTCGACCGGCAATCTGGCCGCCGTGCCGCATAACCCCGGTGCCCCCTACACACGGGACGATTACCTCCCGGTCGTGCAATTCACGAGCGTGCCCGCGCTGCTGGTCGTGCCGGGCAACAGCCCGTTTCACACCATGGCCGACATCGTTGCCTCGGCCAAGAAGAGCCCGCCCGGCGCGCTCAAGGTCGGCATCAGCCCGTCGGGGTCCATCAGCCACCTCGCGGCCATCCAGGTGGAGAAGGCGTTCGGCGTGAAGTTCGGCTACATCCCGCACAAGAGCAACGGTGACGTCATGACCGCGGTGCTAGGGGGGCACGTCGATATCGGCAGCGTGGACATTGCCGCCGCGGGGCCGAAGATGGCCTCGAATTCCGTCCGTGGCATTGCGCTCTATCGGGACACGCGCCTCCCGACTTTCCCGGACCTGCGTACGCTGAAGGAGCAGGGCGCCGACATCAGTTTCGGTTTCTACAACGTGATCCTTGCGCCCAAAGGCACGCCGGATCGCATCGTGTCGGTCATCCACGAAGCCTTCCGCAAAGCGCTGGAGGATCCTGTCGTCATCGAGCGCTCGAAGTCCCTTAACCTGCCAATCGCCTACCTGGGGCCGCGAGACGCGCGGCGCGCCATCGACCAAAGCTACGACACGTTCGGCAAGCTGCTGGACGAGCTGGGACTCAAGAAAAAATGATCGAGCGCAGGCGAGGCGCCCAAGCTTGAAAGCCGACCTCGTCAGCGGCCTCCTCTTTGGCGTGCTGGGCGCCGTCGCTGCGACGCATGCACGCGGATTCGGGCTGGGCACGCTTGCCGAACCCGGCGCGGGCTTCTTTCCGTTCTGGGGCGGCATCCTGATCACCGCCTGTTCGGTCATGATCATCTTCAACTCGGTCCTGCGCCTTCGCGCAGGCTGGCGAGCCGAGGCGGCCCCGACCCCGATTGCCGTGCCGAACTGGCCCAAGGCGGTCATGTGCGTGTTTGCGCTGCTTGCTTATGCGGCGATGCTCCCGTGGATAGGGTTCGCGATCAGCACTTTCCTCACCATGATCGCGCTGAGCCGATTCGATCCGAGGACGACCTGGCGGGACTCCGCGCTGATCGCCGGATTTGGCGCCGCTGGATTCTGGGTGCTGTTCGTTCGATTGCTCGGCGTGAGTTTTCCGCCTTCGCCGGTGGGGTTCTGAGGCATGGGTGACACACTCGCGCTGCTGGCGCAGGGCTTCGCGGTCGCCCTGCAACCGGGCAACCTCATGCTGTGCCTCATTGGCGCGGCCGTCGGCACGCTTGTCGGTGTGCTGCCCGGCCTGGGGCCGGTGGCTACGATGGCCCTTTTGCTGCCCCTGACCTATTCGATGGGCCCGACCGGCGCGCTGATCATGTTCGCCGGAATTTATTACGGTGCCATGTACGGTGGGTCGACCACGTCGATCCTGCTCAACATTCCCGGCGAGGCAGCCTCGGTCATCACGTGTCTCGACGGCCACGAAATGGCGCGCCAGGGCCGCGCCGGACCGGCGCTCGGCATGGCGGCGTTCGGCTCGTTCATCGCAGGGACCGTGAGCGTCATGGCACTCACGCTGATCGCCGCCCCATTGGCGCAATTCGCTTTGCGCTTCAGCTATCCCGAGTATGTGGCGCTGATGCTGCTCGGCCTGCTGCTGGTGGTGTTCCTCGCGTCCGGGTCGCTGCTTAAGGCGTTCGTGATGGTGGGGCTGGGACTGCTCCTCTCGACCGTGGGCCAGGACGTCGTGTCGGGCACTTTCCGCTTCACGTTCGGCGCGCCGACGCTGATGGATGGCCTGGACATCGGCCCGATGATCATGGGGCTCTTCGGCGTCTCGGAAGTGCTCGCGAACATCGCCTCGCCAAGCGAGCGCGTGCTCGTGCAGACGCGCGTGCGCGACCTCCTGCCTTCCCGCGAAGACTGGCGCCGAAGCGGCGGGCCGATCACCCGGGGCACGGTGATCGGCTTCCTGCTCGGATCGCTTCCGGGAGGCGGGGCGATCGTTGCGTCGTTCGCTTCCTATGCAATCGAGAAGCGGGTTTCGAAGACGCCGGAGATTTTTGGCAAGGGCGCCATCGAAGGCGTCGCCGGTCCGGAGTCGGCCAATAACGCGGCGTCGGTCGGTTCGTTCGTCCCGCTGCTCACCTTCGGCATCCCGTCCAATATCGTCATGGCCGTCGTCATGGGTGCGCTGATGGTGCACGGCGTGACCCCAGGACCGTTGCTCATCAAGGAGCGCCCGGAGCTTTTCTGGGGCGTGATCGCGAGCATGTACCTCGGGAACATCGTGCTGCTCGTGCTGAACCTTCCGATGATCGCGCTTTGGGTCCAGGTCCTGAAGATTCCGTATCGCGTGCTGTTCCCGGTCATCCTCATCTTCTGCGCCGTCGGCTCGTACAGCATGAACAACAGCCTCTTCGACGTATACATGATGTCGGTGTTCGGCGTCATCGGTTACCTCATGAAGCGCTATGGCTATGAGCCCGCCGTGCTCGTGCTCGCCTTCGTGATCGGCCCGATCATGGAGCAGTCGCTTCGCCAGTCGCTGCTCCTGGGCGATGGCAGCTTCACCATTTTCGTGACCCGGCCGATCCCGGTCGTCTTGCTTGCCGCAGGGCTGCTGCTCATCCTGAGCTCGGCCATCCCCGCCATAGGACGGCGCCGCCGCGCGATCGTGGCTGCCGCCGAAATCGATTGATCGTCAGCGTTGCAGCCGGGGGCTATGCGCACCTTGCCACGCTAGGGAAGGATGCCGGCGACGGGCTCGAGGTGCGCTACGAGGCCCTCGAGCCTGGCAAGGTGTTCCCCCGAATGCTCAGCGATGCGCCGTGGGACGCAGCGGAAATGTCGCTCGCGACTGCATACATCCTTACCGACAAGGGCGATCGCAGGTTCGTAGTGCTGCCGGTATTTCCCTCCCGTGCGTTTCGCCATTCCGCCCTGTATGTCCCCACGGCCAGCCCCTTGAAAACTGTCGCCGACCTTCGCGACACGCGAGTAGGCGTGCTCCGGTATGCCATGACGACCGCCGTCTGGCTGCGCTCCATGTTCGCGAACCAGTACGACGTGCCGGCCGAGTCCATGCACTGGCTGGTGGGCGAGGACTCGCATCATCCGGCCTCCGTGTCGCCGAAGATCGTTGGCAGCGCCGCTGCGCTCGAAGCGATGGCGAAAGCTGGGGAGCTGGACTGCCTCATCTCGGGCCGCACGCCGGCTGCATTCGAACAAGGGCACTTGCGCCGCTTGTTCCCGGCGTTCGGCACCGAAGAGAAGGCGTACTACGCGCGCACGGGCGTGTTTCCGATCATGCACACCATCGTCGTCACGCGCGCGTTTGCCGAGCGCTCGCCTGATGCGCTCAGGTTGCTGATGGCGCGCTTCGAGTCTGCCAAGGCCTCGGCTGAAGAAGGCCTGCATAACTTCGATGTCTCGACTTATCCGCTGCCCTGGCTCGCCGCCTATGTAGAGGATGCGCGATCCCAGATGAAAGGCGACCTGTGGCCGTATGGCATTGAAGCCAATCGACCTACGCTCGAAGCTTTCGGCACGGCACTGGCGGCCGAAGGCCTGACGGGACGCGTGCTGAGCCCGGAAGAGGTGTTCCACGATGCCTGATCCCACCCCGCACCGTTACGACGTTGTGGTCATCGGGGCGGGTGGCGCGGGACTGCGCGCCGCCCTCGCCGCAGCATCTGAGGGCGCCAAGGTGGCGGTGGTGTCGAAGTCGTTGCTCGGCAAGGCGCAGACAGTCATGGGCGCCGCGCTGGCTGCAACCCTTCACGATGGCCACGGGGGCGATTCGTGGGAAGACCACTATGCCGACACCGTGCGAGGCGCGCGGCACGTCAACCAGTGGCGCATGGCGCAGATCCTGGCCCAGGAGGCGCCGGCGCGCGTGCGGGAACTGGAAACGTGGGGCATGTTGTTCGACCGCGCCGCGGATGGCGACGTGCGTATGGCCGAAGGCAGCGGTCATCGCAATGCGCGGCTTGCGCGGCTCGGACACAGGACGGGCCTGGAGTTGCTGCGCACCTTGCAGCGCGAGGTGTCGGCGCTGGGCGTCGACCTGTACTGCGAGTGCACGATCGTGGAACTGCTTACGCGTGGGAAAGCGATTTGCGGTGCCTTCGGCTATCGCAAGGACACCGGCGAGGCGCTCACGCTGCTCGCGCCGGCAGTCGTCCTCGCGACGGGCGGCATTGGGAAGGCTTATGCCTTTACCTCTAATTTCTACGATGCGACCGGCGATGGCCATGCCCTTGCCCATCGCGCCGGCGCCGACTTGGTCGACATGGAGTTCGTGCAGTTCCATCCGACCGGCATGGTGGCGCCCGAGAGCGCGCGCGGATTGCTGGTGGCTGAGAGCATCCGGAACTTCGGCGGGATCCTGCTGAACACCTCGGGCGAGCGGTTCATGTTCCGCTATGTGCCCGAGAGCTATCGGCACGAGATCGCCGAAACGGCCGAAGAAGCGGACCGCTGGTATGCGGAACCGAAAGGGCGTCGACCGCCCGAGCTCCTCCCGCGAGATGAGGTTTCACGCGCAATGGAAAGCGAAATCCGCGCTGGGCGCGGCACGCCGAACGGTGGCGTGATCCTGGATATCGCGTCACGCCGCCCTGCGGACTACATCCGCAACGCGTTGCCGCACATGTATCGGCAGTTCCTCGACCTTGCCGACGTGGACATCGGGACGCAGGTCATGGAAGTCGCGCCCACCTGCCACTTCATGATGGGGGGCGTTCGCGTCGACCCAGACACCTGCGCGGGGACAATCGAAGGCCTGTTTGCTGCGGGTGAGACCGCCGGCGGACTGCATGGGGCGAACCGCCTGAACGGCAACGGCATCTCCGAGCTGATCGTGTTCGGGCAGCGCGCAGGCATCGCGGCGGCTCGCCATGCAAAGGGCAGCGACGATCGGCCGGACGCGGACCCCGAGCAGATTTCGCGGACCGACCACGAAGCACGAGCGCCGCTTACCCGCGCGAGCGGGGAAAATCCCCATCTTCTCCAGCGCGAACTCCAGCGGGTCATGCAGGATGCGGCGGCGCTGGTGCGCACGGAAGCCGGATTGAAGGACGCACTTGCAAAGATCGGCTCGGTCGCCCAAAGGGCGGCGAACAGCGCGGCGCCGGGCGGCGCAGCTGCAAACCCGGCGTGGCAAGCGTCCCTCGACTTGCGATCGCTGCTGCCCGTGGCCGAAGCCGTGGTGCGCTCGGCGCTCGAGCGCCGCGAGTCGCGCGGAGCCCATGTGCGGGAGGATTTTCCCGAGGCCGATGCCGCGCTTGGTCGAATGAATATCGTCGTACAACGAGGCGCCTCCGGCGGGATCGAAACGCTCCGCTCTCCGCGCAGCGAGCCGCCCGAAGCGCTCCGACGCCTGGCCCTGGAAGAAGAGGCCGCATGAACGATCCCCTCGGGGAGTGGCTCGAGTGGACGGAGGGCGTCCGCTTCGAGGACCTGCCGACCCCGGTTATCGACGCCGCGAAGCGCTATCTGGTCAATACGTCTGCCGCAATGCTCGCAGGCTCCGGCGCGCCCGGCGCGCCGGAGATCGTGCGGCAGGTGCGCGAATGGGGCGGGAGTGCCGAGAGCACTGTCGCCGTGCATGGACTCAAGGTGCCCGCGCCGCTTGCGGCGCTGGCCAATGGCGTGATGGCCCACGCGATGGACTATGACGACACGCAGGCCGGCACCGGCCTGCATGCAAACGTCGTCGTCGTACCCGCCGTCCTGGCGGCCGCTGAGGCGGCGCCAAAGGCCACGGGCCGCGAACTTCTCGTCGCTCACGTGATAGGCCTCGAGCTTGCCTGCCGGATGACGCTCGCGGCGACGAACCGCGGCGCTCATCCGTGGCTGACAACCACGCTCTTCGGGATTTTTGGTGCCACGCTTGCAGCCGCAAAAATTGCAGGGCTGCTTGCGCCGCACGTGCGGCATGCGCTCGGCATCGCCTACAGCTCGGCGGCCGGCAACCGCCAGGGCCTGCTCGACGGCACGTTGATCCAGCGCATCCAGCCGGGATTGTGCGCACAGGCCGCGGTGTCGGCGGTCGCGTTCGCCCGCAACGGCGCTACCGGCGCGCACAATATTCTCGAAGGCCGGTATGGGCTGTACCCGACCCATTACGGCACTGACTACGATCCCGGCGAGCTCACGCAAGGGCTGGGGCGCGACTTTCGCATGCTTGACATCGCGCTCAAGGCCTTCCCGTGCTGCAGCTACAGCCAGGAGCCGCTGGACGCAACGCTCGACCTCGTGCGCGAGCAGGGCATCCGGGCCGCCGAGATCGAGGCCATCACGGTGACGGTCGCCACCAAACATGCGGCGGGCCTCGTCGACCATCCCTACACGCCGCGTACCTCTCCGCAGGTCGATGCGCAGTTCAGCATGCAGTACGTGATTGCCTCTGCCGTCTGCCGCAAAGCGTTTGGCGCGGCGGACCTGCAGGAAGCAGCCCTTCACGATCCGGCCGTGATCGAATTTTCAAAGTGCGTCCACGTTGCGGTGGATGCGCAGAACGAGGGAAACGTCGCCGTGCGCATGCGAGATGGACGCACGCTCGAAAAGCGCGTCGTATTTTCACGCGGGCATCCCAAGCGGCCGCTGACGGCGGCAGAACTGCGGGCGAAACTTGCCGAATGCGCGCGCCTCGCGGTGGTGCCCCGAAGCGCGGAAAAGGTGGCGGCGCTCGAGCGCTGCATCGGGATGCTCGACACGAGCACGCGGGCGGCCGACCTTGCTGCGCTCCTCGCCTAGCCCGTGACCGGATCCGATTCCATGTCGATGAACACGCTCCCATCCTCAACCGTGACGGGAAAGCACGCGACCTTGCTCGCCGGCTGGCGGGGATTGGTCCCGGTTCGCACGTCCCATGTCCAGCCATGCCAGGGACAATGGACTACGTGGCCTTCGAGGTCGCCCTCCGCAAGCGGGCCGCCGCGATGCGGGCACGCATTGTCGATGGCATAGCACCGGCCTTCCACCTTGAAGAGCGCAATCGTCCGGCCGCCGGCAGTGACGGCAAGCCCCGACTCCGCCGGGAGATCGCTCTCTTCGGCGACCCATACACGTCGCTTGTCCGGTTCGGCCATGGGTGTAAAGTTACACGGGTGGGTAATTCCTGAATAGTGTTCAATATTATGAAACGGTGACTTCGATGATCATAGACTGTGACACTCACTTCATGCCGCGCGACGCCTTCGACCGCGTCCCGGGCGCGCTCAATGCGCTTCGTCCGCACCTGAAGTTCGACGACAAAGGCGAGTACACCGGCCTTGATTTCCCGGGCCAGCCGGCCAAGGTGCCGGGCTCGACACCGCTCTCGGCGCCGGGCACCGGCTCGAATTATCTCGGCATGTGCGACATGGAGGCGCGCATCAAGGACTATGCCGACCTCGGCATCGAGCGCACCTGCGTGCTGGCCCAGTTTTCGGGCTGGTGGTCCTACCTGATCGAGCCCGCCCTGGCCACGGCCATGGCGCACTCGTGGAACCTTTCCGTGCTCGACCTGCAGAAGAAATACCCGCGGCATGTTTCGGGCATTGCGCTGATCGCGCTGCAGGACCCGGACGCCGCCATCAAGGAGATGGCCTGGGCCCGCGACAACGGCTTCACGGGCGTTGCCATCGACAAAGTATTCCCCGTGAAAACGCATGCCTACAGCGAAGCGCTCGGCAGCCAGCGCCAGCTCTGGCCGTTCTTCAAGGCGGCGGCGGACCTCGACATGCCGGTCTACTTGCATGCGGTCCAGCACGGGCACCGAGCCAGCAACAACGTCTGGTTCCAGAAGGACGGGCTGGATTTTTTCACGCCGAACGAAGGGCACATGAGCCTGGTTTCGCTGTTCACCAGCGGCCTGCTGGACGAGAACCCAGGCCTGAAGTTCGTTTACACGGAGGCGGGCACCAGCTTCATCAAGCCGCTGGTGGAACGCCTCGACGCGACCTTCGGGACCGCGATCGTCGATTACGACAACGAGGATGCGACTCCTTTCTTCCGCGGACGGGGCTCGAAGCACGGCGACCAAAACCTGCAGCGCGCCAAGGCGCTCGAGCCGCTCGAGATCTATCTCGAGAAGAACAAGAAGCCGGCCAGCCATTATTTCAAGAACAATTTTTTCTTCACCATAGAAACCGAGGAGCCCGAACTCGCCGATTCGCTTGAGTACCTGGGTGCAGACCGGTTCCTGTTCGCGACCGACTATCCGCATGACGACCCGGGCGGCGCGATGAAATTTCGCGACACGAAGCTGCTGGAGAAGAATGCGCGGATCAAGGAAGCCGACAAGGAGCGGCTGCGCTCGGAGAACGCGCGCGAATTCCTGCGGCTGGGATAAAGCCGCGTGCTGCGCTCGCTCAAGAAAGTCTTCCTCCTGATCGACGCGTTCACCGCGGAGGTGCCCGAGTGGACGCTGGCCGACCTCTCCAGGCACGTGGAAATGCCCAAGCCCACGGTCCACCACATCATGACCACGCTTCTGGAGGGCGGCTGGATCGACCGTAACGTGGAGACGAAAAAATTCAGGCTGGGCGTGCGGCTTTGGGAGAAGGGGTCGCTGGCCGTCAAGCAGATGGGCTTGCGCGACATTGCGCGGCCGCACGTGGAGGCGCTGGTGCGAGAGTGCGGCGAAACGGTCCGGCTCGGCATTCTCGACACCGCGGACCCGGGATGGGTGATCTACATCGACCGGGTCGAAGGCCGCCAGACGGTGCGTGCCGACAATGCGGGCACGGTTCGCGCGCCTTCGTACTGCGTGGCGACCGGAAAGGCGATGCTTGCCCATCACCCCGATGTCCTCAAGCGCGTGTTCTCGCGCCAGCTGCGGAGCTATACGGAACATACCCTCACCAAGCCGGCGGACCTGGACCGCGACCTCGCCCTCACCCGCAAGCGCGGCTATTCGCTCAACCGCAGCGAATTTCATGGCGAGGTCGTCGGCGTGGCCGCGCCGATCCACAATCACGAAGGCCGCGTGGTCGCCGCCATAGGGATTTCAGCCCCGGCCTATCGGCTGGGGCCGGATGCCATCAAGCGTATCGCCAGAGTAGTGGTCGCAACGGCCGGCGACATTTCCAGGAGCGCCGGCTTCGTCACGCAGGGAGGGTCGTATGGCACGTTCAGTCAGGGCACCAGTCAGGGCACCAGTCAGGGCACTATGCGCACTGTGGGCAGTGGCCGGAGCAGCATTGCTGCCGCAAAACGCGCCGGCGCAAAGCTATCCCAGCCGGCCGATCGAAGTAATCGTGGGCTACGGCCCCGGGGGCGGCAGTGACCTTTCGATTCGCCTGACCGAGGGCGCCGCCTCTCGCCTGCTCGGCCAGAAGATCGTCATCGCCAACCGGGCGGGCGCCGGGGGCACCGTCGCGATGAACCAGTTCGTCCGTGCTGCGCCCGACGGCTACACGCTTGCCATTGGGGCCATGGCAACGCTGACGGTGCAGCCGCACATGTCCCCGGAAACCGTGCTGTACAAGACGGACGACTATGTGCCGGTCGCCCAGCTCACCAGCATTCCCAACTTGCTGATCGTCCCGCCCAACTCGCCATTCAAGACGGTTTCCGAGCTCGTCGACTTCGCGAAGAAAAATCCGCCCGGCCGGCTGAAAGTCGGGATCACTTCGCCGGGCGCCACGACGCACCTGCCCTTCGTGCAGATGGAAAAGCTTTACGGGATCAAGTTCACTTTCATCCCGCACAAGAGCAGCGACCCGATCGTCACCGCGTTGATGGGCTCGCAGATCGACGGGGGCGCGGCGGATTTGGCCGCAGCCGGTCCGAAAGTTCAGGCCGGCGCTGTGCGGGCGGTAGGATTGTTCGCCGCCAAGCGACTCCCTGCGCTGCCGAATGTGCCCACCCTCAAGGAGCAAGGCGTCGACATAGAAGCCGGCTTCTATAACGTGCTGCTTGCACCGAAGGGAACGCCCGAGCCGGTCCTGGCGACGCTGCAGCAGGCGTTCCGCAAGGCGCTCGAGGACCCGGACGTCATCGACAAGGCGGCCAAGGCGAACCTGCCGCTTGAATTTCTGGGACCCAGAGAAAGCCGGGAGCGGCTTGCGCGCAATTACGAAACGTTCGGCACCTTGCTGGGCGAACTCGGGCTGAAGAAATAAACCGCGGACGTCGATGAGCATTCGCACCATCCCCGTGCTCCCGGTTCCGGTCCAGCGAACCGACGCCTGGCATGCGGGGCCGCTGCTGACCGCCCTGGCCCTGGCGGGATTCGTGGCGTACGCGCTGTGGGCCGCGCTGCAGAACGCACATTACTTTGCACCACCTTATCTCTCGCCGTTCTATTCCCCGTGCCTCGCAGCCAACTGCGCGCTGGCAAGCATGCCGCTGGTGGGCGCTGGTTGGACGCTGTCGCCCGCTTTCCTGGTGCTGTGGATTCCCGGAGGGTTTCGAGCAACCTGCTACTACTATCGCAAGGCCTATTACCGCTCGCTCTTCCGGGCGCCGGCCGCCTGCGCGGTGCCGGATGCCGCCGGCACTTACAGCGGCGAATCCCGGTTCCCGTGGGTGCTCCAGAACCTCCACCGGTATTTCTTTTACCTGACCCTGCCGGTCCTCGCGTTCCTGTGGTGGGATGCGCTGAGTGCGTTCCGGTTTTCCGATGGATGGGGCGTTGGCCTCGGGACGCTCGTCCTCTGCGCGAACGCGGCGCTGCTGACCCTCTACACCTTCGGATGCAATTCCTGCCGCCATGCATGCGGAGGCCGCCTCGATTCGTTCCGGGGCAAGCCCGCGCGGTTGCGCGCCTGGCGCTTCGTGACCCGGCTCAACGAAAAGCACCGGGAGTTCGCCTGGGCGAGCCTCGCATCCGTCGTGGTGGCCGACTTGTACGTGCGCCTCGTGTCGATGGGCGTGGTTGTCGACCCGAGGTTGATCTGATGCGTGACCCCGAAATTACTCGGCTTTCCTACGACGTCGTTGTCGTCGGCGCCGGCGGGGCAGGCTTGCGCGCGGCCATCGAAGCGGCTGCCCAAGGCGCGCGCGTGGCGCTCGTCTGCAAGTCCTTGCTCGGAAAAGCGCAGACCGTGATGGCCGAAAGCGGCATCGCTGCGGCACTTGGAACGGTGCATGCCGGCGATACGTGGCAGGCGCACTTTCGCGACACGCTGAAAAGCGGTGAAGCGCAGGGCAACTGGCGCATGGCGCGCCTCCTCGCGGAAGAAGCCGCGGAACGCGTGCTCGAGCTCGAGACGTGGGGCGCTGCTTTCGACCGCACTGACGCCGGCCTCATCCAGCAGCGGGATGCGGGCGGCCACCGGTATGCCCGCCTCGCGCAGGTCGGTGACCGGACCGGCCTCGAAATGATCCGCACACTGCAGATGCGTGCAGTGCAACTGGGCGTCGATGTGCACATGGAGTGCGGGATCCATCGGCTTCTTACGAACCATGGCGCGGTCTGCGGCGCACTCGGCGTGCGGCAGGGCACTGGCGAGTTCTTGGTGTTCCGCTGCGGATCCCTCGTTCTCGCAACCGGTGGGGGCGGGCGCGCCTGGAAGGTCTCGTCCAATGCGCAGGACCACACGGGCGACGGGATGGCGCTTGCATTGGAGGCGGGCGCTGTCGCGGCAGACCTGGAGTTCGTGCAGTTCCATCCAACCTGCATGGTGCATCCGCCGAACCTCCGCGGGACGATGGTCACCGAAGCGGTCAGGAGCGCGGGCGGAGTGCTGCGAAACGCGCTGGGCCGCCGTTTTTTATTTGACTATATTCCGGCGCGGCTCCGCGCAGAGACCGCATCGACCGAAGACGAAGCGGACGCGTGGTATGACGAACGGCGGAATCGCCGGCGACCGCCCGAACTGATGCCGGCGGACGTCGTTTCGCGGGCCATCGAGGCGGAGGTCAAGGCGGGAAGAGGCACGGCGTACGGGGGCGTCCTGCTCGACATCGCCTCCCGCCGATCGGCCGCTGACATTCGCCGCCTCCTGCCGTCGACGTGCCGTCGCTTCGAACAACTCTCCGGAATCGACATCACGCGCGATGCAATCGAAGTGGCGCCAGCTTGCCACTATTCCATGGGCGGCGTGCAGGTGGATCCGCAAACCGGCGCCACTGCGGTCGAAGGCCTCTATGCGGCCGGGGAAGTCGCAGCGGGACCGCATGGCGCGAGCCGCCTCGGCGGAAACGCGCTCGCCGAATTGCTCGTGTTCGGACGGCGCGCGGGCCTTCACGCGGCCGCCCACTCGTCGAAAAGGGCTTTGCCAGAGGATGCTGACGTCAGCGGATCCCTAAAGGTTCTGCTGCAACCGTTCAACCGAGCGGACGGCGAGAGTCCCTATGCCCTCCTGGCCGAACTGCAGGCTTGCATGCACGACGGCGTCGGCTTGGTGCGCACACGCGAAGGCCTCGAGGCCGCCATCGAAAAACTCAACTGCCTCGAAATGCGCGTCTCGAACGTTGCCGTACCCGGCGCTCGTGTGTTCAATCCGGGTTGGCAACTTGCGCTCGAGCTTCGTGCGATGGTGGTTTACGCGAAGGCGACAGCGCTCTGCGCGCTTGAGCGCGAGGAAACCCGTGGGGCGCATGCGCGGGCGGACTTCCCGGGCACGGATGCTGCGTGGGAAGGTACGCGGATCGTGGTTCGCAAGACGGCTGAAGGATTGCGCACTTCGCGCGAGCGGTTGCCGGCGATGCCGGATGAACTCAGGAAGCTGACGGTCCCGGACGAGTTGAAAGCGCTATACGAGGAGCACTACACGTGGCTGCAACGGACATCGAGCTCAGGCTCTGGCGCGGCGACGCCGGCGGCGGAGCCTTCCAGAACTACCGGCTAGGCGCGGTCGAAGGCATGGTCGTCCTGGACGCGGTTCGCGAGGTCCAGGCGACGCAGGCGGGCGACCTGGCGGTGCGCTGGAACTGCAAGGCCGGCAAGTGCGGCTCGTGCAGTGCCGAGATCAACGGCGTGCCCCGGCTCATGTGCATGACGCGCCTGAATACCTTTGCGCCCGGTCAGCCGGTGACCGTGGCGCCGCTGCGCACTTTCCCGGTCATCCGGGACCTCGTGACGGACGTTTCCTTCAATTATGAGAAGGCCCGCACGATTGCTCACTTCCAACCGGTGCCTGCAGATGCGGACGGCAAGCGGCGCATGAGCCAGGACGACGTCGAGCGGATCCAGGAGTTCCATAAATGCATCGAATGCTTCCTCTGCCAGGACGTGTGCCACGTGATGCGCGACCATGAAGAGAACAAGCCCGCCTATGCAGGGCCGCGCTCGTTCGTTCGGATCGCCGCGCTCGAGATGCATCCGCTCGATGCGGTGGATCGCACGGGGATGCTCAAGAACGAGGCGGGCCTCGGCCTGTGCAACGTCACCAAGTGCTGCACCGAAGTCTGCCCCGAACAAATCCGCATCACCGACAACGCGATCATTCCCTTGAAGGAACGGGTGGCCGACCGCTACTACGATCCGATCGCATCCTTTTTCCGCAGGTTTTTTACTTCGCAGAGGCCTTCATGAAGCGTTCCCTGGCGTCACTAGTCGTTATGTCCTCGCTTGCGGCAGGGTCGGCGTTTGCGCAGGACTATCCTTCCAAGCCGATTACCTTCCTGATTCCCCAGGCGCCGGGCGGCGGCACGGACCTGTCGGTGCGCATGGTGGAGCCCGCGGTCTCGCGCATCCTCAAGCAACGGGTCGTGATCGTGAACAAGCCGGGGACCAGCACGTTGCTGCAAATGACGACCGCTGCGCCGGACGGGTACACGATCAGTGTCGGCTCGACCGGCAATACGGCTGCGCTGCCGCATAACCCCGGCGTGCCGTATGAGAGGGGGGACTACATCCCGGTCATCCAGATCACCAACGTGCCGTCGGTCCTCGTGGCCCCGGCCAATTCGCCGCTGAAAACCGTCGCCGATGTTGTCGCAGCGGCCCGCAAAGGCGGACCCGGGAGCCTTAAAGTCGGCACCACCGCATTGGGGACCTCAAGCCAGTTTGCGGCTGTGCTGATCGAGCGTGCCTACAACATCAAGTTCACTTACATCCCGCACAAGAGCAACGGCGAAGTCATGACGGCCGTGCTCGGCGGGCATATCGACCTGGGTAGTGCCGACATCTCCTCGGCCGGGCCGCGCATCGCCGCCAATGCCGTTCGCGGCATCGGCGTGTACTCCGACCAGCGGCTCGCCGATTCGCCGGAGCTGCCGACAATGCTCGAGCAGGGCGTCAAGGGCACGATGGGCTTCTACAACATCGTCCTCGTTCCGAAGGGCACGCCTGAGAAGGTGGTCTCCATTTTGCACGACGCTTTCAAGAAGGCGCTCGACGACCCCGAGGTGATCGAGAGGGCGCGTGCGGCGAATATTCCCCTTGCCTACCTTGGACCCGCCGCCAGCCGTGAGCACATGGACCGGTCATATGACCTTATGGGTGGGTTGATTCGTGAATTGGGGTTGAAGAAGTAAGGCGTACGGGAGGCGATGTTGCACCCGGACGCGCAGCCGATCACCATCGGCGCGCTGCTGACCCGCGCCGCCAGCCGGCACGGGGCGCGCGAAGCGCTTGTGGATCCTCGTCGCCGGTTGACGTACGGCGAGTACCTGCTCGAAGTCGACCGAATCGCATGGGGATTGGCGCGAATTGGTGTCGTGCCCGGGCAGCACGTTGCGCTGTGGCTCGAAAATTGTGTCGAGTGGGTGCTGATCGAGCTTGCGGTGCTCAAGCTGGGGGCGGTGCTCGTCCCGCTGAACACGCGGTATTCGCGCTCGGAAGCCGAGTACGTTCTGCGGCAGTCCGACAGCGCGACGCTCATCCTCGGCGAAGAGCCGGCGGGCGTCGATCTAGCGAGTCTTCCAAGGCTCGAGCGCGTGGTCTGGGTCGGCGAGAGTCCGGCACCCGGACGCATTGCATTCTCCGACCTGCTTGCCCAGGAACCGGACGTCGCGGCCCTTGCCAAGCTGGCCGCATCGGTAGACGTCGAGGACATCGCGATCATCATCTATACCTCGGGGACGACGGCCTATCCCAAGGGGGTCATGCTCGCGCACGGCCAGGTCACGCGAAACATCTACGAAGTGCGCGTCGTTCCAGAGGAGCTGACCGCGGAGGACCGGGTGCTGTTCGTGCTGCCGGTGTGCCACATCATGGGCGCGCTGAACAGCGTAATCGGCATGCTGCACGTGGGCGGGTGCCTGATCCTTCGGCAGGGCTTCACGCCGCAAAGGACGCTCGAAGCGGTGCAGGCCGAACGCCCGAGCTGGTTCTATGGCGTCACTTCGATGTTCGTCGACCTCCTTAGCAGCGGATTGATAGGGCAGTACGACACCTCGTCGCTGCGCCGCTTCACGCTGTTCCCGGGCCCCTTCCAGGCCGGGTTCCTCGCCGAGCTCATCGCGGCCTTCAAGGCGGAAGGATTGAATACGCGCTATGGGCTCACCGAGACGACCAACGGCCTCACGATGGTCGCGTCCTGGCGGGACGGTGTGGAGCGGGTGACGAGCACGATAGGCAAGGTCGTGTGCACGACCGAATTCCAAATCGCCGATCCGGACACGCACCTTCCCGTTGAGCCCGGGAAGGATGGTGAGATCCGCGTTCGCGGCTTCAATGTGATGAAGGGCTACTACAACAAGCCCGAGGAAACCGCCAAGGTCATCGATGCGGAGGGCTGGTTCCATACAGGCGACCTCGCCTCGGCCGATGCCGACGGTTACATCTATTTCAAGGGCCGCATCAAGGACACGCTTAAGACGCTCGGTAACAACGTGTCCTGCCTCGAGGTGGAAGGCGTGCTCACCGAGCACCCCGCGGTGCTGATGGCCGTGCTGGTCGGCGTGCCCGATCTCCGCGCTTCAGAGGTGGGTGCCGCATTCGTGCAGTTGCGCCCGGGTGCCGGGTGCTCGGGCGAGGAGCTCATCGCGCATTGCCGCCAGCGCCTGGCCGGCTACAAAGTACCGCGCCATGTGCGCGTGATTTCGGATTTTCCGCTGAGTTCCAGCGGCAAGGTGCAGAAGCTCGCGCTGCGCGAGCGCTTCCTGGCAGAGGGCCGCCCCACATGACTTCATATCAAACGATCCTCGTCGACCGAGAGGGCCGGATAGCGACCCTTACGCTGAACCGGCCGGACGCGCGCAACGCGATCGACATGGTCATGCGTGCAGAACTCATGAAAGCGCTCGACGAACTCGAGGCCGACGCTTCCGTGCGCGTCATCGTCCTCACGGGGGCCGGCGGCCACTTCTGCGCGGGGGGCGACATGAAGAGCCTGCGTGGCGCCACGCCGACCTCGGCGGGGCACAGCGACCGCGTGCGCGTGCTCAACCGCCTCGTGAAGCGCCTCGTGGATTTTCCCAAGCCGACGATCGCAAGCGTGGATGGCTACGCGTTGGGATCCGGCTGCAACCTGGCGCTCTGCTGCGACCTCGTCGTGGCCTCCGAGGGCGCGAAGGTCGGCCAGGTATTTGCCAAAGTGGGCCTCGTGCCGGATGGCGGCGGGTCGTGGCTGCTGCCGCGGGCGATCGGCATGGCGCGGGCCAAGGATCTCATCCTCACCGGGCGCATCATCAGCGCAGCCGAGGCCGCCGCCATGGGGCTTTTCAATCGCGTCGTGCCGGCGGGGGAGTTGGCGGCGGCCACCCGTGCGCTTGCGGAAGAAGTCGCCGGGGGCCCGCCGCAGGCACAGGCGCTGGCCAAGCAGCTCCTGAATCGCGCAACCGGCCTCGACCTTGGCGCAGCGCTTGAAAACGAAGCTTGCGTCCAAGGCATCGCCGTGACCGGAGAGGAGCATCGCGAAGGGCTGGCCGCGCTCTTCGAAAAGCGCCCGCCGCGGTTCTGAATGTACTTGTTCCAGCACAAAAAACACCGGTGAGCCAGTAAATACGCGGTTCTTGGTAATAAATCTTTCGAATTAGCTGGGCGCTGCGCCTCGGTTCCTGGCGATTCACACAGGCTGGCTAACCCCGCCGCAACGTCTCGCGCAGGGCAGTGAGCGTCTCGGCGCCGACGTCGCCGGCCGCCAGGTCGGGCGGCCTCGGCCAGTTCGCATCGATCCAGGCGCGGCCGGCGAACTGGCGCTCGCCCTCGTAGCGCGGGAAGACATGGAAGTGCACATGCTCGTCGACCATCATAAGCATGAGGTAGTTGATCTTGTCGAACGTAAACTGCCTGCGCAGGACGGCTTCGATGTCGGTCACCGCCTGGGACAGGCCGGCGTTCTCGCCTGCATCGACCTGGGACCAGGCCGTCGCCGGGCGGTTGAGCGAGATGACCGACGCGCCGAGCGTGCCTTGGGCGGGACGAACGGACCATGTCCAGTGCCGGTAGCGACGCACCTCGAGCTCGACCAGCCTGAACTTGGCTGCGAACGCTTCGAATGCCGGCGTAGGGGTGATGTCGCTCATATGGCGCCTTCCGCCGAGAGGGCCTGGATGGCCTTGGCATCGTAGCCGAGCTCGTCGAGGAGTCTGTGCGTATGCTCGCCGACGGCCGGGATGGCGCTGATGTCCGCTTCCATTCCCGCAATGTTGAGGGGCGGCAGCAGCGTGTCGAGCTTTCCCGCAGGCGAATCGACTTCGCGCCAGCGATTGCGCGCCTCGAGCTGCGGATGGTCCCAGAACTCCTGCATCGTGTTGAGGCGCGCGTTGGCGATGCCGGCCGCTTCGAGTTGCTCGACCACCTGGGCCGCGGTCGATTGGGCGAACACGCCTTCGATCAACGCATTCATTTCGGCGCGGCGCTCGTTGCGCGCACTGCCTGAAGAGAAGCGCGGGTCCTTTGGGAGGCCAGGCTGCCCGAGCACCTGCTCGCAGAAGCGCGCGAACTCGCGCTCGTTCTGGATGCCGAGGAAAACGGTTTTGCCGTCACCCGCCTTGAAGGGGCCGTACGGGACGATGGTCGCGTGCGCGGCACCCGTCCGGGGAGGCGGCGTTCCGCCATACGCCGTGAAGTTCGCGGGAAAGCCGAGCCATTCGCCGAGCGACTCGAACATCGAGATGTCGAGGGTGGCGCCTTCGCCGGTTTCTTTACGGCGGTAGAGCGCGGCGAGGATTCCAGAAAACGCATACATGCCGGCCGCGATATCGGCGATCGGTATGCCGGCCTTGGACGGCGTCTCGGGTGTTCCCGTCACCGAGAGCAGGCCGGTCTCACATTGCACGAGGAGGTCATATGCGCGTTTCGCGCTGTAGGGTCCGTTCTCGCCGTAGCCCGAGATGCCGCACCAAATGAGCCGTGGGTGCCGGGCACGCAATTCTTCCGCGCCGAGACCAAGCCGGGCCGCAGCGCCGGGCGCGAGGTTCTGGACGAAGACATCGGCGCGCGACACGAGCTTGGCAAGGATCGCTTTGGCTTCCGGGTGCTTGGCATCGAGGGTCACGCTCTCTTTGGAGCGATTGACCCACACGAAATGCGAGGACAGGCCCTTGACCGTTGTGTCGTAGCCGCGCGAAGCGTCGCCTACGCCGGGCCGCTCGATCTTGATCACGCGCGCGCCGAGCTCCGCAAGCTGGCGCGTTGCGAACGGCGCGGCAATCACCTGCTCGAGCGCGACGACGGTGACGCCCGCGAGGGGCAGTGAACCCGGCTTACTCAAAGCGCACTGTGAGGCCGGGCAACTCGCCACCCTCGAACTCGGTCGACCACGTTTCCCCGGGTGCAATGGGCGCCGCGTCGGTCAGTGTGCCGGTGCTGATCACCTCACCGGCGGTGAGCGGCGGGAAGTCCGATCGCGCGGCCAGCAACTCGACCAGATGCGCCAAGGCAAGCAGGGGACTGTCGAGTACATTCGCGCCGGTGCCGCGATCGATGACGGTACCGCCTTTCTTCAACGTCACCTTCAGCGAGGGCAGCAAGGAGGCGAGGTCCTTGAACCCGCTCACCGGGAGCTTGCGCCCGACGATCAACGCGCCGTGCAATCCATTGGCCGCGGTGCTGTCGCCGACTTTCATCTGCCAGTTCGGCAGCGTGCACTGGACGATCTCGAAGGAATGCGCCACCCAGTCGATTGCACCGAGAAGCGCAGCGGGCTCCTTCGTGCGCGGCGGCGCGCTTTTCAGGCCGAAACAGATCTCGGGTTCGATGCGGGGCTGCGCAAAACCGGCCAGGCTCAACGTCGTGGTTCCTTCAGGTGCGAAGGTGAGCGTCCGGTCGTAAACCATCCCGAAAATCGGTTGGTAAACACCGTAGCGCGGCCAGATCGAGCGATTCGTGAAGCCGATCTTGCGGCCCACGGGCTTCCACCCCTCGGCCACGCGTTTCGCATGCAGGCCGATCGCAATCCGGTAACCCGCTTCTGCGCCTTCCTGGTCAGGTGTATTCATGGATGCCATTTTAGCGGGGGAACGCGCAACGCCGGTTGCGCCCGCAACCGGCGCGAGCGAAACTACGCCCGCCATGGAACCCTACCTGATCTGGCTGCTGGTCGGCTTCGGCCTCGTCATCGTCGAGTTGCTGACCGGCACCTTTTACCTGCTCATGCTGGGCGCTGCCGCGTTTGGCGGTGCCGTCGTGGCCTATGCAGGGCATCCGTTCGAGGCGCAGGTCATCATCGCTGCGATCATTGCGGCGATCGGGTGCTACGGCGTGCACGTTTACCGCGGCCGCAACTCGAAGGAAAAAATGGCCTCGGTCGACGCAGGGCAACCCGCCAATTTCGAGCAATGGGTGGACGAAGGCGGCGGGCTTGCGAGAGTCCGCTACCGGGGCGCATCGTGGGACGCGCATGTGGACGGCCTGGGCGAGCTGCAGAGCGGCGCATTGCTCTACGTCCTGAACCTCGAAGGGCACACGCTCAAAGTCAGCAGGCAGCGTCCGGGCTAGCGCCGGGCGCCACACAAGGGGGGAACCATGTTTCCAAAACTGATCGCCGCCGTGATCGTCACGGTCATTGCCGCTGCCTACGAGCCTACGCGCTCGTACGCGGTCTGGATTTTCTTCATCGCGCTGATCGTCGTGTTCGTGATCGAAGCCGTGCGCATCGTGCCGCAGCAGCAGGCGTGGGTCGTCGAGCGGCTCGGTAAATTCAGCGAGACGCTCGAGCCGGGGTTGAACCTCATCATCCCGTTCTTCGAGCGCGTCGCCTATACGCACAGCCTCAAGGAAGTGCCGCTCGACGTGCCCGAGCAGGTGTGCATCACGCGCGACAACACGCAGCTCGGAGTCGACGGCGTGATCTATTACCAGGTCATGGATCCGCGCCTCGCATCCTACGGATCGTCCAACTACATCATGGCCATCGTGCAGCTCGCGCAGACCACATTGCGCAGCGAGATCGGCAAGATGGAGCTCGACAAGACGTTCGAATCGCGTGACGAAATCAACCGGCAGATCGTCAGATCCCTCGACGAAGCCGGACGCAACTGGGGCATCAAGGTCCTGCGCTACGAGATCAAGAGCCTCACGCCGCCCGAGGCGATCTTGCGAAGCATGCAGCAGCAGATCACCGCGGAGCGGGAAAAGCGCGCGCTGATCGCGAAGTCCGAAGGCGAAAGGCAGCAGGACATCAACATCGCCGACGGCAGGAAGCAGGCCGCGGTGCTGAATTCCGAAGGCGAGAAGCAGGCCGCGATCAACCGTGCGCAGGGCGAAGCGACCGCGCTCAGGCTCATTGCCGAAGCCAATGCGGCAGCGGTGCATGCGGTAGGGGAAGCGATCTCCGGCCGGGGCGGCATGGAGGCGGCGAACCTCAAGGTCGCGCAGGAGTACATCCATGCCTTCTCGGAGCTCGCCAAGGAAAGCAACACCCTCATCATCCCTGCCAATGCAAGCGACATTGCGTCGCTGGTCACGACCGCCATGACGGTGCTCGACAGGACCAAGCAGGCGCAGGGCCGAAGCTAGACCGGAACAAGGAGACCGACATGGCCGTCTCGGCAATGAACCACTTCACCATCCTGACGGATAACCTGGATGCGACGCTCGCTTTCTATAAGGAGCATCTCGAGTTCTCGCCGGGTGCGCGCCCGCCGTTCAAGTTTCCCGGCGCCTGGCTGTACGCCGCCGGCGGCACGGAGGCGATCCTCCATGTCATCGCGGGGCGCGAGAAGAAAGACCTCGTCAAGGGCGTGCTCGATCACATGGCGTTTACCGCGCAGGACTTGCCCGGCACGGTCGAGAAATTGAAGGCCCACGGCATCGACTACGAGCTGCGCAAGCTGCCCTCGTACGGCACGTGGCAGCTCTTCTTCATGGATCCGAACGGCGCCAAGGTGGAGCTCGATTTCGACCCCTCGGAGAAGGCGCCCGCCGGGCACGCGAACGGGTGAAATGGGAGTTCACCACAGGGCGGGCGCGCATCATGGCGCCGCGCGCGCTCGTCTGGCAGTGGGTCGCTGAACCGCGCGCCTGGTCGACCTGGAACCCGAAGATCGAGGACATCGTGCCGCTCGTGCCTGACGCGCCGCACGCGGGCTGGCGCTTTCGGATCGCTTACCGGCTACGCAAGAAAAAGCAGCTCGCTGAGGCTGAACTCATCGAGTTCGTGCCGAACGAGCGCCTGGTCTGCCGCACCGTGGGTGGTGACCTGAATCCGGGCGGGTGGATCAAGGAGACCTACGAGCTCCAGGCCGATGAGGACACCACCGTGCTCACGCATGCGGTCGACCTCGAGCATTCGAAGATGCCGTATGTCTCGCGCTTCGCGGTGGTGTTCCTCGCCAACGTCTTCAATTCAGACGGCAGCCTTGGGCATGTGCGAAATCTGAAATCCTTGATGGAAGACGGCGTTCCTCCTCCAACGATCGGAACAGGGGCACCTAACGGTTCCCCCGTACCCCCTCCCAAGATTTAGTCCACCTTCGCGCCGGAGTCGCGGACGATCTTGCCCAGGCGCGGGATGTCCAAGCGGATGAGCGCGGCGAGTTCTTCCGGCGGCATGCCGCCTGCGTCGAGTCCAAGTTCCTGCAGCCGCTTGGCGATGTCCGGTGACTTGAGCGCCTTGGCCACTTCCGAATACACGCGCATCTGGATGTCCTTAGGCAATCCGGCCGGCGCGAACATCGCCTGCCAGGAACTGATTTCGAAACCAGGGAGGCCGGATTCCGAGAGAGTCGGCACCTCGGGTGCAACGAACGAGCGCTTGGTCGTGGTGACCGCGAGCGCTTTCAACTTGCCCGTTTTTGTCGGCGGATACGCGGTGGTCATGTTCTCGAAGCTCAGGCCGATCGTTCCGGCGAGCAGGTCGGGAATCATCGGGCCGCTGCCTTTGTACGGGATGTGCTGCATCTGCACGCCGGTCATCGCCTTGAAAAGCTCGCCCGACATGTGCTGCGAGGTGCCGTTGCCCGCCGAGCCAAAGGAATACTTGTTCGGGTTCGCCTTGAGGAGCGCGATGAGCTCGGCGACCGTATTCACGTTGAGGCTCGGATGCACGATGAGCATGTTCGGCAGCGTCGCGAGCATCGTGACAGGCGTGAAATCCTTGATCGGGTCGTAGGGAAGCTTCGAGTAGAGAGACACGTTGATGGCGTGCGAACTGATCGTGCCGCCGCCGAACGTGTAGCCGTCGGGCGCGCTTTTGGCGAGCAACTCGACGCCAAGCGCGCCGGCTGCGCCCGCACGGTTTTCCACGACGACGGGTTGGCCGAGCGCTTCGGCGAGCTTGGCGCCGATCATGCGGCCGAGAATGTCGGTGGTCCCGCCTGCCGCGAACGGCACGATGTACCTGATGGGCTTGTTCGGCCAGCCCTGCGCCTGCGCGAGCGTCGGCGCGACGAGCAGCGCCGCAACCGCTAGCGAGGCGATACGAGTGGTCATTTTCATTTTGTCCCTCCTTATAGGAACCGGCAGTCTAAGCGTGAAACGGGCATTGCGCTTCTGAATGAGAACAATTAGCATTCTCAGTTGCACCGGTCCAGAGACCCGCCAGCCGCCTCCCGGCAAGCCAGCCAACCCTCTGAAAATGATGTTCGTTCAATGGTTTGCGAATAGGGAGAGAGGCAATGGCATCTAGGCATTACTGGCGGCTGGTCTTGGCGTTGGCTGCATTCGGCGCAGCGGAGCGGGCGCAAGCCCAAACGGAGCAGGCGCTCCCTGAAGTGAAGGTGCGCGCGCAAAGCGAATCGGCCGACGGGCCCGTCCAGGGCTATAACGCGACGCGCTCCTCCACCGCGACCAAGACCGATACGCCGCTCAAGGAAGTGCCGGCCTCGATCAGCGTGGTGCCCGCGCAGTTGATGAAAGACACGGCCATGCAAAGCGTCGGCGATGCGATTCGCTACGTGCCCGGCGCGCTCCTGCACCAAGGCGAAGGCAATCGGGACCAGATCGTCATCCGCGGCTCGAGCACCACCGCTGATTTCTATGTGAACGGCGTGCGCGATGACGCGCAGGTCTTTCGCGATCTCTACAACCTGGAGCGAGTCGAAGTGCTCAAGGGACCGGCCGGCATGATCTTCGGGCGAGGCGGTGCCGGTGGCGTCGTGAACCTCGCCACCAAGAAGCCGGTGTTCGAAAGAATCCTCGACGGCACGCTCACGCTTGGCAGCTACAACCAACTGCGCAGCACGGTCGACGTGGGCGGCAAGTGGGGAGAATCTGCGGCATTCAGGCTGAATGCGATGGTCGAGGGCGCGAACTCGTTTCGTGCGGGTGCGGACTTGAGGCGCTATGCGATCAATCCATCCGTGACGCTCGTGCCCGGCGCCAATACGGCGCTCACGTTCAGTTACGAGCGCATCCACGACGACCGGACGGCGGACCGCGGATTTCCCTCCCAGAGCGGCCGGCCTTTCAATGCCGATCCGTCCACTTTCTTCGGCAACGCAAGCCAGAGCAACTCTGTCCAGACTACGGATCGCTTCTCGATTGTTCTGGACCAGACGCTCGGGGGCGGCTGGCAGCTGAAGAACACTTTCCAGGTGGGGTACTACGACAAGTATTACCAGAACGTTTTTCCGGGCAGCGCGGTGAGTGCGGCCGGCACGCTCGCCCTGTCGGCTTACAACAACCAGAACTGGCGCACGAACGTCTTCAACCAGACGGACCTCACCAAGCAATTCAAGTGGGGTGGCCTCGATCACACCGTGCTCGTGGGCGCCGAGATCGGGCACCAGAACAGCACCAATCGCCGCAACACCGGCTTTTTCGGCGCCGGAACGGCGATCACCGTGCCGGCGTCGAATCCGTTCGCGACGGTCACGCGCTTCGCGCCTAATACGACCGACGCGGACAACAACGTGAAAGCCGATGTCGGTGCCGTGTACGTGCAGGACCAGGCCGCCTTGTCAAAAACATGGAAAGCGATCGCCGGACTGCGCTATGACCGGTTCTCCGTAAATTTCGACGATCGCCGCACGCTGGTGACGCCGTTTGACCTGGCGCGCACCGATTCCGGCGTGAGCCCGCGCGCGGGCTTGATCTGGACGCCTACGCCGGCGTCCGCCTATTACGTGAGCTACAGCTACGCGATGCTGCCTTCCGGCGAGCAGCTCAGCCTTGCCTCGACCACTGCCGACCTGGGACCGGAAAAGGCGAAGAACTACGAGATCGGCGCGCGCTGGGACTTGCTTCCCAAGCTCACCTTGAGTGCCGCGCTGTTTCGCACCGACCGCGTGGATGTGCGCGTGGCCGATCCGGTCCGCATCGGATTCTTCGTGAAGAGCGGCCGGCAGCGGGTCGAAGGGCTCGAACTCGGGCTCACCGGGCAAGTCACGAATAAGTGGGAGGTGTATGCCGCCTATACGAACCAGGACGGGCGCGTGCTCAACCCGATCACGAGCGGCACGACTGCGGCAGTCGCGGGCATCACGCCCGCCGGCAACAAGATCGGCCTGGTGCCCGACCAGCTGTTCGCGTTCTGGAACAAGGTGGGCTTTGGCGGCGGCTGGGCGGCAGGCCTTGGCGTAATCCACCAGGCCAGTTCCTTCACCTCCTTCAACAATACGGTGCAGCTGCCGTCGTTTACGCGGGTGGACGGCGCCGTTTATTACACCTTCGACCGCAAGACCCGCCTGGCGCTGAACATCGAGAACATCGGCGACAAAAGATATTTCCCGACGGTGGACGGGGACAACAACATCAGTCCCGGCGCGCCGAGGACCTTCCGGCTCACGCTCGCCAAGTCCTTCTGACGGTGCTTATTCGGCGCGCTTGCGTCCGTGCAGCATGGCGGCGACGAGGTTGTCCCGATGCCGGTAAGAGGCAAGGGCGACGCCTGCGAGATGTACGGCGACTAAGCCGAGCAGGCCGTAGGTGAGTGCTTCGTGCACGGCGGCAACCCACGCCACGCCCCAGAACGCTTCGGTCGTGTAAAGCCAGCCGCTGAGCGCGATCAGGCCCACCACGACGAGCAGCGTGACAGTCATCCAGCCGCCCAAGGGATTGTGACCGAGGTAGCGCGGCTCGCGACCTGACACCACCAGCCGTGCGTAGCCCAGCGTCTTTTCAGGGGAGCGGACGAACGACGAAAACCGCGCATGCAGCGGACCGACCGCTCCCCACAGCACCCGGACGATGACGGCGACGAGCGCGGCATAGCCTGCGCCTTCATGCCACTGCGGATTGCCGGACGGCGTAAACCACGCCGCCGCAATGCAGGCCGCAAGCACCCAATGCGCCACCCGCACGAGCGGATCCCAGACCTGCACCCGGGAGCCTGCAGGACCCATGCGCGCTAGCGTTGCTTGGTCGGGACCGGCGCGAGCGTTTGCGGATGGAAGTAGGCTTCGACGCGCTCGCCCTTCTCGTTGAGCGCATAGACCTCGTAGCAGCCGCCGTCGACCTTGATGCGGCGGACTTTCCAGCCTTTTTCCGTGAGGGATTTCTCGAGCTTCTCCTGCGACTGCCAGGTTTCCTTGGAACCTGATTCGCAGGTGGCAAGGCCCGTGGCCTGTGACGCTGAAGCGGCGGCCAGGCCGCCGGTGAGCACGATGAGGCGAATGAGTGGGGTGTTCATTAGAGCCCTTTCATGTGTCGGAGTGAGTAGTATAAAAACGTTATACGAATAGGCCGGAGAGCCTCTAATTCATTGGTTCTACGTAAATTAATGTTCAATATTTGATGCGCGCGGCCGGCGCCTCGCGATGCGTAGACGCGAATGCTCCAAGTGCAATCAGCGCCCCGGCCAGCACTTGTGCACCCAGGCTCTCGAGGGTCGGGTGGATGCCGAGAATCGGCAGCGAGAAGAAGGTGACGGGACTCGCCCCGATGGCGCCTGCTTCCTGGAGGGCGGCCACCCCCTGTCCCGCGAACACAACTGCGAGCAGCGCGAGCAGCAGCGACATCGCCGCAAAGAACGGGCCGAGCGGAAGCCGCAGGCTGTACTTGAAGATCGCCCAGCCGAGTGCCGCCAGCATGAGCCCTGCCGAGCCGACGCCTGCAAGGACCGCTGCGTGGCCGTCCGGTCCGGCCTGCACCCAGAGCGCTTCATAGAACAAGACGACTTCGAAGACCTCGCGATAGACGGCGACGAATGACACACCGGCCATTGCCCACAAAGTTTTATTCTCGAGCGCTGCGCCGACGCTCGTGCGGATGAAGGCGCTCCAAGCCTGCGCCTGCCCTTTGCCATGCAGCCAATAGCCGACGTAAAGCAACATGGCCGATGCGATCAACGCGGTGATGCCTTCGGTCATCTCGCGGCTCGCGCCCGAGATGCCGATGAGAAAGCTCGCGACCGCCCACGTGGCCACGCCCAGCACAAGCGCGGCGATCCAGCCGGCGTGCACGTATGGCAGGGCGTCCCGGCGCCCGGTGCGGGTGATGAAGGCGATGATTGCCGAAAGCAGGAGGATCGCTTCGAGCCCCTCGCGCAGCAGGATCACGAGCGACCCGGTAAAGGCCGCGCCCGCCGACAACTCACCGGCGGCAAGCTTGGTCTCGGCTGCGGCAAGCAATCCTTCGAGGGCTCCGACGCGCCTGGCGACCAGCTGGGCGTCCTCGGCGCGACCGAATTCGGCGCGCAGTGCGAGCATCCCGCGCTCGATTTCGAGGCGCAGCGGCTTGTCGATATTGTCCAGGCCCGCCTCCACGAGCTCGAACCCTTCGAGATAGGCGGTCGTTGCGGCTTCGCGTGCGCCAATGACGTCGCCTTTGCGGTAAGCGGCGAGGCTCTCGGCCAGCTTCTGGCGCGCAAACGCGATAGGCAGGGGCTTGCCGGCGGTGATCGCCTCTGGATGCGCTCGCAGGTAATGGAGCGCCTGTGCGGCACTTTCGCCGTGACGCACGCGTATTTCATTCGCCGAAAAACCGGTGACTGCCGCGAGATCCGGAAAGGTGGTGCGCAGTTGGCCGGAAGCCCAAGCGGCCGCGCCTGCTTTCAAGTCAGCAGGCGTCGCGCCAAGACTGCCGGCGTGGAACGCGAGCGCCCAGCGGTCGTCCTCCGGCAGTTGCCTGAAGGAGGGCATCGGTGTTCCCGTGACGCCGAGCGTGATGGTGCTGTAGAGGCCGTAGAGGCTGCGGTTCGCCCTGCGCCCGGCATCATGGAAGTTGCTCGGCGCCGGATCCAGGCCCTTTGCGGCCGGCCCGTCGCCGCGCCCCTCGACGCCGTGGCACGAAGCGCAATTCGCCGCATAGAGAGTCGCGCCTCGTGCGCGATCAGGCGCGGCACGCGGCGCAACCTGCAGCTTGTAGGCGCCGATCACCGCCCACCTGAGCTTGGCCGCCGCGTCCGCTACTGCGGCCGCCGGGGCCTTGTCCGCAACTAGCTTCGAGAGCGATCGGGCTTCCGCGACCAGGGTGGTCTTGGCCGGATTTTCGGCAAGCGCCCTGATGCCCCCGAGTGCCTGACCGCTGAATTCGACCATTTCCTTGTATTCGTCGGCGCTCTTGATGCGCCCGTTCTCCACCGCGCCGCCATAGTCGGCGCCAACGTAATCGAGGAGGTGGAGGATCGTCTGCTCCCGTTCCTGCGCGAGGACCGGCGAGGCGCCCGACATCGCGAGTACGCACGCGGCAAGCAGGTGGAGAAGGCGGCGCATGAAAGTGCGTTACCGGCCGTCGTCGGGATTGGAAACGAACCCGATGCGCGTCAGGCCGGACTTCGCCGCATCCGCCATGACTTCAGCGACGGCCTGGTAAGGCGTTGCCTTGTCAGCGCGCAAGTGCAATTCCGGCTGGGGGTCCCGCTTGGATGCCGCGGCTAGGCGCGCGCGCATTGCCGCACGGTCGAGCTTTTCACCGTTCCAGAACACGCCGCTCGCCGCGTCGATCGACACCTGGATGTGCTCGGGCCGCGTGAGGTTGGGCTGGCTCGAGGCTTTTGGCAGGTCGATCTTCACAGCATGCGTGAGGAGTGGTGCGGTGATGATGAAGATGACCAGCAGCACGAGCATGACGTCGATCAGCGGGATCATGTTGATCTCCGCCATCGGCGCATTGCCGCCGCTGCGATCGAAGCTCCCGAACGCCATGGCTACGCCGCTCCTTTCGCAGGGTCGCGCGAAGCCGCGGGCTTGAGCGGGACGACAGCCCCGGTTTCGCCGACGTGCGAACCGGTGGTCAGAACCGCAAAAAGGTCATGGGCGAATCCGTCGAGCCTGGAAAGGATCAGGCGGTTGGATCGAACGAACCCGTTGTAGGCGAGCACCGCGGGAATCGCGACTGCCAGGCCGAGCGCGGTCATGATCAGCGCCTCGCCGACCGGCCCGGCGACCTTGTCGAGCGTGCCCTGCCCCGACACACCGATGTTCACGAGCGCGTGATAGACCCCCCAGACGGTTCCGAACAGGCCGACGAACGGCGCCGTAGAGCCAACCGAGGCAAGGACGGTGAGGCCCGACTCCAGGCGAGCAGTGTCTTCGTCGATCACCCGCCGCATGGCGCGCGTAAGGAATTCGGCGCTGGTGCCGGCTTCATTGAGGCGGTTGACGCCGTGGCGCTCGTGATGGCGCGAAGACACGATCGCATGCCAGGCGAGGTGGGAAAACGGCTCCTCGGGATGGCGATCCTCGATGTGCTTCTCGACAGCCGCAAGCGATGACGCATTCCAGAACGCATCGAGGAAGCTCGCGCTCTTCTTGCGCTCGAGGAGCAGCGCAATCGTCTTCGTGAGGATGAAGTACCAGCTCGCGAGCGACATGAGAAAGAGCACGATGAGGATGGCGCGGCCGATCGTGTCGGTTTGCGCGAAAAAGCTTGCAAGGCCCATGGCCTGGCTGGGTTCCATGATTCAGCTGTCCAGTTTGAAAGAGACGGGAATGAGCACCCATGCGGAGACGGCGTCGTTGCCGCGCTTGGCCGGCACGAACTTCCAGCGCCGGACGGTTTCCACGGCTGCGTCGTCGAGGCGAGAGTTGCCGCTGGTAGTGCGCACCTGCACTTCGTCGGCTGTCCCTTGCATCGTTACGTGAACGCGCAACATGACGCGGCCCTCCTCACGCATTTTTCGCGAGACAGCCGGGTACGCAGGGGGAGGATTCTCAAGGTAATCGGCACTGAAGATTGGCGGAGTGACGGTAACCGGCGAGGCCGGAGGTCCATGAGTAGGCGCGGAGGCTTCGGCGATCGGCGCCGGCGGCTGCGGCGGAGCGGGCGGGGCGGCAACCACCGGGGAAGGTGCCTGCGAGGGTGCGGTGATGAGGCTCGGCGGCGGCGAAGTGGGCCTTGGGGGCCTTACCACCGGAGCGGTTGGCTTGGGCTTGTGAACTTCGACAGGTGGCGCGGAGCGGATCTCGACGGGCTTTGGCGGCGTGATCAGGTCGACCATGATGGGCGCAACCTCGAGAAGGGCTTTTCGGGCCGGCTGGTAGCTCAGCAATGCGACGGCCGCGGCGATGTGCAGACCAATCGCTACCACGGCGCCCGCGCGACGGGAGGTGCGGTCGGAGCCCGAATGCGAATCGAAGGACGAGTGGGACAGCGTGGCCATTGGGCGCTGCTAAGCCGTCAGGATGAGCTTGTCGTTCTGCGTTAGGCGCAGGCGGTACTCGCGGCCGTTATGCAGGATCACCACTTCGCGTCCGTCCGCAAACAAGGTCTGGCTCAGGATTCGCTGCACTGTCTTCTCCATCGGCGAAGCTGTCTTGTTCGAGTCGGGTTCGGCGGGTGGGTTCACCTGATAACGATAATTGTTAGCATTTGACTTGTCAACGCCTGTTTGTGAGGAGAATAGTCGGAGTGTTCGCTAACTTCAAAAGGCTATTGCGTGATCTTATTTCTTGAATGATAATGATTTGTATGTATATCTGCATCTGCAACGGCATCACCGAACGGGCTATCCGGGAGTGCGCGGAGGGCGGGAACTGCTCGCTCAGGGACCTCGAATGCTCCCTCGGCGTGGGAACGGGATGCGGGCGCTGCCGCGAGGCCGCCGTCGAGATTCTCCAGGAAGCCCTTCCAGTTTCGGCGATGCAGGTTGCGATGGCCGCATGAGGGCCGCATAACGGGGCCCTACCGCTCGGGCAGCTTCAGGCCCTTGCACGGATCCTCGCGCTTCTCGCGAGGCGTAAACCATACGACGTCATAGACGCCCTTGAAGCGGCCGAGGGGCGCGAATTCATCGCCATCGACCTCGACGAACGCGATGCTCAACAAGGCATCCTGCAGCCCCTTCGGCAGATACGCTGGCGCCCCGCGGTCGCGCCGGGCATGGCCTGCTCCCGCAATCAGGACCACGCCGCTTTCCCCGGCACCTCGAAGCGTTTCGGCCATGCGCGCATCCCGCGCCCTCTGGGCTTCGATCATCCCCGAGAGCACTGCGGCTGGAGGCTGGATACCGCAATGACCCTGGACAATGTCCTTCTCAAGGGCAATCCGCGTCTCGGCAGTGACGGGCTCAAGCCCTTCGGCCGGACGGCCTGCCCGCATGACGGCGCGTGCGCCCTCGCGTGAGAGATTGGCGCCAAGGATCGGCACTTTGTACGCAACCGCAAGCTCGACGAGCGGCTTGTACTCCGGCCAACGCCAGCCCTTGCGGTCGACCCGCGCGGCGTCCGCAAGGCGGTCCGCGTCCTGCTCG
>JANXRZ010000236.1 GCA_025352885.1 Pseudomonadota bacterium | reverse complement strand
TTCACGCTGCCGCGCACTGCGCCGAGCGTCAGGTAGTCGCGCAGCTTCTCCGAGACCTCGATGCCGAGGTTGCGCTGCGCCTCGACGGTCGAGCCCGCCACATGCGGCGTGAGGATCACGTTGTCGAGGTCGCGCAGCGGCGACTCGAAGGCCTGTGCCGCCGATGCCGGTTCGCTGGGAAACACATCGATGGCGGCACCGCGCAGCCGTCCACTGGCCAGCACCGCGTGCAAGGCATCGATGTCGATCGCATGGCCGCGCGCCAGGTTGATCAGCACCGCGTCGGGCTTCATCTGCCCGAGGCTCCCGGCGTCGATCATGTGCCGGGTGCGCTTGGTCTGCGGCACGTGCAACGTCACCACGTCGGCCTCCTGCAGCAAGGCTTCGAGCGTCGCGGCCGGCGTGGCGTTGCCCAGCGGCAAGCAGGCCTCGATGTCGTGGTAGATCACGCGCATGCCGATCGATTCCGCCAGCAGGCCGGTCTGCGTGCCGATCTTGCCGTAGCCGACGATGCCCAGCGTCTTGCCGCGGATTTCGTTGGAACCGCGTGAATCCTTCAGCCACTCGCCGCGCTTGGCGGCGGCATGGCGCTCGGGCACGCGCCGCAGCAAGTGGATGGCGTGGCCGATCACCAGCTCGGCCACCGAGCGGGTGTTGGAGAACGGCCCGTTAAAGACGGCCACGCCCCGCTCAGCGGCAGCTCCCAGGTCGATATTGTTGGTGCCGGTGCAGTAGGCACCGACGGCGCGCAACTGCGGCGCGTGCTCCAGCACGCCGATATCCAGCATGGTGCGCGAGCGCAAGCCCAGCACCTGCACGTCAGCGAGCAGCGTCTTCAGTTCCCGCGCATCCGGTGCGTGTTTCAACCGAATGATCTCGGCGCCTCGGATGGTCTGCAGAATCGATGTGGCGCTGGCATGCACGTCTTCAAGCAGCAGGATGGTCAGGTTCATGTAGGTCTTTTCAGTGGGATTTTCGGAGTTGATCTTTGTCGAAGGCCGGGCTCAACAGAGACGCATCGAACATCTTCGAGCGGTTCGAGGGCGGGTCGAACAGGATGTCGACTTCACCTCGGCCAATCGGGGCGGTGTGGTGCCAGCATCTTGTCCCGGACCTCATTGGCGACATCCCAGCCCATGCCGCAGCTGCGTGCGCAATGGGTTATCTTGATCGAAATCGCACCTGATCGCCGACCACCCGCAACACGTCGCCGACTTGAACTAAGCTGAGTTTGACGATGTCGACGGGATTTTCAGGTTGCTAATACGGTAGGCACACCGCCGGTCACCGCTAAGGAGGTATTCGAATCTTTCCACGGACACGCCATCACCCAGCACCGCGCGGAAGAGTGCCAGTTCACCGCTGCAGAGCATGCCGCTGAAGCGCGCGGCGCTATTGATGGCGCAGTGGTTTTGCAGGAATTCAATCGTCCCGTCGCGCACTTCGTGCCATTCGGCCATAAAGCCTTCGTCTCGGCGAATTTTCGCCAGCGCCGTCACGCGCTGTTTGAGTGTCGTGCCGGGTCCGGGCATCCTCACGCGGTAGGCATCAATCTGCTGCTGCGTGGTCGCGGTGATAAGGCGCTCGAGACCTTCTTCGCCGAAGGTGCCTTGGACGGCTTGGAGTATCCCGACGGCGAGTTCCGCGTGACGGTCCGGGAATCGGTCGTTAGCGTCGGGCGTGAGGTGCCAGACGCGCGCCGGGCGGCCAACTTTTCGCCTTTCATCGACATAGTCGACCAGTCCCTGCTCTTGAAGGGCGGCGAGATGTTGACGCACAGCCATCGTCGTGACCCCCAGTCGCTCGGCCATCCGAGCCGCCGTTTGGGGACCCTTTGTCTTGAGCAATAAGGGAACTCTGTCGCGACCCGAGGTCGGTGTGTGCGCTGTCAGCGCCACTCGATTCTCATCAAATTGTTTTTCACAATTTGCAAAGTACTTGCTTTTGAAAATGAAGTCAAGCTTCTTGCGAGCGGTTAATAAACAAAGTATTTGTTTGACAAATAAAAGAAAAGAGATTACTTTACTAATGGTCGGGCGCTGTCAAAGTAGAAGGCTCGCAACCGGAAAGCGGTCCGACAACAAGTTCCCTTTAGATAAGGAGTCAGCCATGACGGCAACAACGATCAACGCGGCCAGCACGATGCGGGAGGTGCTGGCGGCCTATCCGAGCGCGCAGCGGGCTCTGTTTCAACGTTTCCACATCGGCGGATGTAACAGTTGCGGCTATGAACCCGGGGACCTCCTCGGTGAGGTTGCGCGCAGCCACAAAATCAAGGATCTCGACGAGCTCATCGCATTCATCGAGCAGGCCGGGCAGACTGATCGGCGTATGCAGATGAGCCCGGTGGACGTCGCGGCGGCGCTTCAGAGCAACCTTCCTCCCCGTCTGGTCGATGTTCGGACCCGGGAAGAGTGGCAGTTGGCTCGAATCCAGTGCGCAACGCTCAATACAGAAGAGATCGCGCAGGAAATGATGGGCTTGCCCAAGGACACGCCCATCGTCTTCCACTGCCACCACGGTCGGCGGAGCCTCGACGCCGCGTCGTACTTCGCCGGCCATGGCTTCAAGAACGTCCGCTCGATGACGGGCGGTATTGACGCCTGGTCGAACGAGGTGGACCAGTCCATCCCGCGCTACGAAATGGCCCCGGATCCGACCTCTGACAGAACGACGCTCAGGCTGCTGCGTTCGGTGGTTTCGCAAGAGGCCGGCTGTCGCAGCAAGAGCGCCAGCAAAAATACTTTGGGGAGTCGGCCATGAGCGCTGTACAGAACCAACTGCGCGAGTTTACCGAGCGGGAATACCAGTACGGCTTCGTCACCGAGCTCGAGACCGATGAGGTCCCGCGCGGGCTCAACGAGGATGTCATCCGACTGATCTCGACGAAAAAGAATGAGCCCGAGTGGCTGCTGGCGTGGCGCCTCAAAGCCTACCGGCACTGGTTGACCATGGCGGAGCCGAACTGGGCTAATGTGGCCCACCCGCCCATCGGCTACCAGGACATCATCTATTACTCGGCACCCAAGCCCAAGGGGCCGGGCCTCAAGAGCCTCGACGAGGTCGATCCGGAAGTTCGGGCCATGTTCAACAAGCTCGGCATCTCGCTCGCCGAGCAGGAGCGCCTCTCCGGCGTCGCGGTGGACGCGATCGTGGACTCGGTTTCTGTCGGCACGACTTTCAAGGACAAGCTGGCCGCTGTCGGTGTGATCTTCTGCTCGTTCTCGGAGGCGGTGCGGGATCACCCTGAGCTGGTGCGCAAGTACCTCGGCTCCGTGGTGCCCTATACCGACAACAAGCACGCGACGCTCAACTCGGCGGTGTTCACCGATGGCTCGTTCTGCTACATCCCGAAAGGCCTGCGCTGCCCGATGGAACTGTCGACCTATTTCCGCATCAACGCCGCCGACACCGGCCAGTTCGAGCGCACGCTGATCATCGCCGATGAGGGTGCCTACGTGAGCTACCTCGAAGGCTGCACGGCACCCATGCGCGACAAGAACCAGCTTCACGCTGCGGTGGTCGAGCTGGTCGCGCTCGATGACGCGCAGATCAAGTATTCCACCGTGCAGAACTGGTATCCGGGCGATGCCGAGGGCCGTGGCGGTATCTTCAACTTCGTCACCAAGCGCGGCAAGTGCGCCGGCAGAAATTCGAAGATCTCCTGGACCCAGGTCGAGACCGGCTCGGCCATCACCTGGAAGTACCCCAGCGTCATTCTGCAGGGGGACAACTCGGTCGGCGAGTTCTACTCGGTGGCGCTTACCGCGAATCGCCAGCAGGCCGACACCGGCACCAAGATGATCCACATCGGCAAAAACACCCGCAGCACCATCCTCTCGAAAGGCATCTCTGCCGGGCGCGGCCAGAACACCTACCGCGGCCTGGTGAAGATCCTGCCCGGCGCGAGCGGTGCGCGCAACCACACGCAATGCGACTCGCTGCTGTTGGGTGACCAGTGCGGCGCCCACACCTTCCCCTACATCGAGGTGAAAAACCCCAGCGCGCGGGTCGAGCACGAAGCATCCACCTCGAAGATCGGCGAAGACCAGTTGTTCTATTGCCGGCAGCGCGGCATCCGCGCCGAAGACGCGGTCTCGATGATCGTGAACGGCTTCTGCCGCGAGGTGTTCAAGGAGCTGCCGATGGAATTTGCAGTCGAAGCGCAAAAGCTGCTGAGCGTGAGCCTGGAAGGCTGCGTCGGCTGAAACTAAAAAAAGGGAAGCCAGAACATGCTTGAAATTATAAATCTGCTCGCGAAGGTTGAAGGCCGGGAGATCCTGCGCGGCATCGATCTGCAAGTGAACGCGGGTGAGGTGCACGCCATCATGGGCCCCAACGGCTCGGGCAAGAGCACGCTCGCCCAGGTGCTCGCAGGCCGCGACAGTTACCAGGTGACTGCGGGTGAGGTGCGCTATGAGGGCCGGGACCTGCTCGCCCTGGCACCGGAGGAGCGGGCGGTCGCCGGCATCTTCCTGTCGTTCCAGTATCCGGTCGAGATCCCCGGCGTCGGCAACCTCTATTTCCTGCGTACGGCGCTCAATGCGGTTCGAAACCAGCGCGGGCTCGAAGAACTCGACGCGATGGATTTTCTCGCGCTCGCCAAGGAGCGGATGAAGCTGGTCGAAATGGACCCGACCTTTATGGGCCGCTCCGTCAACGAAGGCTTCTCCGGCGGCGAGAAGAAGCGCAACGAGATATTTCAGATGTCAATTCTGGAGCCCAGGCTGGCCATCCTCGACGAGACCGACTCGGGCCTCGACATCGATGCGATGCGCACCGTCGCAGCCGGGGTCAATGCGCTGCGCGCTGCGGATCGCGCGATGCTGGTCATCACGCATTACCAGCGGCTGCTCGACTACATCGTGCCCGATTACGTCCACGTGATGGTCAACGGTCGACTGGTGGCCTCCGGCGGCAAGGAGCTGGCGCTGCAATTGGAACAGCGCGGCTACGCGGGCTTCGAGCCGCAGCCGACCGCACCCGCCACAAGCGCGACACGCACGGCAGTCGGAGCAAGGCCATGAGCGGCACGGCGAATGCCTTTCTCCAGGGCATCTCACGTCTTGAATCCAAAGTCAACGGACACCACCCGCGTTGGCTGAATTCGCTGCGCCGCTCGGCTTTCGGGTGGGTAGGGGTCCATGGCTTTCCGACTGGCGAGGACGAGGCCTGGAAGTACACGCGGGTCGCGCCCATCCTGGAGATCCCTTTCGCGCCGGCCGAGCCCGGCGCGCGCCGCGCGCTGTCCCCAGGTGACGTCAGCGCGCTCGCGGGTGAGCTCGGCGGCCCGCGGCTGGTCTTCGTCAACGGTTATTTCGTCGCCGAGCTCTCTGCGTTGAAAAGCCTGCCCGAGGGCGTCAAGCTCGGCAGTCTCGCCTCGGTGTTCGCCCAGGAAGATGAGGCGCTCGAAGCGCTGCTCTGGCGGCGCTTGCGCGAGCGGCCCCAGGCATTCACGGCGCTCAATGTAGCCTTGGGTGAGGACGGTGCCTTCATTCGGATTCCGGCCCACATACGCGTAGAAGAGCCGATCCACCTCGTGTTCCTCTCGGATGCGGGCACCACCCCGCTGGTGTCGCATCCGTTGTCGGTGGTGTTCGCAGGTGCCGGCAGCCGGGTGACGATCGTGGAGACCCACGTCGGCATCGCCGGCGGCATCTATCTCAGCAATGCGGTCACCGCGCTCGTTCTCGACGAGGGCGCCGTCGTGGAGCACTACAAGGTTCAGGACGAGGCCGAGTCGGCGTTCCATCTCGCATTCATGGACGTGCGCCAGGGGCGCGCAAGCCGGTTCTCGGCGCACTCGGTCGCCCTCGGCGCCGCGCTCGCCCGGCACGAGGTGCAGGTCGCGCTCGAAGCCCCCGAAGCGCAGGTCGTGCTGAACGGCCTGTACCTGCCGCGCGGCCGACAGCTCCACGACAACCCGACGACAATCGAGCACGCCGCCCCCCATTGCACCAGCCGTGAGCTTTACAAGGGCGTGGTTGATGGACACGGGCGTGGCATCTTCGACGGTCGCGTCGTCGTGCAGCCGGGCGCCATGAAGACGGATGCGAGCCAGACCAACAAGAATCTCCTACTGTCGGCGTCGGCGCAGGCCTATACCCGGCCGCGGCTCGAGATCTTTGCCGATGACGTGAAGTGCGCGCACGGTGCCACGGTGGGCCAGCTCGACGACGAGGCGCTGTATTATCTGCGCACGCGCGGCATTCCGCAGCAGGTGGCGCGGGATCTGCTGACTTACGCGTTCACAGCCGAGATGCTCGATCTGATCCAGGTGCCGTCGCTGCACTCCCGGGTACTGCGGATGCTTGCGACCCGCTTCAATAACGGCCCAGCCGCAGGAGTACCGGCATGAGTGCGCTGCTGACAAGATCGTCGGCGCAGGAGCGGGCAGGCGACTTCGACATTGAACGTCTGCGCCGGCACTTCCCTATCCTCGGGGAGAAGGTCTATGGGAAGCCACTGGTCTACCTGGACAACGCCGCGACCAGCCAGAAGCCCCAAGCCGTCATCGATGCGCTGGCGCGTTTCTACTCGAAGGACAACGCGAACGTTCACCGCGGCGTGCACTACCTCGCCGAACGAGCGACCGAGGAATACGAGGGCGCTCGCGCCAAGGTGCAGCGGTTCCTGAACGCCGAACACGCCAGCGAGGTCATCTTCGTGCGCGGCACCACCGAGGCCATCAACCTGGTTGCGCAAACCTACGGAAAAGCGCATGTCGGCGCGGACGACGAGGTGCGCATCAGCGCAATGGAGCACCACTCGAACATCGTGCCCTGGCAGATGCTCTGCGAAGAGAAGGGGGCCCGTCTTCGCGTCGCGCCCATCAACGATGCCGGTGAGTTCCTGTTCGAGGAGTTCGAGAAGCTCATCGGACCGAGAACCCGGCTCGTCGCTGTCACGCACGTCTCGAACGTGCTCGGCAGCATTAATCCGATCCGGCGCATCGTCGAGATGGCGCACGCGCGCGGCGCACGCGTCTTGGTGGACGGGGCACAGGCGGCCCCGCACCTCAAGGTGGACGTGCAGGCGCTGGGCTGCGACTTCTACACGCTGTCCGGCCACAAGATGTACGGCCCCACCGGCATCGGCGTGCTCTACGGCCGGCGAGAGCTGCTCGAGGAAATGCCGCCCTGGCAGGGCGGCGGCGACATGATCCTGTCGGTCAGTTTCGAGAAGACGGTCTATAACAAGCCGCCCTACAAGTTCGAGGCCGGCACGCCCAACCTGGCGGGCGCCGTCGGTCTCGGCGCGGCCATCGACTTCCTCGCCGGGCTGGAACACGACGCACTGGCTGCCCACGAGGCTGACGTACTCGCCTACGGCATCCACGCGCTCGCCGAGATTCCGGGCCTTCGGCTGATCGGCACCGCGCACGCCAAGGCGAGCGTCCTGTCCTTTATGCTCGACGGCATTCATCCGCACGATATCGCCACCATCCTCGACCGCGAGGGCATTGCGATCCGCGCGGGCCATCACTGTGCGCAACCCCTGATGAAGCGGCTTGGGGTCGCCGCTACAGCCCGCGCCTCGCTTGCCTGCTACAGCACACGCCAGGACATCGATGCGCTGGTGGCCGGCCTGTGGAAGGTGCAAGAGGTATTCCGATGAACAGCGAACTTCGAGATCTTTATCAGGACGTGGTCATCGACCACAGCAAGCAGCCGCGCAACTTCCGCAAGCTCGCGGACGCGACGGGAACCGCCGAGGGCTTCAATCCGCTGTGCGGCGATCACCTGACGGTCTACGTAAAGCTCGTGGGCGGAGTCATCGCGGACATTGCCTTCCAGGGAGACGGCTGCGCCATCTCGAAGGCCTCGGCTTCGCTGATGACTGCGGCTCTCAAGGGCAAGAAGGAGGCAGAGGCGCTGGCGCTGTTCGGCCACGTCCACACCCTCCTGACCGAAGGCCCGAACGGCGAGGTGAAGCCCGAGGACGTCGGCAAGCTCGCGGTGCTGTCCGGGGTCTGGGAATTTCCGATGCGCGTCAAGTGCGCCACCCTCGCCTGGCACACGCTGCGCAGCGCCCTTGAAGGCA
>JANXRZ010000210.1 GCA_025352885.1 Pseudomonadota bacterium | reverse complement strand
CCAGCAGGGCAACGCGGTCGAGCTCAGCAACAATTCGATCATAGAAAACTGCGACATCCAGTGGACCGACTTCAGCGGCCTGGGCATGGGCTACTTCCAGAACAATACTCAAGCCATCAACAATATCGTGAGCAACAACGGCGCGGTGGGCATCAGCACCGCGGCCACGTCAGCCTTCCTCGTCTCGAAAAACCAGATCAACAACAACAATTACCGCGGCTTCAACTCGCAATGGCATGCGTCCGGATTCAAGGGCACGTCGATTTCCTACGGGACGGTCGAGGCCAACGAGGTCGCCTTCAACAAGGCCTCAGGCATCTGGTGCGACAACTGCAACGGGGGCGGCCAGATCGTCATCCGCAACAACTACATCCATGACAACGGCCCCAAGGAAGCCGGGGTTTTCGTCGAAGAGACCAAAAATGCGCTCATCTACAACAACGTCATCGCGAACAACAACCGCCGCGGCATCTATGTGTCGGCCTCGAACAACGTTCAGGTGCTCAACAACACCGTGACCGGGACGGGGGACTACGCGGCCATCGAAGTCAACGGCATGCCGCGGCCGAACGGCGCAACGCTCACGAACAACACCGTCTACAACAACATCATCAGCAACAGCACGACGATCTACGACCTCGTGGTGGCCGCGCCGAACGGCACGGACATCGTCAACAACAAGAGCAACTACAACGACATTTACCGCGGCGGACAGCCGCTGAAGCTGGCCGCTGCGCAGCTCGTGCAGACGCTCAGCGCGTGGCAGGCCATGACGGGGAACGATCTCAACAGCATCAGCGCCGATCCGCAGTACGTGAATCCCGGATCGCCGACCGGCTATGCGGTCGCCGCCGGCAGCCCCGTCATCGACACCGGCACCAACGTTGGTGCCGTGGTCCTGAACGATTACATGGCCGTGTCACGACCACAGGGCGCGGCTTTCGACATGGGCGCATTTGAAAAGAATATGGGGACACCGCCACCGCCACCCCCGCCACCGCCCCCGCCGACGTCGCCTCCCCCACCCACCCCCACCAAAGACGTCACGCCGCCGATTGTGACGCTGGTAGGGCTTGCGCCCACGGCCATCGTCAATGGCTCGATCAAGATCGCGGCGACAGCGACTGACGACGTCGGCGTGGTGGAGATGAACGTCTATATCGATGGGGACAAAAAGGCGACCTCGGCCACAAATAGCGTGTCCTATGTCTGGGACCTCACCGGCGTGCGGCTCGGCTCCCACGAGGTGCGCGTATCGGCAAGCGACGCGGCACAGAACATCGGCAAGGCCATTGCAACGATCACCGTGCAGGACGCCACCGGCGGCGGCGCCCCTCCGCCCCCTCCGCCTCCCAGCGGGACCAGGGACACGACGCCACCGATCGTCAGCATCAGCTCCCCATCGAATGGCGCGACCGTTAGCGGGATGGTAACGATCACTGCATCGGCAACGGACAATGTAGGCGTCACTGAGATGACCATCCTGGTCGACGGCACTCCGAAGGCAACGTCGAAATCCGGTTCTATCTCCTACAGCTGGGATACTACGGGCGTGCGCACGGGCACGCATGCAATCCGGGTAAGCGCCGGAGACGCCGCACAAAACACAGGTTCGGGGAACATCTCGGTGGTCGTGCAGTAGGCGCGGGCCGAGGCCGCCCCCGGGGGCGCCTATCGGAGCGGCCGGGGCCCTTTGCTGGGCGGCGCCAGGCGCAGGCGCTCACGGACCGCTTCGACGGAATAGCCTGCCGCGGCAACGAGGGCTTTCAAGGTGCGCTCGTCGACGCCGAGTTCCTTGGTCCAGTAACGAACCTCATTTTCGTCGTGGATATCGATGCGGGTGCGCGCCGGGGCTCCTGCTTGTCCGGGTGAGGCTGGATTGCTGCTGCTCATCGTTTCTCCTTGTAGTTGCAATCCATCGTCGGCTCCATTTCAAGCTGCGTATGTAAGCGTTCCGGACTATTGTTTAATCGTACAAATAGTGCGCGGAGGGTCGCCCCTCCGCGTTGCCGCTTTTCTAGTTCCGATCCGCCTTCGCACGACGTGGCGCCCGCGTGCTGTCCGCACTCGTGGTCGTCGCACCCGAGCCCCCCGAGCCGGCCGAACTGCTCATTCCGCCCTCGCTGGACGAGGTCGTGGCGCCGGAAGAAGCCGTGCTGCCCTTCGCACCTTTCTTGAGCGACATGCCGCCGCCGACCGAGGAACCGCCGGTGCTGCGCGGTTCGACCTGTGAACCGCTTCCGCCGGAAGCCGAAGAATTGGCGTTCGGCGGATTGGCAGAGGACGAACTGTTGGTGGTTTGAGCCATGGGGGCTGCACACCACATTCCGGCGATCAGGGCACCTGCAGCGGCGAGCTTGAGCGAATGCTTCATTTTGGTTCTCCGTTTGTTGGAAAGGGGAACCTTTGAAAGATGTTCCCCAACCGAAGAGGCTGCTACACGGAGCGCTCTGCGACAGTGCGAATGCACACACTGGTGTTACGGACGCGCGAAACCCGCGGAAGGCCAGCCGCCCTCCGCGGGTTCCTACGATCTAATCAGTCTTTCAGTTGCGGTCGGCCCTGGGGCTGCGCGCGCCGCCCATCGCGGAGCCGCCGCCCGACGAGGACGTGGCAGAGCTGGCATCCGCGGAACCGGTGCTGCGGGAGCTGCTCGACATTCCGGAGCTGCCCATGGTGCCGGATCCGGACGCCCCGGTGCCCGATGCGCCGGTGCCGCCCGACATCCCGGAACTGCTCGAGGTGCCGCTGGTTGAAGTGCCGCTGCCCGATGCGCCGCTGCCCGACGTTCCGCTGCCGGACATCCCGCTGCCGCTGCCCGACATCCCGCTGCCGGAAGACGTGCTGCCGGGGCTTCGCGTGGTGCTCGAATCGGTGCTTGAACCCGTGCCCGATGCGCCCGAACTCATTCCGCTGCCGGCCGCGCCGGTGCTCGAACTGGAAGAGCCGCCCGACGACCCGCCGGTTTGCGCGATCGGCGCCGTGCACCAAACCGCGGCAACCAGGGCGCCTAATGCCAGTACCTTATAACGATGATTCATTGCTGTCTCCATTTCAGTAGGGGAAGGAATAAAGGAGCCTATGGCAGGGCCCGCACTCCATCGTTGCGCTTCGTTTCGACGCTCTACAGTGCATGAACGCACACTTCATGAACACTCGGTCAGCCAAGTGGGCGCCGGCGTACCCAACCCGACACCCCTTCCTCCTGATGCCGCGCAACCTCTGTGCCGCAAAGGAGGCACTTGTAGACGGGTTCATCGTGATCTTGCGCGTCGATCCGCGTCCTGACGAGATACTGGTGGGGCGTCGGGCGTGGCGGCGAAGAAGCGAGCAGATCGAGACAGTCTTCGCATGCGTGGCCGCCCCTGTCGCCGCTGGACCATGCTGCGGGCTGGGTGTGCATCGGTTGAGTATTGACGCCGCTCCGCGTTGCCTCAATAGGCGGATTGCGAATCGGATGTAGGAGCTTTTTTCGGATGTGGAAAACACGCCAGCTTGTCGCGGCACTCTCTCGCATGCTGGGCTGCGTAGGATTTACACCTACAAGCGTCCGCCCATCGGGACGGGACTATATGCCCTATCGACGCTTTTATTCCCCGCCTTCATCGTTCAGTGGCGCCTCAGGAATGAGTAGCGCGACCCCAAAACATCCATCGATCGGAGATTCACAAATGAAAATATTGAAGCTGTCCGCCGTTGCGGGCGCATTCATGGCCCTGACAGGCGCGGCGCACGCAAGCCTTGTCCTGAACGGCGAACTCTCCGTTGCCGCACAAGGATTCGGCAACAACCCGCGGATCCTGACCGAGCAGGCGCGCGGCAACAACACGACCGAGTCGGCTGCGATCGGAATCAGCGGCGGCACGATCGTTGCCCTTACACCGGGTATCAGCGACGCGCTCGTGTTCGGCGGCAACGGGATCACGAACGCCGGCGGCGATACCGTGAATCCGCTAAGCGACAACCAGAAGTACGGCATTCCCTCGCTGTCGGACCTCAACTGGACGACCGCGAGCAACGTGAACTTGTTGTTCAATGCAGTCGAACCGGGCGGCGATGGGCTCACGGTGACCGATGTCACGCTCAAGTTCTACAACGGCGACACGGTCATCGCCGCAATCGACGGCAATTTCACGCTCGCGAGCACGGTCACGGGAAATGGCTCAGCTGGCTTCCTGATCGCAGTGGACCAGGCGCAGCAGACTTACCTCAACAACACCGTGTTCAACCAGCAGGGCGCGGGTAACTTCCGCATCGCGCTCGAGTCGACGATCACGGGCGTTGCCGGCGGCGCAGAGAGCTTCTCCGCCTTGTCGGTGGCCGCGGTGCCCGAGCCACAAACGTACGCAATGATGCTCGCAGGCCTGGGCCTGCTTGGCTTTGCACGCATCCGCAAGAGCAGGAGGCAGCCCTAATCAATCGGCGAAACCGCATGACGGGCGGGTCAGACAGCTCCTCCTGTCCGCCATGCGGCTTTCTCGATCTTCACCTGGATCATGAGTTCACCCTCCCCCTTCGAACGTGCACCCGGGGATGCCAAGGGCGGCGTCTTCGTCATCGACATCGGCAGCTATGACGAGATGGTCTTCTGGGCTGGCATGCTCGGGATCGAAGTCAGGACCCTGATAGGCGCGGTCAAGGCCGTAGGCACGTCACTCGACAGCATCACCCAGTACCTGGAAGACAACCCCGGGCTGTAGCGCTACATGATTCCTACGCCCTCCGAAACCGCAAGCATCCATAGCGCGTTGCTCGCCGTCATGGAGGCCGAGGAGCAAGTGGCCTCTTTGCTCCCTACCCTCAAACTAACGCTGGATGTTTGCACGCTCGCTGCGCCCGCGCTCGGCGACCTAGGCCATGAGGAACTGATGGCCGGACTTGCTTATGTGGAAAAAGCGAAGGGCACGCTGGAGAGGAAGCTCGCGCAACTCGAGGAAGCCGACCCTGAATGCGAGGCGAAGCTGATCCTGAAGCGGATCTGTCGTCCTTAACCCCGCTCCTCCCAGGATGGGTAAGCTAAAGTAGCGGGGCAGCAGACTTCCAAGAATTGCCCGGGGGGGCCGCCTGAACATCAAACAAAAAGCGACGCTGTTCGTCACCATTGCGTTCGTGTGCGTGCTCGCGGCCGTCTCGGCGGTAAGCATCCGCTTGGTGGAAGCCGACCTCAAGGAAGTCATCGGCACGCAGCAACTGACCCTCGCGAGCCAGGAAGCGGATGACATCGACGAAAAATTTGCGCTGCGAATGCGTGCGCTGCAGGCCGCTGCGCGCGAGATGACCCGGCAGGCGGGTGCGCAGGAACGCATCGACGGGATGCAGATCGAGACGTTCCCGGCGCTTCACGAGTTGTTCGACGACGTCTTCGTGTTCTCGCCAGCCGGGCAGGTGATCGCAAGATCCCCGCCGGTGCAGACTCAGTCTCTCAGCGCCGACGACAGGGCGTATTTCCAGCAGACCCTGGAGAAAAAACTGGGCGTCATCTCGGAACCATACCTCGCCAAGGCATCGAAGCAGCCAAGCATCATGCTGACGGCGCCGATACTCGGGGCGGCTGGCACCGTGCTGGGAGTGATCGGCGGTCAGCTCGCGCTGCTGAAGCCGAATTTCCTGGGGCAACTCAGCCGGGACCGCGTCGGCAAGACCGGCGCCTATGCCCTCATCGGAAAAGACCGCACGATCGTCGTCTCACGCGACCTGGATCGCATCCTGACCAAAGGGCCGCAGGCGGGGATTACGCATTATTTCGATCGCGTCGTCCGAGGCGAAGACGGTTGGGAACAGGACGTCAACAGCCGCGGACTGCACGCAGTCTTCGGCTTCAAGCAAATGACTGCGGTGCCTTGGGCGGTCGTCACCGCGTTGCCGGTCGAAGAAGCCTTTGCGCCGATCGCCGAGGCGCAGAAGAGAATTGCGATCGGCGCGCTTTTGATCGGACTCTTGTTTGCCCCGTTCGTCTGGTTCGGTACGGGCCGCCTGCTCAGGCCGCTCACCGATCTCCAGAGCGCAACTCACGAAATCCAGGCCGATGGCGGACAAGGCTTGCTGCTCCCGGATGAGCGGCGAGACGAGATCGGCGACCTCGCGCGCGCCTTCAATGCCCTGCTCACGGACAAGCGCGAAACGCAGGCGCGCCTCCTCGACGTTACCGACAACATGGATGCGCTGATCGGATACATCGACGGCCTGGAGATCTATCGATTCACCAATCGAGCCTACGAAGACTGGATGGGCAGTGCGGACAAGCGTGTCACCGGGCGCACCGTTCGCGACGTTCTTGGGGAAACCGAGTACGCCAAATTCCAGCCGTGGATCGGGCGGGCGATGAACGGGGAGCGAGTCGAATTCCAGGCCGAGCTCGAGATGAAAGGCAAGGTGCGCGCGGTGCAGGTTATTTATGTGCCCAACGTGACTTCAGTCGGCAGGGTCGAGGGGTTCTACTCGCTCGTGAGCGACGTCTCCAGGCTCAAAGCGGCCGAGCGCAAGCTGGTCGAAGCGGTCAACACCGACGCGCTCACCGGCGTGGCCTCGCGGTCCCTGTTTCTCGACCGCCTGGAGCAAGCCCTCCTGCGCAGCCGAAGGAGCGGTTCGCACCTTGCAATCCTGTATATCGATGTGGACAACTTCAAGTCCATCAACGACAGCCTTGGCCATGCCGCTGGGGACGCGCTGCTGAGAGAGTTCGCCTCGCGCCTGCTATCGAATGTGCGCGAGACCGACACGGTCGCGCGGATGGGTGGAGACGAATTCATCGTCCTGCTCGAAGCGCTGACCGATCCTGCCGATGCAACCCGCATTGCGCAAAAGATCGTGGACTCCGAGCGGGTGGCCATTCCCTTCAAGGGCAACGAACTGAGGATCACCGCGAGCATCGGCGTCGCGTATACGAGCGAGTCGGACGCGGACGCAGACGCCTTGCTGCTTCGCGCGGATGGAGCGCTTTACGAAGCGAAGGCCGAGGGTCGGGACCGGTACAAGGTGAGCGCGTGAGTCATCCCTTGCCGCCAAACGGAGAAAACGGAAAAAGCATCGGCACGCGCTTGCGGAAGGCGTCGTAGGCCTCGCCCAATTCCGCGAGCAAGAACCGCTCTTCCACGCGCGCCTTGCAAAAGAAGAAAACGGTAACGGCCAAGGCCACAAGGAAGTCGAAAGGCCTCCCGAGGGCGAGGGCAAAAGCGAACGCCGCGAGAATGGCTCCCGCGTAGATCGGATGCCGGACAATTCGATAAGGCCCCGTGTCGACCACGCGGTGCCGTTCCTTGCGGCTTACCCCTGCGGACCATAAATTGCCGAGGTGAATGCGGGCCCACCAGCACCATGCGTACCCCAATGCGGAGACTGCAACCATCGACCAGCCGATCGGGAGGCTCTCTTGCCAGAGACGGTCGCGCAACGCCGGCAACACTGCACGGGCGATCATGAGGGAGAGGAAGGCTGAAAGCCCACCCGCGAAAAGTGACCATCGAGCACGCGTGGGCAAAACAGCGACTGTTTGTCCCGCCCAAAGCGCTCCCGCAATCCAGGACAGGATAAAAACGGCCAGCAGTCCAAAGAGCGCCGATGTAGGGTTCATGCGTTGACCGCCGCTCGCTTCGCCTGGTAGCCCATCCGGTCCTCCTGCTGGTTGCCTCGCTTGGATCTTATCCTTAACCCCGTGGTATCTTTCCCGCCCTCCCCTTGCAACCCTTCCCCCGGAGACACCCCATGAAACTCTATTACTCGCCCGGCGCCTGCTCGATGGCCCCGCACATCGTCGCTACCGAAACCGGCACGAAGCTCGACCTGGTCAAGGTCGACATTCCGAACAAGAAGACCGAAGACGGCGGTGACTTCTACAAGATCAACCCGAAGGGCTACGTTCCGGCCCTGCAACTCGACAACGGCGAAGTGCTCACCGAAGTCGGCGTGATCTGCCAATACCTCGCAGACCAGAAACCTGAGGCGGGCCTGGTTGCGAAGGCCGGCACGATGGAGCGCTACCACCAGATGGAAGCGCTCAACTTCGCCGCGACCGAGGTGCACAAGCAGATCGGCGCGCTCTTCAACCCGAAGATGACCCCGGAGATGAAGGAAGTGCAGATGGGCACGATCGAAAAGCGCCTGAACCCGTTCGAGAAGTCGCTCGAAGGCAAGCAGTTCGTTATGGGCGACAAGTTCTCGGCCGCCGATGCTTATCTCTTCACCGTGCTCAACTGGACGAACCCGCTCAAGATCGACGTCGGCGCCAAGTGGCCGAACATCAAGGCCTACATGGGCCGCGTTGCATCGCGCCCGAAAGTGCAGGAGACGATGAAGGCGGAGGGCCTCATTAAGTAACTGCGTAAGTAACTGCGTAAGTAACTTCCCCACGTTCCAGCGCCCATGACGAAGGTCGGCAGCATCCGTGTCGGCGTGGGCGGCTGGACGTACGAGCCGTGGCGTAAAACGTTCTACCCGAAGGACCTGCCGCAAAAGCGCGAGCTCGAATACGCCAGCCGCCAGTTGACCGCCATCGAGATCAACGGCACGTACTACAGCACGATGAAGCCCTCGAGCTTCGCGAAGTGGCATGACGAAACGCCCGACGGTTTCGTTTTCTCGGTCAAGGCCTCGCGCTATTCGACCAACCGCAAGGTGCTCGCGGAAGCCGGTGAATCCATCGAGCGCTTCGTCGGTTCGGGCCTCTCCGAACTCGGTGACAAGCTCGGGCCGCTCCTCTGGCAGTTCATGCCGACCAAGAAATTCGATCCGGACGATTTCGGCGCCTTCCTCAAACTGCTGCCGGCCAAGCTGGGCAAGCGCACGCTGCGGCACGTGCTCGACGTACGGCACGAAAGCTTCATGAACGAAACCTTCCTCGCCCTCGCGCGCAAGCACAAGGCCGCGGTCGTCTTTGCGGACTCGGACGACTACCCCTCGTTCGCCGATCCAACCGCGGACTTCATCTACGGCCGCCTGATGAGAACGCAGTCTTCGATCAAGACGGGCTATGCGCCCAAGGACCTCGACGCGTGGGCGAAGCGGGCCAGGCTGTGGGCGTCAGGTAAGGAGCCGATGGATTTGCCGCGCATCGGCAAGCCGCTGGCAGCCAAAGCCGGGCGTGACGTGTTCCTCTTCATGATCTCCGGTGCAAAGGAGCGCGCGCCTGCGGCCGCCCAAGCCCTGCTGGCAAAGCTCGCCGGCAGCGCCTAGGCCTAAACCGCCGGAGGTCGCTGATTCGAAATGTCCGGATGTCGGCGGCTTTTTGCACCGCGCGACTTCTTATGTAATTTATTCAATGAAAGGGGAATGCCGGAAGGTCGCGTAACTCCGTCCGCCTTCGCCGCTCCGAAGTTGAATCGCTGAGGTATTCTTTCGGTATGACCAAATCAATCGAACATGCCGACCCCCTTGCCTTCCTGAACGGCGGAGGCGTTTGCGGCGCGTTGGCACGAGCAACCGACTGGGCGCGCACGCCGCTCGGGCCGCCGGATCGCTGGCCGCTCAGCCTGAAAGTTGTCACGGCGATTTTGCTCAACTCACGGCAGCCAATGTTTCTCTGGTGGGGCGAAGACCTGATTCAGATTTACAACGACGCCTACCTGCCGAGCTTTGGAATCGGCAAGCATCCCGCTGCCATGGGCCAGGGCGGCGCAGAGTGCTGGCAGGAAATCTGGCCGATCATCTGGCCGCAGATCGACGATGTCATGCGGCGGGGAAAGCCGAGCTGGCATGAGGATGCACTGGTCCCCATTTTCCGCAATGGCCGCATCGAAGACGTCTATTGGACCTACGGCTACTCGCCCGTTCTGAATGACGAGGGATCGATTGGCGGCACCCTGGTCGTATGCACCGAGACGACGAGGCGAGTCTTGCTGGCGAAGGAACTTGCGCTCGAGCAGGAGGCCTCGGCCGAGCTCAACCGGCGCCTGGCGGCGGAAACCGACGATCTGCGCAGACTGTTCCTGGACGCACCCGGCTTCATGTGCGTGCTGCGCGGTCCGGAGCACGTGTTCGATCTTACGAACAATTCGTACATGCGGCTCATCGGCCACCGCGATCTGATCGGCAAGCCCGTGCGCGAGGCTATTCCGGAGGCGCACAGCCAGGGTTACCTCAAGCTGCTCGACAATGTTTATCGCACAGGTGAGCCGTATATCGGCAGCAACGCCGTACTTTCGGTCCATGAGCCGGGCACGCCGGCGAGGGACCGGATCATCGACTTCGTGTACCAGCCGATACGCAACCGCGACGGCGCAGTGACCGGCATCTTCGTCGAGGGCGTCGACGTGACCGAGCGCGCCCAAGCCGAAGCCGAGCTGCGCAAGAGCGAGGAGGCTTTGCGCAAGGCCGATCGGAGCAAGGACGAGTTCCTTGCGACGCTTGCGCACGAGCTGCGCAACCCGCTTGCCCCGCTCAGAAGTGCCTTGAGCATCATGCGGCGGTCCGGCGCGCAAGGCGACGCCCGCGCCGCGGGCATGATCCGGACGATGGAACGCCAGGTCGATCATCTTGTAAGGCTTGTCGACGACCTCCTCGAGGTGTCCCGCATCACAAGTGGGAAAATCGAGCTCAGGAAGCACCCAGTCGACTTGGCCGAAGTCATTCGCAACGCCGTGGAGGCGAGCAAGCCCCTCCTGGATCAAGCCGGCCACACGCTGCATTTTTCCGTGCCAGAAAGGCGAGTTCCGGTTGAAGGGGACGGCGTGAGGCTCGAGCAGGTGTTTGTGAACTTGCTCAACAACGCTGCCAAGTACACCGATCGCGGCGGCGTGATCCAGCTAACGATGGAAGTGGACGGGCAGCATGCATGCGTCGAGGTTCGCGACTCGGGAATCGGGATCGACGCGTCCTTGCTGCCGGATATCTTCGAAATGTTTAGCCAGGCGCCGAATTCCCCCGAGCGTCAGCGTGAAGGCCTTGGCATCGGGCTATCGCTCGTCCGGCGGCTTGTGCAGATGCACGGTGGCACCGTGGAGGCGAGCAGCAAAGGCGCGGGATGCGGAAGCAAGTTCGTCGTCACGCTGCCGCTGGCTGACGCCGGAATGGAAATCCCCGCCGACACTTCGTCGGCCACCCCGCCGCGCCTCCAAGCCCGTCGCGTCCTAATTGTGGACGACAACCGGGACGCGGCCGAGCTCTTGGGCATCCAGTTCGATCTTCAGGGCGCAGACGTGCGGGTCGTGCATGACGGCAAGGCGGCGCTTGACCTCGTCGACAGCTTCCGTCCATGGCTGGCAATTCTGGATATCGCCATGCCGGGCATGGACGGCTATGAAGTCGCGCGCGCCATGCGCGTGCGCCATTCCAACGACGTTCGGTTGGTGGCGCTCACAGGGTTCGGCTATGAGTCGGATCGTAGAAAATCCCTCGAGGCGGGGTTCGATCGTCATCTGGTCAAGCCGGTGACCGACGAGGCGCTGCTCGCGCTTGTCACATCGCTGGAGGCCGAGTCTTCAAACGCGCAGTGCCCCTCCGCGCCAGCGCTACCAAAAGCGAAAAGATGCTGACATTCCTCCGCGGCCTGTGCGGGCTCGGTCTTGGCATCGCAGCGGTCGCCTTGAACGCCCAGCCTTTCCCCTCCAAACCGCTGCGCATCGTCGTTCCTTTCGCCCCCGGCGGGTCGACGGACATCGTGGCGCGCATCCTCGCCGACAAGCTTGCGGGCCCGCTGGGCCAGCCGGTGCTGGTCGAGAATCGCGCCGGTGCGGCCGGCAACATCGGCGCCGAAGCCGTTGCCCGCTCGGCGCCCGACGGGACGACGCTGCTCATGGCGACCACAGGCGTAATGGCGGTCAACAACGCGCTCTACAAGAATCTCGGCTACGACGCAGCGAAAGACTTCGAGCCGGTCTCCTTCACGACGTCGATCACCAATGTGCTCGCCGTGCCCACGGATCTCCCCGCGAAGACGCTGCCCGAGCTTGTAGCGCTGGCGAAGAAGCAGCCTCTCTCCTTCGCCTCCTCCGGCGCGGGCAGCTCCACGCACCTGTCGGCCGAGCTCTTCCGCAGCCTCGCCGGCATCGAGCTGCTGCACATCCCGTACAAAGGCAGCGGCCAGGCGCTCGCAGATCTCATGGCCGGGCGCGTCTCGATGATCTTCGACAACATGCCGTCCGCCCTGCCCTACATCCGCGGCGGCAAGCTGCGCGGCCTTGCGGTCACGGGATCGAAGCGCTCGTCCGCCGCGCCCGAGTTGCCCACCGTCTCGGAAGCAGGCGCGCAGTTCGGGCTTGCGGGCTACGAATCGCTTTCCTGGAGCGGCATCGCCGCGCCGGCCGGTACGCCGCGCGACGCGATCCTTCGCCTCAATCGCGAGATCGCCGCAGTGCTTGCCTTGACCGAGGTCCGCCAGAAGCTGGCCGAGCAAGGCGCCGACCCGGTCGGCGGCCCGCCGGAAGCGTTTGCCGAGCACATCCGCGCCGAGCGCGACAAGTGGGGCCGCCTCGTTCGCGAGCGAGGCATCACAGTTAACTGACGAAAAGGGGTCAGGCTCAAACCTGACAGCGTTTCACTTTGTCAGGTTTGAACCTGACCCCAACCGGCTGATCAGGATGAATCCGGTCGCGGCGAGCACGCAGAGCGCGCCAAAGGCGAAGCGATAGGTGGCCAGCAGGTCGAACGACGCGCCGGCGCCCAAGGGGCCGATGGCGCTGCCGAGCGACCCGAAGAACAGCACCGTGCCGAAGATGGCGCCGTGCGCGCGTGTGCCGAACAGCTCGGCGACGGTCGGCGAAATCGCGGTGAAGAATCCGCCGTGCGCAATGCCGTAGGCCGCTGCGAATGCGAACAGCATCCACGGCACGTCCGCGAACTGCAGCCAGACGAGCGCGGCGAACAGGAGGCAGTAGCAGGTGAGCAGCGCCCGGCGCCCGCCGATGCGGTCGATGGTCGCGCCTACCGTCAAGCGCCCCAGCAGGCTGATGCCGCCGATGACGGCCAGCAGACTCGCCGCAGTGGCCCGCGAGAGGCCGAGGTCAATCGCATGCGGCACGATGTGCACGGTGACCGTCCCGAGGCAGGCGATGACCATGGCCTGCGCTGCGCACACGAGCCACATCGTCGGCGAGCGAAGCGCCACGCGATACGTCAGGCCGGGGACCTCCACGCGCTCACCCGAAGTCGTTGCGGCACCCTTGCCCGCGCCCGGATCGCGACGCATGAACTGGGCCGCGACGAACAGGATGACGAACGCGACGGCGCCGAAGATCCGGCAGGCGATTCGCCAATCGTACGCCGCCACGAGCAGGGCGACGCAGACCGGGACTATCATCTGCCCGCACCCGGTCCCGATCTTGATGATCGCGGACATCAGCCCGCGCCGCTTCGGGAACCAGCGAGCGACGGTCGACAGCGTGATCACGTCATGCGTCGAGAGGCCGATGCCGACCAGCAGGCCCCAGATGAGGTACAGGTGCCACGGCTCGCTCAACATGGACATGAGCATGTAGCCGCCGCCGTAGAAGATCGCCGATACGGTCAAGACTCCGCGCGGGCCGAACCGGTCGTTCAGGCGGCCGGCGAGCACGCCCGCGATCCCCATCGTGAGCGTCGCCATGGAGATCGCCCCGGCGATGGTTGCGCGTGACCAACCGAAGGTGGTGATGAATTCGGCGAACAGCACCCCGTAGGCGAACATGCCGCCGATGGCCACGCCCTGGATCAGGAACGAGGCCGCAACGATCGTATAACCGGCGCGATGATCTGAGGGACTCCCGCTCCCGGAGGTCCTAAAATGGGGATCTTTCATGGCCCGAACGATAATGCCTTTTCTCTCCTCCCGCGCCGGCCGCATCAAGGCGTCGCCCTCCAACATGGCCGCGCAGCGCGCACGCGAGCTGCAGGCCGCGGGGCGCGACATCGTCAACCTGGGACAGGGCGAGCCCGACTTTCCTACGCCCGGCCACATCATCGAAGCCGCTTTCAAGGCCGCGCGCGAAGGCCAGACGCGCTACACGACGGTCGACGGCACCGCCGAGTTGAAGGAAGCCGTCATTCAAAAGTTCTCGCGCGAGAACGGCCTCGCCTTCAAGAGCACAAACATCAGCGTGGGCTCGGGCGGCAAGCAGGTGATCTTCAACGCGCTCATGGCCACGCTCGACCCGGGCGACGAGGTGATCATTCCTGCCCCGTACTGGGTGTCATATCCCGACATGGTGCTGTTCGCGGAAGGCAAGCCTGTGTGCGTGGCAACGAAACCCCAAAACGGCCTGAAGCTCACCGCCGAAGATCTCGAAGCACACATCACGCCGCGCACGAAGTGGCTTATGCTCAATTCACCTTCCAATCCTTCGGGCGCCACGTACTCGGCCGAAGAACTGAAGGCGCTTGTGCCGGTGCTCGAGCAGCATCCGCAGGTGTGGGTGCTCGTCGACGACATGTACGAGCACATCCTCTTCGACGGGCGAAAATTTGCGACGCTCGCAGCGGTCGCGCCGCACCTCGCTGATCGCATTCTTACCGTCAACGGCGTATCGAAAGCCTACGCGATGACCGGCTGGCGCATAGGCTACGCAGGCGGCCCCGCGGAGCTCGTCAAGGCAATGGCCAAGATGCAGTCGCAAAGCACGTCGAGCCCAAGCTCGGTCGGGCAGGCCGCAGCGGTCGCCGCGCTCAACGGGCCGCAGGAAATCGTGCGCGAGCGCTGCGCGCAGTTCCAGGCGCGGCGCGACCGCTTCGTGCCGGTGCTCGACTCGATTCCGGGACTCGGCTGCGCATCACCCCACGGCGCGTTCTACTTCTTTCCCTCGTGCGCCGGCGTGATCGGCAAGCGCACTCCGCAGGGCAAAGTCATCTCGAACGATGAGGCCTTCGCCCTGTATCTTCTCGACTGCGGCGTTTCGCTGGTGCATGGCGCCGCCTACGGGACTTCTCCCTATTTCCGCGTATCGTTCGCGACGTCGGTCGAACTGCTCGAAGAAGCCTGTCGCAGGATCCGCGACGCCTGCTCGGCCCTTACCTGACACTACGGAGTTCCGCCAATGCGCGCGCCTTACCTGCCCTCCACTCACCTGCTGACCGCCTTCCTGCTCGCCGCCACCTGCGCCTCAGCCCATGCGCAATATCCGAGCAAGCCAATCCGCATGATCGTGCCGTATGCCGCGGGCGGCACGACAGACGTGCTCGCTCGCATCATGGCCGACAAGCTCGGCCAGGCGCTCGGGCAAACGGTGGTCGTCGAATACAAGCCGGGCGCAGGCGGGACGATCGGCGCCGAAGCGGCCGCAAAGTCACCGCCCGACGGCTACACGATCGTCATGGGCGCGCCGGGTTCGCATTCCACCGCGACGAGCCTGTACGCGAAGCTCCCCTACGATCCGGTCAAAGATTTCGCGCCGATCGTGCACGTGGCCAACGTGCCGAATTCGATCATCACGAACCCGAGCCTCCCGGTTAAATCGGTGCCGGAGCTGATCGCGTATGCGAAAGCGCATCCCGGCGAACTCACCTACGGCTCGGCGGGCACCGGCGCGACGACGCACCTTACGGGCGAACTGTTCGCGCTCCTCGCCAATGTGAAGCTCACGCACATCCCTTACAAGGGCTCGGGGCAGGCGATGGTCGACCTGCTCGGCGGGCAGATCCAGATGATGTTCGAGAACCTCCCGGGCGCCGCCAACCAGATCCGCTCCGGCAAGGTGCGCGGCCTTGCGGTCACGAGCCTGCGCCGCTCGGCTGCCTTCCCGGACCTGCCTGCGGTCTCCGAAACACTGCCGGGGTTCGAGGTGGTCGCGTGGTTCGCACTGTTCGCCCCGGCTGGCACGCCCGCGCCGATCATTGCGCGGCTGAACGCGGAATCCGATCGCGCGCTGAAGACTGCCGAGGTGCGCGAGAAGATCGCGCAGGCCGGCTCCGACCCGATCGGCGGCACGCCCGAGGAGCTCGCGAAATTCCTCGCGGGCGACATCGCGAAATGGGTGCGCGTCACGCGCGAGGCGGGGATCAAGCCGCAATGAGCGAGGCACCGGGCAGGACGAGCACGGGATTCGCGCTTGGCATCGACATCGGCGGCACCTTCACGGACCTCGTGCTCACGGGCATGGCAGGTGAGCGCCATGCGCTCAAGGTGCTGACCACGCCCGACGATCCCTCGCGTGCCGTCGTAGAAGGCGTAGCCACGCTGCTGAAGCACTCGAAAGTCACGACGCGGAGCATTGCGCGCGTTGTGCATGCGACAACCTTGTTTACAAACGCGCTCATCGAGCGCAAGGGCGCGATGACGGGGCTGATCACAACGGCCGGCTTTCGCGACGTCCTCGAGATCGGCCGCGAGCGGCGTTTTGAGCTTTACGACCTCAACATCCGCCTGCCGGAGCCGCTCGTGCCGCGCGACCTGCGTCTGGAAGTCGCGGAGCGCACGGGCGCGGATGGCAGTGTTGATACGGTTGTCGACGAAGAAGAAGTGAGCCGCGCCGGCACTGCATTAGTCGAGGCCGGCGTAGGCTCGATTGCCGTCGTCTTCCTGAACGCGTATGCCGCTCCCCAGAACGAACAGCGCGCCACAGCCGCGCTTCGCAAAGCCTTCCCGCAGATCGCGCTCACCGCTTCGCACGAGATCGTCCCGGAGGTGCGCGAGTTCGAGCGCAGTTCCACCGCCGTCGCGAACGCCTACGTGAAGCCGCTGGCCGCACATTACCTCGACGGCATCCGCGACAAGCTCGCGGCGCTCGACATCGTCGCCCCGCTCTCGCTCATGCTCTCGAGCGGCGGATTCACGCACATCGCGGAAGCCAAATCGGCGCCGGTGCACCTGCTTGAATCCGGACCCGCGGCCGGCGCGCTGGCCGCCGCACACCTTGGCAAAGGCGAGCCGCGCCTGCTCGCCTTCGACATGGGCGGAACCACCGCCAAGCTTTGCATCGTCGACGACGGCGTGCCGCTCGTCGCGCAAGGGTTCGAAGCCGGCCGCACGCGCCGCTTCATGGAAGGCAGCGGGTTGCCCATTCGCGTGCCGAGCGTGGACTTGATCGAGATCGGCGCGGGCGGCGGCAGCATCGCGCACCCCGACTCGATCGGATTGCTCAAAGTCGGGCCGCAAAGCGCGGGCTCCGTCCCAGGCCCCGCCTGCTACGGCCTGGGCGGCGCCGAACCCACCGTGACGGATGCGAATCTCGTCATGGGCGTGCTGAACCCCGGCTACTTCGCGGGCGGCACGATCGCCATCGACAAGGCGAAGGCCGAAGCCGCCGTGGCGGCCCTCGGCAAGCGCCTGGGGCTCTCCATGCTCGACACCGCCTGGGGCATCGTGAACGTCGTGAACGAAAACATGGCGAGTGCGGCGCGCGTGCACATCGCCGAGCGCGGCCGCGACCAGCGCGCGTACGTCCTGCTCGTCACGGGCGGCGGCGGGCCGGTCCACGGCTTCCAGGTGGCCAAGAAGCTTGGGCTCAAGGTGATGATTTGCCCGCCTTCGGCCGGCGTGGCTTCCGCATTCGGCCTCATCACCGCTCCCGCGCGGGTCGACCGCGTGGCGACCGTCGGCATGCGCCTGGATGAAGCCGACCTTGGGCGGCTCGAAGCGCGCTATCGGGCGCTCGAAGAAGAAGCCCTCGCCACGCTCGAGCAGACGGGCGCGCGGCGACAGGATGCGTTGATCGAGCGCACGGCCGACGGCCGCTTCGTCGGGCAGGGCTTCTATCTCTCTGTGCGCGTGCCGCCCGGCCCTTACACGGAGCGCAGCGCACTGCGCGCGGCTTTCGAGCAGGGCTACCGCGAAAAATTCACCAATACCCCACCGCAGGTCACCGTCGAGTTCGTGAACATCCGCGTGACGGCCAGCGCTGCAGCCGCGAACATTCCCCCACCGGCGGCTTCGACCGGACGCAGCGAATCCAATGCGTCCCCGGCTTCGCGCAAGGTCTACTTCAAGGAAGCCGGCGGCGAGCTCGACACGGCCGTCTATCGTCGCGAGCAGTTGCCCGAGCGGTTCGAGGCGAATGGCCCGCTGCTCGTAGAGGAAGAAGGCTCGACGCTCGTGGTTGCGCCCGGCGGGCGCGTGACGCTTGAAGACAACGGCAACCTGGTCGTGGAGGTGGCGCCATGAAGTCAGAAGCGATGAAATTCGATCCGACGACGCTCGAAGTGATCTGGACAAGGCTGCGCTCCGTGACCGACGAAGCGGCCAAGGTCATCGTGCGGACGTCGTTCTCGACGCTGTCGATCGAGGCCAACGACTACTCGTGCGTGCTCACCGACTCGGCCGGCAATTCGCTCGCGCAGAACACGGCGAGCATCCCCTCTTTTATTGCGACGCTGCCGGCCACCGTGCGCCACATGATCGCAGCGATTGGCGCAGCCCACATGCGCGCGGGCGACATCTACATCACCAACAACCCGTGGAAAGGCACCGGGCACCTCAACGACATTACGCTCGTGAAGCCCGTGTTCGTCGCCGGCCGGCTCGTGGCCTTTGCGGCCACCACCTCGCATGTGCCGGACATCGGCGGGCGCATCCGGTCGGCCGAGCCGAGGGAGATCTTCGAGGAAGGCTTTCATATCCCGCCGATGCGATTGCTCATCGCAGGCGCGCCGGACGAAAGCCTGCTGCTGCTCCTGCGCACCAACGTGCGTACGCCCGACCAGACCGTGGGCGACATCTTCGCGCAGGCCAGCGCGCTCGGCCTCATGGAAGCCCGCGTAATGGAACTCATGCACGACCACGCGCTTGCCGATCTCGAAGCACTGGGCGCGCAACTCTTCGGTCTCGCCGAGAACGCGATGCGCGCGGCCATCGCGACGGTCCCGGAAGGCACTTACCACCACGCGTTCCAGACCGACGGGCTCGAGGAGCCCTTCCAGTTCAAGGTCGCCGTCACCGTGCGCAACGGCGAGATCCACGCGGACTTTGCCGGCACCTCCCCGCAGCAGCCGCGCGCCATCAACTGCGTCATGGCCTACACGTACGCCATGACAGCTTATGCGATCAAGGCCGCGCTCCTGCCCGACCTGCCGAACAACGAGGGCATGTTCCGGCCTATCAAGGTCTCCGCGCCCGAAGGGTGCCTCCTCAATCCGCGCCACCCCGCCTCGACCGGCGGACGCGCCGCGACCGGCCACTACGTGCCGCCGCTCATCTACGGCGCGCTGGCTCAGGTGATCCCTGAGCGGCTCATGGCCGCGCCCGGCTCGCCGCTGTGGATCTTCACCGTGGCCGGCGTGCGGGCCGACGGGAAATCGTTCGCCAACGTGTTCTTCTACAACGGCGGCATGGGTGCCACGGCGCAGAAGGACGGCGAGGCGGCGGTCTCCTGGCCTTCGAACATTTCGTCGACCCCCTCGGAGATCGTCGAGCGGGACACGCCGTTCGTCACCCGGTACAAGCGGCTGCGACCCGGCTCAGGTGGCGCCGGCCAGTTTCGCGGGGGTCTCGGACAGGAGCTGCTGCTGGAGAACCGCCACCCGTCCCCGCTGCCCGTGGTGTTCATCACCGAGCGGCTCAAATTCGCGGCGCCGGGCCTCGCGGGTGGGGGCGCGGGGGCCCTGGGCGTGGTGCTCGTCAACGGCAAGCCGCTTGTGGACGCTCGCGCACAAGTTCTGCTGGCCAAGGGCGATACGCTCCTGCTGCGCACGCCCGGAGGCGGCGGGTTCGGCGACCCGGCCAAGCGCGATCCGCTCGCCGCCGAGCGTGACCGGCGGCTCGGGTATGCCTGACCTGTTGTGACCCATTGCTGCCAAATTTCGGGGGACCCCCGCGCCGTTGCTTGAGAAGGAGGCAAATTGCTGCCATCGCTTAAACGTGCCGGGGTGCTCCTCGGCGCCCTCGTCCTGTCACTTTGGGCGCATCACACGACCGCCCAAACGTACCCGACCAAGCCGGTCACGATCATCGTCGGCTTCACGGCCGGGGGTACCACGGACATCATCACGAGGCTCGTTGCCGAGAAGCTGACGAAGGCCTGGGGCCAGCCGATCGTCGTCGAGAACAAGCCCGGCGCGGGCGGCAACATCGGCGCCGAATTCGTCGCCAAAGCGAAGCCCGACGGCTACACGTTGCTCATGGGGTCGGTCGGCCCGCTCGCGGTCAACGCGAGTTTGTACAAGAAGCTGCCGTTCGACAACCTCAAGGACCTGGCGCCGATCACGCTCGTGGCCGACGTGCCGAACGTGCTCGTGATCAACCCGCGCACGGTGCCGTCGAAAACGTTCGGCGAGTTCGTCGCGCTCGCCAAGGCAAGCCCCGGCAAGTTCTTCTACGCCTCCACCGGCAGCGGCACGTCGTCGCACTTGTCCGGCGTACTGCTGAACCAGCTCGCCGGCACCGACCTCACCCACGTGCCGTACAAGGGCGCCGTCGCGCTGAACGATGTGCTGTCAGGCGAGCAGGTGCAGTGCATGTTCGCCACCATTCCCTCCGCTATCCAGCACATCCACGCAGGCAAGCTGCGCGCGCTGGCAGTCACCAGCCTCAAGCGCTCGGGCAGCCTGCCCGACGTGCCGACGATTGCCGAGTCCGGCTTCCCCGGGTTCGATGCCTCCTCCTGGTTCGGCCTCGTAGGCCCGGCCGGCCTGCCGCGCGACATCGCACTGAGGATCCAGGGGGACGTCGCCCACGCGCTGAAAGAGCCCGCGCTGCGGGAGAAGTTCATCCAGCAGGGCTCGGACCCGGTAGCCAACTCGCCGGAGGAATTCGGCGAGTACATGCGCGCGGAGACGGCCAAATGGGCGAAGATCGTCCGCTCCTCCGGCGCGAAGGTGGATTGAATGTACGTCGTCGAACGCTTTGCGAAGTACGCCGCCGGCACGCGCAGCCTGCCGATCCCGCCAGAGGCGCTGCATCACGCCAAGCGCGCGGTCATCGACTGGTATGCAGCGCTGCTGCCTGGCGCCGTAGTTGCCCCGGCGACACTCCTGGAGAAAGCGCTCGCGGAAGACCTCGACCGCGGCAAGTCGCGTCTCGCGCTCGGGCGCCCTGCGTCCACGCGAGCGGCTGCGCTCATCAACGGCTCGGCCGCGCACACGATCGAGGTCGACGACATCTTCAAGTTCGGCATCTATCACCCGGGCGCGCCGACGATCTCGGCGGCGCTTGCAGTCGCCCAGGCGACCGGCGCGACCGGCGAAGCGCTCCTGCGCGCGGTCATCGTCGGCTACGAAATCTCCACGCGCATCGGCGCGGCAATGGGTCGCGCGCACTACAAGTACTGGCATAACACCGGCACGGTCGGGACGTTCGGGGCGGCAGCGGCTGCATCCGAAATTCATGGGCTCGATACGGTCCGCTTCTCGCATGCGCTCGCGACCGCGGCGACCTTCGCCGCAGCGCTCCAGCAGGCCTTCCGGATGGACTCGATGTCCAAGCCCCTGCATGCGGGCCACGCGGCGGAGGCCGGCGTGCTCGCAGCAGCGGGCGCCAAAGAAGGCGTCACCGGATCGCTCGACGTGATCGAAGGCGAAGCGGGCTTCGGCCGCGCGATGAGCGACGGCCCCGACTGGGAGAAGGCGCTGGCCACGCTCGGCCGCGTGCATCACGTCACGATGATGACTTTCAAGAACCACGCCTGTTGCGGGCACACCTTCGCGGCGATCGACGGCGCGCAGGAAGTCCAGCGCAGGCTGGAGGTGAAAGCGGAAAACATCGCGCGCGTTCACATCGGCTCGTATCGCGCGGCCAAGGAAGTCTCGGGTTATGAGAATCCCTCGACACCGGCCGAAGCGCGGTTCTCCATCAAGTACGTCGTGGCCACGGCGCTCGTGCATGGCAGCGTGCGGCTCGCGGCCTTCGAGCCCGCGCGCCTCGCCGACCGCCTCACGCGCGAGCTCATGAAAAAGATCGACGTGGTGATCGACCCCGAGCTCGACGCTGCCTTCCCGAACCAGCGGGCGGCCCGCGTCACCATCGAAACCACCGACGGGCGCAAGGCCGTGTTCCTGCAGCCGGCGAGGAAAGGCGACCCCGAGCTGCCGCTCTCCGACGGCGATCTCGAAGACAAGTTCATGGAGCTCGCCTCGCCCGTGATCGGCGAGCCCGCCGCAGGAAAACTCATAGCGAAGCTTTGGCAGCTCGAAAAGCTGCCGGACGTGACAACCGGGCTCGCGTGAAGCGCGGACGCACGCTCGCTGAATGCCTGTTCGCGCCGCGCGCGGTTGCGCTGGTGGGTGCCTCGGGCGATGCAGGCAAGAACACCGCGCGCCCGCAGCGCTTCATGAGGAAGCACGGGTACACCGGCCGGATCGTCCCGATCAATCCGTCGCGAAAGGACATCCTCGGCGAGCAGGCATATCCGACGTTGGCAGATGCGCCGGGCGACATCGACCATGCGTTCATCATGGTGCCGGCCGCACAGGTCGTGGGCGTGCTGCGCGATTGCGCGAAGCGAGGCGTGCCGCTCGCAACTGTTTACAGCGACGGGTTTGCGGAAACCGGTGAAGAAGGAGCCGCGCGAGAGAGGAAGCTCATCGAGACTGCGCGCGCCCTGGGCGTGCGGGTGATCGGCCCCAATTCGATCGGTGTCGCCAACGTGGCCAACGGCGCGACGATCACCGTCAATGCGATCTTCGAGATGGACACGCTGCCCCGCGGCAGCGCTAGTGTCGTCTCGCAAAGCGGCACGATGATCGGCACGCTGATGTCGCGGGGCGCGGCGCGCGGTCTCGGGTTTTCCAAGCTCGTTTCGGTAGGCAACGAATCGGACCTCGGCGTGGGCGAGATCGTCGAGATGCTTGCAAGCGACGAAGAGACGCGCGTCATCCTGCTGTTCCTCGAGACGATCCGCGATGCAGCGAGCCTTGCGCGTGCGGCGCGCCTTGCGCATGCGCGAGGCAAGGCGGTCGTCGCCTACAAGCTCGGGCGCTCGGCGCTCGGCGAGGCGCTTGCAAAGTCGCATACCGGGGCGCTCGCGGGGAGCGATGCGGCGGTCGACGCGTACTTCCGCCACAACGGCATCGTGCGCGTCGACATGCTCGAGACGCTGGTGGAGATCGTCCCGCTGCTCACGGGGCGCAAGCCGCCCGGCTTTACCCGGCAACCTCGCGTCGCGGTCGTCACCACGACCGGCGGAGGGGCCGCGAGCGTGGTCGACCGGCTCGGCACGCTCGGGATCGCCACGCTCGTGCCCGACGCCTCCCTGATCGGCGCATTGAAAGACAAGGGCGTGGCTGTCCGGAGCGCGCCCATCATCGACCTCACGCTGGCCGCGACCGCCGACAAATACCGCGCGGTCCTCGAGGCCCTGCTCGAGCATCCGGACTGCGACGGCGTGCTGGCGGTCGTCGGATCGTCGGCGCAGTTTCATCCGGACCTCGCCGTGCGGCCGATCATCGGCGCGGCCCGCGGCGAGAAACCGCTCGCGGCTTTTCTCGCACCGAACGCGGAAGCTTCCCTGCGCCTGCTCGCCGAAGCCGGCGTGCCCGCCTTCCGCACGCCGGAAGGCTGCGCCGATGCGCTCGCGGCGTACTTCAACTGGCACGCGCCGGTAGATGCGCAACCGGCCGTTGCTCCGATTTGGCCGGCCGCCCTGGCGCGAACAGGCGACCTGGACGAGGCGCAATCGCTGGCCCTGTTTGCCGCGCTCGGCGTCCCTACCGTAGCGCGCGAGGCGACGCGTGCGCCCGGGTATTCACACTCGCTGCCCTACCCGGTTGCCGCAAAAATCCTCTCGAAGGACATCCTGCACAAGACGGAAGTCGGTGGCGTCGCGCTCCGAATTCCGGACCGGCCGTCGTTCGATCGGCAAGTCGCGCACATGATCGAGGCAGTAAAGGCCAACGCGCCGACGGCCAGCATCGACGGCGTTCTCGTGCAGGCAATGGCCGAAGGGCTCGCTGAAGCCATCGTGGGCTACCGGGTCGATCCGATGATCGGCCCGGTCGTGCTCGTCGGCATGGGCGGACAACTGGCGGAAATCTATCGCGACACCGCGCTCGCATGCGCACCGGTCACCGAAGCGCAGGCGCTCGAACTGATTGGAAAGGTGCGCGGCTTCGCCGTGCTGCGCGGCTATCGCAACCTGCCCGAAGGCGATCTCGCCGCCCTCGCCCGCGCCGTCGCAGCCCTCTCGCGCCTTGCGCTCGTCGAAGGCGCGCCGGTACTCGAGGCGGAGATCAACCCGCTCATGGTGCGCGCCGACGGCGTGCTGGCCGTGGACGGCGTCGTTGTTCTCAGGTCCGCCGCATGAACTTCGAATTCACGCCTGAGCAAACGCAGTTCCGTGACTCCGTGCGCCGTTTCGCCGAAAAATACCTCGCCGCAGGCAGGCTCGTGCGGGCGCATGACCCGGCGCATCCTTGGGACGTAGCGGAACTCATGGCGGGACAAGGCCTGCTGGGCATCACGATGCCGGAAGCAGACGGCGGGCAGGACGGCACGCTCATGGATGCCGTCATTGCGATCGAAGCAATCGCCTCGGTGTGCCCACGCAGTGCCGACGTGGTGCAGGCCGGCAACTTCGGGCCGGTGCGCGTGCTGGCCCAATACGGCACGCCGCTGCAGAAAGAGCGCTATCTCTCGCGCATCCTTGCGGGCAAGGCGGTGATCTCGGTCGGCATGACCGAGCCCGATGCAGGCAGCGCTGTGACGGACCTCACGACGACTGCGAAGGCCGACGGCGACGGCTGGCGCATCAACGGCAGCAAGGTTTTCGTGACGCATTCGGGCTATGCGGACGTCATCCTCGCCTACGTGCGGTTCGGACTCGGCGTCGGCGGCATCGGCTCCGTCCTCATCGACACGAAGGCCGAAGGCTTGAGGCGCGGCCCGCCTTCCGCGTTCATGTCGGGCGAGGAATGGACGCAGCTTTATTTCGACAATGTCCATGTGCCCCCTGAAATGGTCGTGCTGAAGGAAGGCGGCTTCAAGAAGCAGATCGCCGGGTTCAACGTGGAGCGCATCGGCAACACGGCGCGCTCGCTCGCGCTCGGCCGCTACGCGTTCGAGGCGGCGCGCCAGTGGGCGATGCAAAGAAAGCAGTTCGGGCGGCTCCTGTGCGAATTCCAGGGCCTGCAATGGAAGTTTGCCGATATGAAAATGAAGCTCGATGCCGGGCAGCTGCTTCTTTACCGCGCGGCGGCCAACGCCGACCGGGGGTTGCCGTCTGCGGACGAAACCGCCATCGCCAAGGCCTTTTGCAACCAGGCCGGGTTCGACGTCGCCAGCGAGGCTTTGCAGGTCATGGGGGGCGCCGGATACAGCCAGGAAGACCTTGTGGAATACTGTTTGCGCCGCTGCCGGGGCTGGATGATTGCCGGCGGCTCGATCGAAATCCTCAAGAACCGCATTGCCGAGGGCGTCTTCGAACGGACGTTCTCGCAGCGGCCTTGAGTCCGCTACCGGAGAAGCCATGACTGCAGCAGGCGCCACCACCCTCGCACCCCTTCCAGCCGACCGCGTCGACCCCTTCTCGCTCGCCCGGTGGAAGCTCGTGCCTTCCAGCACGGCGCTCGTGGTCATCGACCCGCAGAACGACTTCCTCCACGCGGACGGCTGGTATGCCAAATCCGGCGTCGATGTCTCGCACATGCAGCGAACCATCGAGCCGACGCGCCGGCTGGTGGCCGCGGCCCGGGCCAAAGGAATCCCGGTCATCTGGACGCGCCACGGCTTTCGCGACGGCACTGACGGCGGGGTCTTCTTCCAGCTGCGGCCTTTCCTCAAGGACGGCGGCCTTCGGCAGGGGACGTGGGGGGCGGCGATTCTCGACGGGCTCGGCATCGCGCCGGGCGACTGGATCATTGACAAGACGCGGCTCAGCGCCTTTTTCAACACGAACCTGGACGGCATCCTGCGCGGCCTGAAGGCGGACACCGTCCTCTTTTGCGGCGTGCTCACCAACCAGTGCGTTGCCGCCACCTCCAAGGACGCCAATTTCCGCGACTACAAACCGATCGTGGTCGAGGACGCTACCGGCACGACGCTTCCGCACCTTCATGACCCGGCGATCGAGATGATCCGAGTCGGCTGGGGCGAGGTGCGCAGCCTCCAGGAAGCCCTGGCCGAGATCGCAAGCCTGCCGCTGGCTAAAGCGCTTTGAAGCGCCGCATGGGCACCCGGACGAGTTCCGGCGCGCTCGCGGGTGCGCTGCTCGCCTCGGCGCTTCTCGCTCCCACGGCGCTCGCCGCCTGGCCCGAGAAGCCGATCCGCTTCATCGTGCCTTCGGCCGCCGGCGGCTCGCCGGACGTCCTCATGCGCCTGATGACCGCCGAGTTGTCCCGCCAGATGGGCGTCGCCATCGTCGTGGACAACAAACCCGGCGCCTCCTTCACGATCGGCACGGCCGAGATCGCGCGCGCTGCACCCGACGGCTACACGCTGGGCTACGGCAACATCGTGTCGCTGTCGGTCGTCCAGACGCTTCTCGACAAGGTGCCCTACGACGTCGAGAAGGACCTCACGCTCGTTTCGAACACGATTCGCGTGTTCAACCTGCTCGCGGTCAACAACGACCTGCCGGTCCGCACGGTCCCGCAGCTCATCGCCTATGCCAAAGCCAATCCCGGCAAGCTTGCGATGGCCTCTGGCGGCAACGGCACGACCGGGCACTTGGGTGGCGAACTCTTCAAATCGATGACCGGCACTTTCATCCTGCACGTGCCGTACCGCGGCAGCCCGCAGGGCATCAACGACCTCATCGCAGGCAACGCGCAGATGATGTTCGACAACATCTCCTCGATCGGCCCGCACGCGAAGTCCGGGCGCGTGAGGGGCATCGCCGTTTCAGGGCCGCGGCGCTCGCCGGTATTCCCGGACCTGCCGACCGTTGCGGAGGCCGGCGTGCCTGGTTATGAAACGGTGGCCTGGGGCGGGGTGATCGGTCCGGCCGGCATGCCGAAGGAAGTGCTCTCGCGCCTCTCGGCCGAGATCCCCAAGGCGCTGTCCTCGCCGGTGCTCATCGAGCGCTACAAGGCGCTCGACACGGAAATCGATGGCGGCTCCTCGCAGGACTTTGCGGCGCTCGTGCGCAGGGAGACCCCGAAGTGGGCGCAGGTCATCCGCCGCGCGAACGTGAAAGTCGACTGAGATGCCGGCCGCAGCTTCGTTGAGGACCAAGCGCCGGGCGACGTTCAACGACCTGGGCCTCACGCGCGCCGAATTCGCGGTGCTCCGGCGCCTGTCGAGCCCGGAGAAGATCCAGTCCTACCTGCTCAAGATGCCGCAGAACTTCGAGCTCGACGGGGACTCCTGCGCAACCGTGCGCATGGTCCTGCGTGACAACCGCGCGCACTGCATCGAGGGCGCGCTGGTTGCCGCGGCAGCCCTCTGGGTGCACGGTGAGCCGCCGCTGCTGTTCGATCTGCGCGCGGTCAACGATTCCGATCACGTTGTCGCCCTTTTCCGCCGCAACGGGCACTGGGGCTGCATCTCGAAGACCAACGGGCCTGACCTGCGCTGGCGGGACCCGATTTACCGCACCCTGCGGGAACTGGCCCTCTCTTACATGCACGAGTACTCGAACCGGCGCGATTACAAGTCGCTGCGCGAATACTCAGTGCCGTACGACCTGCGTCGCGCGGACCCGGTCGACTGGCTCACCGGCGAGGAAGGCGCATGGCGCATCGCGGAAAAACTCGATGAAATCCGGCATTTTCCGATAGTGACAAAGCCGCAGATCCGCCTCCTTGTGCGCCGTGACCCATTCGAGCGCGACGTGGCCATGCTTACGCAGTACCAGCGTCCCAAAATTGGCAAAAAGAAGAAAAAGGGCGCCGCTGGGGGCACGCTGGGGAGGTAACTAGGGGCAGTTCCGGTGTAGGTGCAAGCCCTACATCCAGCAGCGGCATGTTGCTCTAACATCGCCGCGATAATGCCAGTCCACTCGTCTCCAGCCCTGCAGCCGCGGGACTCTAAAGTCGGCGATGCGGAATTGTTCCGTGCGCTCGTCGAGGGGGTCACCGACTACGCAATATTCATGCTCAACCCGGCGGGTATCGTTTCGTCGTGGAACGCCGGCGCCCAGCGCATCAAGGGCTATGCCGGATCCGAAATAATCGGCCACCACTTCTCGCGCTTCTACCCTCCCGAAGCGATCGCCAAGGGCTGGCCGGACGTCGAGCTCGAGCGGGCGAAAGAGCTTGGCCGTTTCGAGGACGAAGGCTGGCGCCTGCGCAAGGACGGCTCTCGCTTCTGGGCGAACGTGATCATCACGGCGCTGCGCTCGGCAAGCGGCGAGCTGATCGGTTTCTCGAAGATCACGCGGGACCTCACCGAGCGGCGCAACCAGGAATAGGCACTGCGCCAGAGCGAGGAAACGTTCCGCCTGCTCATCGAGGGCGTGAAGGACCATGCGATCTTCCTGCTCGACCCGGCAGGAACTATCGTCAGCTGGAACGCAGGGGCGGAGCGGGTCGCGGGATTCAAGAACGACGAGGTCATCGGCCAGAATTTCGCGCTCTTCTATCCGCGCAACGAGATCCTCGGCGGCAGGCCGCAGCAGCACCTCGACATGGCGCGCGGCATCGGTTTCGCGGAGGAAACCGGCTGGCGCATGAAGCGCAGCGGCTCGCGCTTCTGGGCCTACTCGGTCATCACGGCGCTGCGCGCGGACGACGGCACCATGCGCGGCTTCGCGATGGTGGCGCGCGACCTGTCGGAGAACCGCCGGGTGATGGAACTCGAGACTGAAGGAAAGCGCATCAACGAATTCATCGCCATGCTCGCCCACGAGCTGCGCAACCCGCTCGCGCCGATCCGCAACGCGGTCGCCGTGCTCGAAAGGGAGGAGGGCTCGCCGCAGATCATCTGGTGCCGCCAGATGATCGGGCGGCAGGTCGACCATCTCGCCCACCTGGTGGATGACTTGCTCGATGTGAGCCGCATCACGAGCGGCAAGATCCTGCTCGAGCGGGTGCGCCTGGACCTCAAGGCGGTGGTGGCCTCGACCGTCGAATCGATGCGCCCGACGCTCGAATCAGGCGGTCACTTCCTCGAGATGCATGCACCCGGCGAAGAAGTGCCGTTTACCGGGGACCCCATCCGCCTCTCGCAGTTGCTCGTCAACCTGCTGACCAATGCAGGCAAGTACACGCCGCCGGGCGGCAAGATCGCAGTGCGGCTCGAGCGCGCCGGGGGCCGCCTCTACATCCGCGTCACCGACAACGGCATCGGCATGACCCGGGACCTGATCGAGAATGCGTTCGACATGTTCGTTCAGGGCGACCGCGCGCTCGACCGGGCCGAAGGGGGCCTGGGCATCGGTCTCACTCTGGTGAAGCGCATCGCGGCAATGCATGGCGGCACGGTTACCGCGACCAGTGCGGGCCCCGGCCAGGGAAGCGAGTTCGTCGTGTCGCTACCGATGCCGGAGAACGCGATCGCGCCGGTGCAGGCGGTCAAGGTGACTTCGCAATCGCTCGACCCGCGCAGCATCCTGGTAGTGGATGCGGCGGAGAGCCTCTCGCTCCTGCTCAGCGTTTCGGGGCACAAGCTGCGAACGGCGCATGACGGACCGCAAGCACTGGAGCTTGCCCTGGAAGAGGCGCCCGATGTGATCCTGCTCGACATCGGCCTGCCCGGCATGAGCGGCTACGAGGTCGCAAGGCGCATGCGTGAGATTCCGGGCCTGGCCTCGACCCGCCTCGTCGCCATGACCGGGTATGGGCAGCAGAGCGACAAGGCCGCCGCAGCGGAGGTGGGGTTCGACGCTTACCTGGTAAAGCCGGTCGAGTACACGGAGTTGGTCGATACCATCGAAAGCCTGGGCACGCGCAAACCCTTGGCGGTCTTGCGGCAGCAGTAGCTGCGGCCGGGTCAGTCGGCGAAAACTTTTTCCAGCTGTGCGGGGTCGACCGGTTTGAGCATGTGGCGATCGAAACCCGAGGCCAGCGCGCGCTCACGGTCGGCCGGCTGCCCGTAGCCGGTAATCGCGACGAGCTTGATCGACGAGTCCCAGCCCGAGGACACGCGGCGGATTTCCTGTGCGACGTCATAGCCATTCATGCCGGGCAGGCCGATGTCGACCAGCGCCACGTCCGGGTGGTCGAGCTTGGCGAGTTCCAGTGCCTTCTCCCCCGACTCGGCAACGGATACCTGGTGGCCCCACATGCCGAGCAGCATGCCGAGCGAATCGCGGATGTCCGCGTTGTCGTCGACCACGAGGACACGCTTCGGGGTCGACGCCCCGGTCTCCGACGACGGCCGCGGGACGGCGGCCTTCTCCTCGAGCGCCAGCGGGAAGCGGGCGCAGAAAGTGGTGCCCTTCCCCCGGCCCGCGCTGTGAGCCGTGAGTGTCCCGCCATGGAGGTTTGCCACCCGCCGGGCGATGGTCAGCCCTATCCCGAGCCCGCCAGTTGAGCGCGCCAGCGTCTGGTCGCCCTGCGTGAACGGGTTGAACATGTCGTCGATCACCTCCGGATCGATCCCCACGCCGCTGTCCTGAACGCTCACCTCGGCGCTCGATCCGTCATTGCGCGTGCGCACGCTGATGCGGCCGCCCGTAGGGGTGAACTTGCACGCGTTATTGAGGAGGTTCGACATGATCTGCTCGATGCGTACGCCATCCGCCTGCAAAGGCAGGGGATCGCCCGAGAGCTCCACCTCTACGGAGTGACCGGCAGCGAGGCTGGTCGGTTGGGACGCTTCGACCGCTGCGGCCACCGCCTGGTTGAGGTCGATGCGCTTCAACTGCAGCTGCACCTTCCCGCGCTCGAGCCGCGCGACGTCGAGCAGATCGTCCACCAGCCTCGCGAGGTGGGTCGTCTGGCGATCGAAGATGTCCCTCGTCCGCTCGAACGTCGGGTCATCGATCGGCAGGCTCTTCTGCAGGTAGACGGCGTTGCGCATCGGGGCCAGCGGATTGCGCAACTCGTGCGCGAGCATGGCCACGAACTCGTCGCGCTGGCGAAGCGCTTCTTCGCGCTGCGCAATCAGGTCGCGCACCTGGACCTGCCGGTGACGGGCGCGCAAGCCCACCTCGACCGCCGAAAGCAGCGTCAGCGGGTGCAGCGGACGCGATAGCAGGGTGATGTTGCCGGAATTGGGGAAGGCGCGCTCCACCATCGCCCGCAACTCTGCGTCTTCGTTGGCGACGAGGATGACCGGGATGTCCGACCAGGGCGGCTGCGAGTCGAGCGCTTCGCGCAGGGCCGGCATCTCCTCGTCGATGAGTGCTTCCTCGACGATCACGACGCAGCCGGCGCCGTGCATGAGCCTCGTGGGCAACTCGGCAAGGGTGCTGCAGGCGCGCGAAGGAATGCCCCCGTCCTGCAGGAAAGAGCGCGCGAGATCGGCGTCAACCGAATTCGGGGTGACGACCAGCGCTTCCGTATAGCTTGAGTGCATCTCTATTCGCGGGCAGTGGGGGCGGTGCCGCCGAGCATCCGGGGCACCCCCGTCAGGACGCCTTCGAACTCCGACAGCGCCGGTCCGATGCGCACGCGGCCATCGGCCATCTTCAGCTCGCGGATCGACATTTCGTGCGCGCCGCTGCGCTTCTTCATTACGGAGATCGCTTTCTTGAGCTCGCCCCTCGCTTCGAAGTAGCGCGTGAGGACGACCGTATCGGCGAGATAGCTCACGTCGACGGGTGCGCCCATCGGCCCAACCAGGCCGTGCTGCGCGAGCACCATGATCGTCACCACCCCCTGCTGATTGAGGTAGCTGAGCAACTCGTGCAGGTGAAGGTTGAGGAAATCCTCGTTCGGCATTGCGTTGATGTAGCCGTTCAGGCTGTCGAGCACGACCAGCTTGGTCTTCTGCTTGGATACGTCCTCGAGGATCTGGTGGGCGAGTTCGCCCGGGGCGATCTCGGCCGGGTCGACCTGGTGCAGATTAAGAAGCCCCGATTTCACATGCGGCGCCAAGTCCATGCCGAGCTCGCGCGCGCGATCGGTCAGGAGGTGCAGGGATTCGTCGAACGCGTAATAGCTGACGCGCTCGCCGCGTCTTGCGGCCGCATGCACGAACATGCTGGCAAGCGTCGACTTCCCGCTGCCGGCCGCGCCCATGAAGAGGTTGCTCGTGCCCGAATGCAGCCCGCCGCCGAGCAATGCATCGAGCTCGGGCTCCGCGCTCGAGGCGAGCGCCTTTTCGAACTTCGCGCGGTGCTCGGCGGCCACCAACCGCGGATAGACCTGCAGGCCGCCCTTGCGGATCGCGTAGTCGTGATTGCCTTCGCGAAAGCGCACCGCCCGCAGCTTCGTGATCATGAGGCAGCGCCGGAAGATGCCGTACTTGATGGGCGCCATGGAGAGCGAGACGACGCCATGCACGATACTTTGCACCTGGACGTCGGCGCCCACCGCGCTGCGATCGTCCAGCAGCAGGACGGTGCACTCGCGTTCGGCCATGCGCTGCTTGAAGGTAAGGATCTGGCGGCGGTAGCGAAGCGGGTTCTGCGCGAGCAGGCGCATCTCGGACAACGAATCGAGCACCACGCGCGCGGGCTTGATCGATTCGATCTCCTCCATGAGCAGGGTGCTGAGCGCCGTCAATTCCACCTCGGCGGACTGGAACATCGTGTTGCGCGACTTGCCTGCGAGCGAGCGCTCGATCGAGGATAACTCGATCACGTCGATGCCGGAGAGGTCCCATTCATGGGAAAGCGCGACCGACTCGAGTTCGGGCTTACTCTCCGAAAGCGTGACGTACAGGCATCGCTCGCCCGCCCTGACGCCTTCGAGCAGGAACTGGAGCGCGAGCGTCGTCTTGCCTACGCCGGGGTTCCCGTCCACGAGATAAAGGCGGTTGCGGGGCAACCCGCCGCCCAGCACGCTGTCGAGGCCCGAAATGCCGGTCCCGCATACGTCGATTGGCGTTTTATTCATGCGCTTTCCGGTCTCCCTGGACGACCCGCGTCGATGTTGGAGTTAAGAACGTATGACCTGCCTAGCGAGGCCGGCGGACGCGGATCAGTGTGCTGAAATCGGCTTCGTCTTTCGGTGCGCTGGCGCACCATGGACGAGCCCTCGCGCGCGAACGGGATTGCTACACTCGCATCGCAACGCACGCCCACTTTCCCGACGGGGATTCGACCGCCATGACCGCTCCGAAGACCGACCATCCGCTCGCCTACAAGAACCTGCATTTCCTCGACAGCGAGGCGGCGAGGCCTTTGCGCATCCTCGCGGAATACCTTTCGCCGCTGGAAGCTTTCCGACGCGAGCGCATCAAGGACACGATCGTTTTTTTCGGATCCGCGCGCATCACGCAGGACGGGCCGCTCGGCCGGTATTACGAAGAGGCGCGCGAACTTGCCCGCATAGTTACGCACTGGGCAAAATCCCTTGATGAGACCGCCTGCCGCTATGCGGTGTGCTCCGGTGGGGGACCCGGCATCATGGAAGCGGCCAACCGCGGCGCCTCGGAAGCAGGCGGCTGCACCATAGGACTGAACATCGGCCTGCCTTATGAGCAGAAGCCTAATGCCTGGATTTCGCCGAACCTGTGCTTCGAATTTCATTATTTTTTCATGCGCAAGCTGTGGTTCGCTTATCTCGCCCGGGCACTGGTCGTGTTTCCGGGGGGATTCGGGACCCTCGACGAACTCACAGAGATCCTCACCCTTTCGCAAACCGGCAAATTCGCAAGGCCCATCCCCATCTTCCTGTATGGCTCCGCCTACTGGAAAGAGGTCATTAATTTCGACGCGCTTGCCAGGCATGGCATGATCAGCGAGCGCGATCTTGGCCTTTTTCGGTTTGTAGACGACCCGGCAAGCGCACTTGCGATGCTTCAAGCGTCCCTCGCGGCCGCGCCCGAGCCGCAGACGCCAGCCATGGCCCCCACGCGCTCACCCGAGCAATGAAGACTGCCTAGAGAAGTTCCAACGCGGCAGCCAACATGGCCGTAACCAGCGCCACTGCCAGCATCGCGAAATCCAGCCATGTGGTCCCGGTACCCATTTTTCGACCTCAGGCCCTGCAAGTACGGGAATTTAGGCACATTCGGCGAGCAAGACTGTAGGAATAAGTCGCCCGGGTTGTAGGTGTTCGGCCTACAAGAGGAGACGCTACTGCGGCGGCTTGTTTGCCTTCGCAGTTTCAAGGAGGCGCAGCACTCCCGGATGGCGGGTTTCAAGCAGCGCCTGGAACAACTGAGGCAGCACCTCGTTCCCGAACGCGCAGGTAACGTGGCCGGTGCCATCGGCGGTGTTGAACACTATCCGCGTGGCCTTGGCCGCCCCATCAGGATTGACCGAATCGATGTCCGACAGGCGGGGCGTCTCGAGATTGGTATTCACGCCGGCGTAACCAGTCCCAAGTCTTCGGCCATGGGAGGGGCCGGCAGGTCGAATTTGACCGGGCCATCGGGCAGGGCGTTGAGGAACTGCACGAGGAAGGGATCCTCCGAGGCTTTCAACTCCTCAGGCGTCCCCGCGCCCGCGAGCACGCCATCGGCAATTACGTAGATGTAATCCACCAGCCTCAGCGTCTCGCTGACGTCGTAGGTCACGACGATCGAAGTCGTCCCGAGCGCATCGTTCAAACGGCGAATGAGCTGGGCGATCACGTTGAGGGAAATCGGGTCGAGGCCTGCGAACGGCTCGTCATACATCGAGAGCATCGGCTCCATCGAGATGGCGCGGGCCAGCGCGACGCGCCGGGACATGCCGCCCGAAAGGTCGCCGGGCATGAGCCGGCTTGCGCCCCGCAGGCCGACTGCATCGAGCTTCATGAGCACGAGGCGGCGGATCAGGTCCTCGGGCAGGTCGGTGTGCTCCCGCAGCGGAAATGCGATGTTCTCGTACACGTCGAGGTCGCTGAAGAGCCCGCTCGTCTGGAACATCATGCCCATCCTGCGGCGAAGCGCGTAGAGGGCGTCCGTCCCAAGCGCGTGCACCACCTGACCATCGACGCGGACCTCCCCGGAAGAAGGCCGGATCTGGCCGCCGATCAGCTTGAGGAGCGTAGACTTGCCGCTCCCGCTCGAGCCCAGGATCGCGACGAGCTTGCCGCGCGGCACGCTGAGCGAAAGCCCGCGGAAGATGACGTTGTTCCCGTATGCGAAATGCAGGTTGTCGATTTCGACCAGGTTGCCGGACCCGGCCTGTTTTTCAGCAGCATTCACGGTGTAAGTTTAGCGCATCGGCATCGACTAACCCCCGCACAGCCCGTTTCGAGGAGAGGCACCGATGGATCGCCGCACACTGATCAAGGCGCTTGCCGCCATACCCCTGCTCGGCTTGGCAGGGCACCCGCATGCACAACCGCATTTACAACCTCCCCCGAGGAAAGGAGCCGCAGCAGTGGAAGACCTGCAAAGCACCTGGAAGACGCTGCTCGCCGAGGGCACCAGCGTCCCGTCACCAACCTCGAAGCTCGAGTTGCCGAAAGACGAATGGAAGAAGCGCCTGTCGCCCGCGCAGTATTCGGTGCTTCGCGAAGAGGGCACCGAGCGGGCGGGCACGAGCCCGCTGAACGACGAAAAAAGGCCCGGCGTATTCGTGTGCGCCGGATGCGGGCTGCCCGTATTTACGTCGGCCATGAAGTTCGAGAGCGGCACCGGCTGGCCGAGCTTCTTCACTACCATCCCGGGGGCATTCGCCACGAGCCGCGATTTCAAAATGATCCTGCCGCGCACCGAATACCACTGCGCGCGCTGCGGCGGTCATCACGGCCACGTGTTCGACGACGGGCCGGCGCCGACCGGCAAGCGCTACTGCAACAATGGCGTGGCGCTGAAGTTCATTCCGAAAACCGGCGCAGGCTGAGTCAGGCGCCGGCCAGGCCGATGTCGCGCAGGTAGCGCAGCACGCCTGGATGAATGAGGTCGGTGCGCGGCGCGGCGGCGAGCGTGTTGGCCGCGGTCGTTTCGCGCGCCTGCTCGAGGCTTTCTGCGAGCGCGTGCTCGGCGCCATGCAGCGCGCGCGCAAGGCGATAAGCAAGCTCCGACTCGAAGCCGGGCCGCGCAAGCACATAGCTCCACGAGCCCACTGACTCCAACGGGTTCTCCAGACCAGGGTAACTGCCTGCCGCGACGGTGAGCCGCTTGAGGAACGGGTGCTTGGCGAGGATGCGGGAAATTTCGCCGGCATCCGGCACGATGAAACGCCCGCCGGCTGAAGCAACGGCGGTAAAGCCGGGCCAGCCGATGCCCGCGCCCCAGAGCGCGGCCACGCGGCCATCGGCGACCATCAGCGGTCCATCGCCCGCCTTGTCGAGGTAGACCGCCTTGAAGTCCTTGTCCGCATCAAGGCCCAACCCATCGATCACCGTGCGGCCGAGGATGGTGAGGCCCGAGCCTTTGGCGCCGAACGCAACCGCGCTTGCCTTGAGGTTCGCGATCGACCGGTGAGGACTGTCGCCGCGAACCACGAACATGCCGGGCGAGGAATACATCGCCGCGATGATGCGCAGTCCGCTCGCGGGATCGGCGAGCGCCGGATTGGCGACCTCCCCCTGCACCAATGCAATGTCGACGGTGCCCGCCTTCAGCAACGGCACGTTTTCCGTACTGCCTTTGGTGTTGCGCGGCTCGACGACAAGCGACGCATCCGCCGCATTGACTGCATTCGCGAACGCCTGGCCATAGAGCGGAAAGCCCCCGCCGGGCGTCGCGGTGCCGAGAAGGATTGACTGTGCCTGCATCGTTGTTCGTCCCTTGATCCGCTGCGCTGTGCATCGGGCGCGCAGGATCATACAGCGCCTTGCCCCGCGTTCGGATGGTCGGATAAACTGCCTCGCTTCCCCGCCCCGCACAATGACGCCTCCCAAAGTCGCAACGCACACCGGACCCATCGGCCTCATCGGCCTGGGGCTGCTGGGCGGCGCGCTGG
>JANXRZ010000207.1 GCA_025352885.1 Pseudomonadota bacterium | reverse complement strand
GCAGCATCGGCGACAGGAACAGTGCTCATTCGGCGTCCCCGCTTTCGTCGGCACCTTCTTCGAGCACGCCATACCGCTCATATACGCGGCACAGCGGCTGAAGACCGCAGTGCTCACAGGTCTTGAGCGGCCGCTTCGGATCGACACGCGCGTCGCCTGAGGCAAACTCCTCCCCGAGCTCCGCGAGCGCATCTTCCCAATGCCGGAGCAACCCGTCCCACGCTTGAGCCGGTTTCACTTTCGGTAGCGCATTCGCGTCGCGGGACAAGCCCATGAAGCGCATTTCACGCGGCCGCACCTTGGCGAACACGACCGCGGAAATATCTTCGCTTGCGCTGATTGCGTAGAGCGGAAGCTGTGGGTCGTCCGGTCGCGCATCGAGCCACTCATTGGGCGATGCGCGCCCTGTTTTGTAGTCAATAAGCGCATAGCCACCTTGCTCGAGGCGATCCATGCGATCGATCCGCCCCGAAAGCGACAATCCCCCGATCTCTAGCTGGCGCTTTTCTTCGCGCGCGACCACTTCGAACGGCGTGCGGCCGCGCTCGAGCTCGAGCCACTCCCGCGCAAGCCTGGCGAGCCGCTCGCATTCGAGCTCGGCAAAACGCTGCTCGACCCGGCCCGGACGGTCCTCCCTTACGCGCGCAACGGCAGCGCGTGCAGCGGTCTCAATGACTGAGTCGAGTGTGCCTTCAGAGAGCGCCTGTTCCAAGCCAGCCTGCGAGCGCAGTGCGCCCCACACTCCGGCGAACAAGCTGTGCAACAGCTGCCCGCGAGCGGCAGCGTCCAGCCCGGGCGCCGGAGTTTCGAGCGGCCTTGCCGAAAGGCGATGCTTCGCAAAGGCGCGGAAGGGGCAGGCAGCCTGGTCGACGAGAATCCTCGTACCTCCTCTTGGCGTCTTCGTTACGAGGGCAGGCGCCCAACCATCGGCGATAGTCTCGAGCGAGCGCTCTGCGTGCAGGCGGTCCCGATAGCTCTCGACCCGGGTTACGCCGAGCGCATCCCAACCAGTGGCATTAATCGAGGCGATGAGCGGGCTGGGCGCCAGGTCTCGGTCGTTTTCCCGCTGCGGATGCGAAACGACGACTTCCCGTGCCGCTGCAAACCAATGTGCGGTGATGCGCCGGTCCAGTTCGAGGGCGGTCTCAGCAGAGGCTTCGGGTATGCCGGCTTTGCGCTGCAGCGCCGCCGGGATAAAAGGGTTGGGCCGTTGGGCAAGCGGCCACGCCTCGTCGGTCAGGCCGCTGACCCACAAGTGATCGAACTCGAGCCCGGCGGACTCCAGGACGCCGAGGACCTGGATGGGCGTCTCGCTTCCCTTGCCGAACCGTGCAGGCTGAAAAAGCGTATCCGCACACAAGCGGCGGAAGTGCGCGAGTGCCGTGCCGAAGCCCATCTTGGGAACGACTCCATCGAGGGCCGCGAATTGCGCCAGCAGGTCGTGGGACTTGGCGCGAGTCTGGAACTCCTCCGAATCGAGCGTGCGCCCGGCTGCAAACCCTGCGGCGGAAAGTAGCGCGGAGAAATGGCGCACCCACTCGTGCGGCGCCTTGAGTCCGGGAGTGTTGTGCTTTGCGTATTCGAACACGGCGCCGAGTTGGTGCGCCAAGAGCGGGCACGAGACGCGCGACATCGAGATTGAGGCTAGCAACCGGGGCAACGTCAGGCGCGCGTGGGCGCTCTCTCGCAAGGCGCTGTCCAGGCGAGCGCGCGTTGCCATCTCCGCTTCCGCCCCCTTAATAAAGGGCGAGCGAACCATGCGGCTTAAGCGCGCGAAATCCATCTCATTGGCGGCCGTTGCCCCGGCAAGTTCCAGCACGGCAAGCGCCGCGTCGACCAGCGGGTGGTCCGCTAGCGGCGCACCAAGCGAGATGTTGAAAGGTAAGGCCTGCTTGTGCGATCCGGGCAGGTTGTATCCCGGCTGCATCACTCGCGAGAACACACGCTGCACCTCATTGCGCCGCAGCGCAAGATCGGCCACCACGACACCTATGCGACCGGCGCCGGCTTCGAGGCGCGCACGCGCCCAGTTGGCGGCGCACTCCAGCTCGTCCGCGGGCGATTTGCATGCGATGCGAGAAGGCGTTGAAGCAACCCCAGTCGGCCCGCAGGTCACGACGTCCACACCAGCAGATCGGCAGGCCGCCATGAAATCCCGCAGCTGGGGCGGCATGATGTCGAACGCGTAGGTAACCAGCGTGGACGGGCGCTTCGATGCGCCGTCCTTTAACCAGTCGGCGACGGTTCCCGCTAGACGCGCCGAATCAATCCACCCTCCTTCGACCGTCCGCTTCGAATACACGCGTGACCACTGGGAAAAGGCCTGCGTGTCCTCACTGCCGGGCCACGACTGCAACGCGCCTTCGATACGCCATTCGTGCGCCTTGTTCCAGGCATCGCGTGCAGCGGCGGCGGTCTGCGCTGGTGAGAGCAGGCCGGCGCTCCACTCGCTTGCCTCGACTGCCTGCTGCCAGAGCGACTGCTCCTGCAGGGGCGACAGCAGCATCGGCATTCGTGCGGTCCCCGTATAGAACTCGTCTTCGTACGCGCGCACGAGAAAAGCCCCAAATGGCAGGATGTCCGGCGCATTCCAAACAGTGAGCCCGCGCGCAAGCTGGGCTGAGTCGAACTCACGAGCCAATTCCTGCGCGAGACGCAAGTTCGGCGTGACGACCGTCGTCAAGCCCGGCGCGCTTTCGGCCAGCTTCGCGAAAAGCTCTTCCTTGGCGAGGATCACCTAAAGGAGTCCTTGATTCACAGGCGGGATGATATCTTCGATCGATGCTCTCTTACCTCGCAAATCTTTCGGCGGGCCGCCAGGTCCTGTGGTGCTACCTGATCTGGTACCTCGTCATGGCGAGTGCGCATTTCGATCCTTCGCCGAGCCTGTGGATGACGGCCCTCGGCATCAGCGCAATCATGGGCGTGGCCCTCTTTTTCGCCTTTCCTACGCCCGGGCGGCGGCCGGACCGCTGGCATGTCATGCGGCTTTTCCTGATCCCGTTTTGCGTAGCGAGCTTTTCGGCACTCGTGAAGGGCAAGGGTTTCATCCTTGTCTTCTCGCCCTCGCTGTTCGAGAACGCATTGGCACTCGCGCTTTGCGCGACGCTCGTCGCCCTCTGCGCACTCATGCGCCGTTTGCGAAAGCCTCCCGCCGGGGCGCTCGGGCGCGGATAGAATCGACGCCTGACCTTGCAAGGAGCGGGACATGCAGCCCTCGATGCTCGAAGAAATCGTCCAGAATCCCAATCCCTATCCGATAGTCGCGGACGTGCAGCTGCCCGAAGTCTGGCAGCTTTGCCAGCAGGCGCGCGACCTGGCATGGGATCCGTCGAAAATCGACTATTCGGACCTCGCAAAGGCGAACCTGCCGGATGAAGTGCGCCGGGCCGGTGCAGAGTGGTGGAGCCTGCGGGCGTGGATGGAGCACGGTGCGACGCCTTACGGCGCGGAGCGCTATCGCGAAGCGGTGTCCTCGCACCAGCCTTTCGAGATTAAGCAGCACATCGTCAATTTCATTGCCGAGGAGCTGCGCCATCACGAGGCGTCTTTCCGCGTGGCAAAGGCCATCGGCGGATCGGCCGGCGACTATGAGCCGACGCCGCGGGCCGATTACTTCCAGACCATCATCCCGAAATTCCACGACGAGAAGGATGAGAAGGCCATGTCGTTCTTCGGCGGGCTCGCGGTCAACACGCTGTTCGAGCAACTCTCCGGCGAGCTGTTGCAGGCGCGATACGAAAATGCGCGCTTCGAATCCATCCGCGAGGCCTGCAAGCTCATCCTGCGGGATGAAGCGCGGCATATCCAGTTCGGCCGCATCGTGATGCGGCGGTTTTTCCCTCAGCTCTCCACGGAGGAAAAGGCGCTCCTCGGCGCCAAGGTGTCGAAGAAGCTGCGCGGCTCCCTCCTGAACGGGGTCTACGCCGTGGTCAATCTCCCCGAGGATGAAAGGAAGCGCTCGGCGCGCAATCGAGCGCTTGCGGCGGAATACGGGCTGGGTGCGACGCATCCGGACGAGGAGATGGGCATCATCAAGGCGGCGCTCGACAAGATCCGCGCGGACGTGGCGCCGTGGAACGTGCCGATCCCGGCGATTCCCGAAGTCGACGGGCAGCAGAAGGTCGCCGCTTGAGGCGGTTCGCGCGAATCTGCGCGCTGGCGCTGCTCGCCTGCATAGGGAACGCAGTCGCCCAATCCTGGCCCGCCAAGCCCTTGCGCCTGATGGTGCCTTACCCGCCCGGCGGCTCGGCAGACATCCTTGGACGCGCGATCGGCCAGAAGCTGGGAGAAAGCCTCGGCCAGCAGGTGGTCATAGACAATCGCCCCGGCGCCGGCACTGCGATCGGCGCGGAAGCCGTTGCAAAGTCCGCGCCCGACGGTTACACGATCCTGCTGGGCACGGTGAGCTCGCATGCAATCAACCCCGCGCTGACGCCCGGCCTGAAATACGACCCGGTGAAGGATTTCGCGCCCGTGTCGCTCGTGGCGTCGATTCCTTTTGCGCTGATCGTGAATCCTGCGGTGCCGGCCAACTCTGTCAAGGACCTGATCGCCCTGGCGAAGGGAAAGCCCGGCGGCCTCAATTTCTCTTCGGCAGGCAGCGGCACGTCCAACCACTTGGCCGGCGAACTCTTCAAGAGCATGACCGGAACTTTCATGGTCCACATTCCTTACAAGGGCAGTGCCCCCGCGTTGAACGACCTCATCGCCGGACAGGTCCAGCTGATGTTCGACCTCGTCCTCACGACCGCGCCGCATGTGAAGGCCGGCACCGTGCGTGCGCTCGCAGTCACCGCAAAGGAAAGGTCCCCGGCCCTCCCCGGCGTGCCCACGGTGGCCGAGTCGGGCGTGCCCGGCTACGAAGTCAGCGCCTGGTTCGGATTCTTTGTCCCGGCTGGCACGCCTTCCAGCGTCATCGCCGCACTAAACGGCGCCACGGTAAGGGCACTGCAAATGCCCGACCTGCGTGAGCGTCTCGCGAGCCAGGGCGCCGATCCGATCACCGATTCTCCCGAGCACTTCGCGGCTTATGTCCGAGAAGAGCTCGTGAAGTGGACGCGAGTGGTGAAAGCGTCGGCAATCAAGCCCGACTAGCCTCGGCCTTGTTGCCAAGAGCCAAGTCCAGGAAACCCGAGTTTGCCGTCCGCAGGTTCAGCGACGGGCCGCTGAGGGCGCGGCCGCCGGAGGAAATCCGCTATGGCACCGGGCAATCCGCGGTCGGCCCGGTGCTGGTGGCCTCGAGCGACGAAGGCATCGTCACCATCATGGTCCGGAATACAACCGCGCAACTCGTTCGGGACATCACGGCGCGATTTACGCAGGCACAACTCGTTCGCGACGAGAAAGGATGCAAGACCCGTGTGGCGAAGGTTGTGAAGTACATCGCAGCACCTGTCGGTCGATTCGAGCTGCCTCTCGACATCCGCGGCACGGAATTCCAGCAAAAGGTCTGGGAGGAAGTGCGCCGGATCCCGTTCTGCGAAACGTCGAATTACTCGAAGATCGCCGAGGCCATCGGCGCGCCCAAGGCGATCCGGGCGGTCGCCAGTTCCTGCTCGAACAGCTGGTTTGCATTTGCCGTGCCCTGCCACCGGGTTTTGCACAAGCAGGCCGCCACGCCGACGCGCAAGGCCCTGCCCGGGACCGTGCAATACCGCTGGGCGGACTACGAAGCAGGCCTTCTTGCGAAAGGCAAAGCCGCGCGAAAGCGCTGATCAGCCGGACAGCGCGTGGTCGAGCGCCGCGACCAGCGGCCCCATCTTCGGCGGACTCGGCTCGACGTTCACCTTCACGCCCAGCCCATTTAACGCTTCCGTGCAGACCGGGCCTACTGAAGCGACCAGAGTGCGATTGAGATAATCGGCAAGGGATAAATTGCGACCAATCCCGGTTGCAAACGCAAACAGGTTTGCGGCCTGCGACGCACTCGTGAACACAGTCGCATCCACAGTCCCGCCTTCGAGCGCATCGAGGAGCGCAACGAGCGGCGCGGTATCCGCGGGCAGCGCCCACCGGTAAGTCGGAACTTCGACCACCTCCGCGTTGCGCGCGTGCAGGCCTGCCTCCAGCCTTTCGTTCGTGGCCCCATAGCGCTGGACGACCACTCGCTTGCCTTCAATGGGCACCTGGGCGAGGGCCAAGAGCACTTCTGTCGTCGTGAAGGGATCGGCCGCATGGAGATCGATTCGCACGCTGCGGGCGCGCAATGCAACCGTCGGCTTGAGCCCACGTACGACGACCTTCATCTCCTGGAGCATTGAAAGCAGACTTTCGCTCAGTCCAAGCGCATCCGTCGCCTCGAACAACGCCCGCGTGCCAACTCCGGTCTGGAAGATGGCGGCGGCTGCCGGGCGCATTTCGAGTTCGCTCACGAAGCGGGCGATGAAGTCGCTGTCCATGTCGGGCACTTCGGAGAGAGCCGGCGCGAGCAGGGGCGTTCCGCCGCGCCTGCGCACCAGCTCTGCCAATTGCGCACCGGAGCGCGACTCGAGGATCGCGACCGTCTTGCCTTTCATCCCTTCCCTTGCACTTGCGGCTATGGTTTGGGCACGAACCGAAGACCCACCGCGATGCGGTTCCAGCTGTTGATCACCGCCACCGCCAGCGTGAGCTTTGCGATCTCCGCTTCGTTGAACTGCGCGCGCACGAGTTCGTAATCCGCGTCCGGCGCGTGACCCTCCGTGAGCAGCGTGAGCGCCTCGGTCCATGCCAAAGCCGCGCGTTCACGCGGCGTGTAGATCGCTGTCTCCCGCCACGCGGGGAGCATGTGCAGCCTTTCCTCCGTCTCGCCCATCTTGCGGGCATCGCGAGTGTGCATCTGCAGGCAGTAGGCGCACCCGTTGATCTGGGACGCCCGCGTCTTGACGAGCTCGAGCAGGCTCGCTTCAAGCCCGCATTCATTGGTGTATTTGGACAAGGAAAGCATCGCCGCGTAGGTCTCGGGCGACGCCTTGCCGAACTCGATGCGCGGCGGAGCTGTCATGGACTGCTACTCCTCGATCTTCACGCCGCGCCAGAACGCGATGTGATCCTTGATGTGACTGGCTTCCGGCTTCGGGTCCGGGTAATACCAGGCGGCGTCCTTGTTGACCTTGCCGTCGACGACCACATCGAAATAGCTGGCGATGCCCTTCCAGTGGCAATCGGTGTGAGTATCGCTCGGCCCGAGGTGCTCTTTACGGATCGCACCAGGTGGAAAGTAAACGTTTCCCTCGACTTTTTCGACCTGCTCGGATTGCGCAATGACCTTGTCGTTCCAAAGTGCTCTTGGCATGGATGGCTTCTGGATTCAATAGTGGAATTCGGCGAACACCACGTGGCCCTCCGCGGCCGGCCAGTTCTGCACGGTGATCGTCTCGTCATTGAAGCGTGCAGGCACGGCACGCATCGGCCCGGGCGGCAACAGCACCTTTCCCGTCGATGCGCCGGGCACGCCGGGATTGATGCCCGCGGGCACCTTGCCATCCAGCGTGAAAATGTCCCGCCCATGGCCGAAATAGCCGCGGGGCCGGGTGATGGTGATTACGCTGCCGGCGCCCTGATCCGCCTTTGCGAGCGTAGCCGGGCGAAAGTGCTCGACCGCGCTCGACCGCGGATAAGGTGAACGGTAGATGTGTGTGATCGAGTGCCCCGGGACTTCGACCACGTATTCATAGTGCGTTTCGAGCTGCGCCGAAAAAGGACCCCACAAGCCATCGGCACCCGTGGTCTTCGTATGCACGGCACGGCCGATTCTAGCCCCGGTGGTGGCGGCTACCTCATAGACCTCGACTTTCGCCCCGGCGACCGGAAGGTTCGTCGGCACGCCGGCCTCGACACCGTTTACTTTTCCGTTGAGCACCGGCCGCGACTCGGAGGCGATCGTCAAGCGCTCGGGCGCACGGCCCATGATGAACCGGTACATCTCCGCAAAGGCAAGCGGGTCGAACGCGGTTTCACGATGGTCGATCTTGGGAATGACGACGTTCTCTGCCCCCTTCAACTCCGGGCCGTCGAACGGCACGCCCGTGTCGCGGCCGGGCTTGCCGAGAAAAGCGCCGTCGGGCTGGGCGTACTTGTCATTGTTGTCGCTGCGGATGGTCATGAAGCGCACACCTTCCACCACCTCGTTGGGTCCGGCATTCAGCTGCATGAGGAACGGCCCCTTGCCGTTGAATTCGTTCGCGCGCGTCTCTTCCCAGTCGGACACACCGTGATTCGGTGTGCCCCCGAGGATCGCGTGGGAGACTTTCGCCGCCCCGCCGCCATTCTTGATGTAGTTGCGGATTGCATTGCCGCCTCGGGAGTTGCCGATCAGCACCACCTTGTCGCTGCCGGTCAGCGTGCGGACCTCGTCAACCTTGTCGGCGAGTTCGCGCAGGGCTTCGGCGGAAGAGGAGCGCAACGGCTGCGGTTTCGGATCCTCGGCGCGCGCCAACGGGTAGCGGAAATCGATCGCGTGCAGGAGCCCGCGGTCGTAGCCATTGGACTCGAAGCGCCAGATCGTCGTGTTCCACAACGCAGCGGTGTCCCCGTTGCCGTGTACGAATATGATCGGTGGCGGCGCACTCCCCGTAACCGGAATCCCGGCGCAGGCGCCGAGCGCGAGAAGGAAGGCGATGAACAACCGGCGCGACCATTGCATGATCAGTCCCTTTATTTTTGCGCTTCGAGATATAGCAGATTTTGCGGCCAGCGCACACGAGTGTAAGGAATCGCGCCGCCCGCCGACCATAATGCACGCTCACAGAAGGCCCGTCCGATGAACCTCCCCGCACTGACCCGGCCGCTCCCACTGGTGCCGCCATTGTGGAACCGCGTGGGTGACTGGCTCTCGGGCGGCAACCTTACCGCGCTGCCCGGCCACGTGCAGCGCGAACTGGATGAGCAGCGCCGCCGAAACGAGATCCTCGCCGGCTGGATCCAGGCCGGACTCGTGCTCGTCTTCGCCATTTTCTACGGCCTCTCCCGCAAGACGTTCGCCGATGACACTGTTTTCCGCCCGGTGCCCTGGGCATTGGCCATTTACGCGGCCTTCACCGCATGGCGCCTCTATCTTGCTTACCGCGACAAGCTCGGTCATCCGATGCTCATGTTGTCGGTGGTGGTGGACGTTTCGGTCCTCATGGTCACGATCTGGAGCTTCCACATCCAGTACGGCCAGGTCGCGGCCTTCTACCTCAAGGCACCTACGCTCCTGTACGTCTTCATTTTCATCGCCCTGCGCGCGCTGAGCCTCCTTCCCATCTATGTCTTGTTTGCCGGCGTTTCGGCAGCGGCGGGGTGGCTGATCCTCGTCGCGATCGCGATTTCGGCACCAGGCGGCCACGACCTCATCACGCGCGACTACGTTGCTTACATGAATTCGCTGCATATCCTCATCGGCGGCGAAGTGGACAAGATCATTTCGATCCTCATGGTGTCGATCCTTCTTGCGATTGCAGCGGCGCGCGCCCGGTCGCTGCTTCACCGGGCGGTTGCCGAGCAGGCCGCCGCGGCCCAGCTTTCGCGCTTCTTCTCTCCGGAAATCGCGGCCACCATTGTGGGATCGGATGAGATCCTGCAGCCCGGGCAGGGCCGGCAGGTCGAAGCCGCCGCGATGTTCGTCGACATGCGCGGCTTCACTCACCTGGCGTCCACTCTTGCGCCAGGAGACCTGATCGCGCTGCTCGGCGAGTACCAGCGCATCGCGGTGCCGATCATCCAGCGAAACGGCGGCAGCATCACCACTTATCTCGGCGACGGGATCATGGTGACCTTCGGGGCCACCCGGAACAGTGAAACTTATGCGGCGGACGCCGTCCGCACTGCGCAGGATCTGCTGGACGGCCTGGGCGCATGGGCCGAGGAGCGTCGCGGACAATCGCTCCCAGCCCCGGGCGTCGGGATAGGCATTCACGTCGGCACCGTCACCTGCGGGGCGATTGGCGATGAAGGCCGGCTCGAGTACGCCGTGATAGGCGACCCGGTCAACCGCGCAGCCAAACTCCAGAACCACACCAAGGTCGAAAAGGTAATGGCGCTTACCACGCCCTATACAGTCAAGGCCGCCATGACCCAGGGCTACGACGGCCGGCGCACGCACGAAATCAGGCCTGGCTGCATCGTCTCAGGCATGGAGGGTGAGCATGACCTGGTCGTGATCGCATGAGCCGGGATCTGCTAGATTGCCCGGGTCACAACAAGACCCCGGTCAAGCGCAATGGCACGCACTCCTCCTGGCGCCGTAAGCGCCCAGGACCTCGATGGACACCGGCCGCAACTCCTCAAGTACGCAATGCTCCAGTTGCGCAATCACGCCCAGGCCGAAGACGCCGTGCAGGAAACGCTGTATGCGGCGCTCCGTGGCGCCGAATCGTTTGCCGGCGGATCGTCCGTGCGCACTTGGCTGATCGGCATCCTCAAGCACAAGATCGTCGACATCATCCGCAAGGCGAGCCGCGAGAAAAGCTTGGAGGAATACGAGTCCTCCACCGCGGACATGGACCCGCTGTTCCTGCTGGACGGCCACCATGCCGACAGGCCGGCCGACTGGGGCAACCCGGAGGAGACGCTGTCCCGCCAACGATTCTTCGAGGTGCTCGAGCGATGCATGGAGAGCCTGCCCAAGGCGACTGCGCAGGCCTTCGCCATGCGTGAAGTGATGGGCCTTGAAACGAGTGAGATCTGCGCAGCGATGAAGATCACCACATCCAACTGCTGGGTGCTGCTGTTTCGAGCGAGGATGCGCCTGCGGGAGTGCCTCGAGCGCAACTGGATCGGGGCAGGCGGCCGGTGATGAAGCTCGACTGTAAGGCCGCAAGCCGGCTGATTTCCGAAGGGCTCGACCGCGATCTCGATTTCAGCCAGCGGACCGCTTTGCGACTGCATCTCCTCATCTGCACGACTTGTTCGCGGGTGAAGGCGCAGCTCGCCTTTCTTCACCGGTCCGCATCCCGCTACCAGGGCGGGGACGAAGACGACCTCCCGCCCCACCATTAAGGAACACCATGGCGCTCGTTGACGAAATCAAGGCCCTTACCTTCGACACCGGCGGGACCGTGCTCGACTGGCATAGCGGAATCTGCCGTGCGTTTGCCGAGGCCGGCGCCCGTCGCGGCTTGTCCGCGGATTGGGCAGCCCTCACCAACGAATACCGCCGGCGCTCGCTTAAGGGCATCGTCGGGCAGGTGAACCCTTCTTTCAACTTCGACGACGTGCACAGGCGCGTGCTGGATGAAGTCATCGAGGACAACAGGTTGGAGGCGCTTACGACGGAAGACCGTGACGCGATCTGGCGCACTTGGCATGCGCTCGATGCGTGGCCGGACTTCGCCCCCGCGCTAGCGCGGCTGCGCAAGCGGTACGCCGTCGCTTCATTCACCTTGCTCACCACCTCGCTGGTCGTCGACGTGTCGAAAAGGAACGGAATCGACTGGGACGCGATCCTTTCGTGCGAGATGTGGGGGATCTACAAGACGCGGCCCGAGGCTTACCAGCGCGCAGCGAAGCTGTTGCAACTGGAACCGGCGCAGATCCTCATGGTCGCCTGCCACAATTTCGACCTGAACGCCGCGCTCGACTGCGGGTACAAGACCGCTTTCGTGAAGCGCCCAGCCGAGTGGGGCGTCGGCGGTCCGCCGGACCCCATGCCGAATCCGGCGCACACGATGGTCGTCGATACTTTCCCGCAGCTGGCAGAGAAACTGGGCGCCTAGCTACCGCCAAACCAGTTATAGCCCTGGTCTTCCCAGTACCCGCCCGGGTTGGTGTTGGACACGGTGATTGCCATGATGTGCTTGGGGTTCTTGTAGCCAAGCTTAGTCGGCATGCGCAGCTTCATGGGAAAGCCGTACTTCGGCAGCAGGATCTGGTCCGCAAATCGCAGAGTCAGCTGGGTCTGCGGATGCAGCGCAGTAGCCATGTCAACACTCGTGTGGTAATCGTCCCCGCACTTGAACCCGACGTACTTCGCCGTGGTGTCCGCGCCGATGCGCGCGAGGAAATCGGAAAAACGCACGCCGCCCCATTTGCCGATCGCGCTCCAGCCTTCCACGCAAATGTGGCGCGTTACCTGGGAAACCTGCGGCAGCGCATATAGCGCGGGCAGAGTCCAGGGTTTCTTCTCTCGGACGAGGCCTGCAAGCTCGAGCTTGTAGCCTTGGCCGTCGATCTTGCGAACCTCGTCCTCGCCGTAATACGCGTTGAATGGGAAGGGCGTGGTGATTGCGCTTTCCGGGAATTCAGGCGCAAGGCGCTTGGGGTCGAAAAGCCAGGCCTGCGCCCCATCATTCCAGCCGGACATGCCGGTCAACACTTTCTGCACCGACTCCTGGTCGGTCAGCTCGCACCCGGAGAGCAAGGCCAGCGCGCCGAGCGAAAGGCTTTGCCGGAGGAACAGGCGGCGCTCGAGCTTCTGGATGGCCGGTGTCCGATGGTCGAGGAAACTGTTGCCCATCGTGGAACTCCTTTTCATGCGGGCCTCCGGGTCTTGCCGGTGATCATGGTCGGGAAAGTGCGCGGGACGAGCACCACCATCGCTACGTGGGCGAGGACTATGGCGACCGTCGCGGCCATCGCAATGAAATGCACGACGCGCGCGTTGTCGAAGTCGCCCATCAGCCAGGCGAGCCAGTAGAACTGCACCGGCTTCCAGATCGCCAGGCCCGAGAGCACCAGCACGACAAGCGCGAGAATGAGAGAAACGTAGGCGGCCCGCTGCGCCGCGTTGTAGACAGACAGGTCGTCATGCGCGAGCTTGCCGCGCAACGCGCCGAGGACGTCCCTGAGGACCTCGCCGGGCCGGATCGGCAGCAGTTTGCGGCGGAAGTGGCCGGAAACAATGCCGTACCCGACATACAAAAGCCCGTTCAGCACAAAAAGCCACATCGCTGCAAAATGCCACTGGATGGCGCCACCCAGCCAGCCGCCGAGCGTGATGGCCTTGGGAAAAACGAAGTCGAAGATGGGCGAGGCGTTGTAGATCCGCCAGCCGCTGAACACCATGACAAGCACCGCGACCACGTTGACCCAGTGGGTGATGCGCACGACCAACGGGTGAATCCTGACCCAGTCCGCTTCCTTCTCTGCCAATTTCATAAAGAACCTCCCTTCGAGTGTCCCTGCTTGGTCGCGCGCGTCGCAGGAACCTTACAACGCAAGAGGGCCTTGCCCGGACTAGAATGGGACAAAGCTGAAGGCATGCTGTCATGGATCCCGCCGCCCCCCTGCTGCTCGCGCGCGCCCAGTTCGGGCTGAACATCGCGTTCCACATCCTGTTTCCCACGCTGACGATTTCGCTTGCGTGGTTCCTGGTGTATTTCCGCGTCCGCCATTACCGCGGAGGCGGGGCGCACTGGCTGGACATCTACCGGGTCTGGGTGAAGGTGTTCGCGCTGTCCTTTGCGATGGGTGTCGTATCCGGCGTGACGATGTCCTTCCAGTTCGGCACCAACTGGCCCGGCTACATGGCGCGAGTCGGCAATATCGCAGGGCCGTTGCTTGCGTACGAAATACTGTTCGCGTTCTTCCTCGAGGCGACTTTCCTGGGCGTGATGCTCTTCGGCATGGATCGCGTCTCGCCGAAGGTCCACCTCCTGTCCACGATAATCGTCGCCGTCGGGACCACGCTGTCCGCGTTCTGGATCCTCGCGCTCAACTCGTGGATGCAGACCCCGGCCGGTCATGTGATCGCGGACGGGCAGATCATTGCCGCCAGCTGGGTGGCGGTGATCTTCAATCCCTCCTTCCCCTATCGCCTCACGCACATGCTGCTCGCCTCCGGATTGACGGGGTGCTTCGTCATTGCCGGCCTGTCGGCCTGGCGGCTGTTGCGGGCCAAGGACGATGCGGCCGCCTTGCGGGGCCTGCGCACCGGCGCTTTTGTGGCGGCCGTGCTCGCGCCGCTGCAGATCTTCGTGGGCGACCTGCATGGCTTGAATACGCTCGAGCACCAGCCAGCGAAAATCGCAGCCATCGAAGCGCTGTGGAAAACGGAGAAAGGCGCGCCGCTAGTTCTATTTGCCATACCGAACGAAAAAGAGCGCCGTAACGATGTCGCCATTGAAATCCCGAAACTCGCGAGCCTGGTCCTCGCCCACGACCTCGATGGCGAGATCAAGGGGCTCGATGCCTTCGGCGCGGATATCCCGCCCGTCGCCCCGGTGTTCTTCGCCTTCCGCGCGATGGTCGGCATCGGACTGTTGATGCTCACGCTTTCGTGGACCGGCACCTGGCTGCTGCGCCGGCCCTCGCCGCCCCCACGCTGGCTGCTGTGGGCGTTCGCCGCGTCCACCTTTGCCGGCTGGATCGCGACGCTCTGCGGCTGGATGGTGACCGAGATCGGCCGGCAGCCCTGGCTCGTCACCGGCCTCCTCCGGACCGCAGATGCCCTTGGCAAGGCGTCCGAGGGTTCGCTCGGCGCGAGCCTCACCGGATACGTGCTTACGTATTCGGCAATGCTGCTCGCCTATCTGGTAGTGATCACGAATATGGCGGGAAAAGGATCCGGTAAATGAGCCTCGACCTGCCGCTCGTGTTTACCGGCGTCATGGGCCTTGCGATCCTGATGTACGTAGTGCTCGACGGCTATGACCTCGGCGTCGGCATGCTGATGCCCGCCGGTAACCCGGAGGAGCAAGGCCTCATGGTCGCTACGATCGGCCCGTTCTGGGACGCGAACGAAACATGGCTCGTGCTCGGCATAGGCGTGCTGCTGGCCGCCTTTCCCATTGCGCATGGCGTCATCCTTGGCGCGCTCTACCTGCCGGTGGCAGGCATGCTGATCGGCCTCATGCTGCGCGGCGTCGCCTTCGAATTTCGCATCAAGGCCGAAGGCTGGCATCGCGACCTCTGGAACTGGCTCTTCTGGTTCGGCTCGTTCCTCGCGTCGTTCGCGCAAGGGTTAATGCTCGGCCGGTACATCACCGGGTTCCACCCGGGCTTCGGCTACTGGGCCTTTGCCGTCATGACCGGTGCCTCGCTCTGCGGTGGGTACGTCTTGCTGGGTGCAACCTGGCTGATCCTGCGCACTGAAGGCGAACTGCAACGGAAAGCGTTCGGGTTGGCGCGCTGGGGCCTCCTGTGGGTAGCATTGGGGGTCGCGCTTGTCAGCCTGGCCACGCCGCTTGTGAGCGGCACGGTGCGCGCAAAGTGGTTCGATTTCCCGAACACGCTCGGGCTGATGCTCCTGCCGATTGCAAGCGTGGCTGCGTGGGTCGTGGTCTGGCGGGCGACGGGGCGAATGCGCGACGGCGCAACTTCGCGGGACTGGCTGCCTTTCGCCGGCAGCGTCGCCATCTTCGTCCTTGCATTCGCAGGATTGGGATACAGCCTTTTTCCCTTCCTGCTCATCGACCGCCTGACCATCTGGGAAGCGGCGGCGCATCCTTCGGCGCTCTGGATGCTCTTCTATGGCGTGGCAGTGGTGGTGCCGTTCCTGGCCGGGTACACGGCTTTCGCTTATCGCGTGTTTGGCGGCAAGGTTCGTGCCCTGACCTATGGATGACTGCGGGATGACCGCGGGATGACCGCGGGATGACGGCGCGAAATCGCGCGACTGCGGGTGCCTAGCGCTCGAGCAGCTGCTTCTTGTCCTTGACCTTGCTCCACTCGTCGGCATCGGCCGGCGCATCCTTGCGCTCGATGAGCGGTTTCCAGGCCAGCGAGAGTTCCGCGTTCAGGGCGATGAAGGGCTGCTGCGTATCCGGCACGTCGTCTTCCGCAAAAATCGCCTCCACCGGGCACTCAGGAACGCACAGGGTGCAATCGATGCACTCCTCCGGATCGATCACGAGCATGTTCGGCCCCTCGCGAAAGCAGTCCACGGGACAGACATCGACGCAGTCGGTGTACTTGCACTTGATACAGGATTCGGTGACTACAAAGGTCATTGCGGGCTTGGGAAAGCGTTTGATGTTGGCGAAATAACGTTTACGAATCCGCAGTTTAGCACGTGCCCTTGCGTTCGCCGCGCTCGCCCCCATAATTGCTGCACAAGCGCCCGCGGCGGCGCCACTCCAGTATTCCGGAACACCGCACCCCCCAATAGCCAACCGAGGAAATATGAGCAGTTCTGCGATCCATCACATCACCGACGAAAGCTTCGAGCCCGATGTACTGAAGTCCGATGTCCCCGTCCTGCTGGATTATTGGGCCGAGTGGTGCGGCCCGTGCAAATCGATCGCGCCGATTCTCGAAGAAGTCGCGAAGGACTACGAAGGCCGCCTGAAGATTGCGAAGATCAACGTCGACGAAAACCAAGCTGTGCCGGCGAAGTTCGGCATTCGCGGCATCCCCACGCTGATGCTGTTCAAGAACGGCAACGTCGAAGCGACCAAGGTCGGCGCGCTTTCAAAGTCGCAGCTCACCGCCTTCCTTGACAGCAATATCTAAAGGTCATACTCTTATCCACTGAGGTGCCGCGCCGCTGGACGCAAAGTCAAGAAACAGGCAGTCTGGCAAACAATCCTCCCCGGCGCGGCCCAGTCTCACTAGTTCACCAGTCCCAGGCTCCACAAGATTTTTGGCAAGTCCAGGCAGGCCCCTGCACCCGTTAGTTGCGGTGCGCCCCCTCCTTCGAAGCTCCCGCGTTCCACGCTTCATTCCTTTTCGGCGTTCGCCATGCATTTATCAGAACTGAAATCCCAGCACGTCACCCAACTCGTCGACATCGCCGTCACGAATGAAATCGAGGGTGCAAACCGCCTGCGTAAACAGGATCTTGTCTTCGCGATCCTGAAAAATCGAGCGAAAAAGGGCGACTCGATCTTCGGTGACGGGACCCTCGAAGTCCTGCCCGACGGGTTCGGCTTCCTGCGCTCGCCCGACACTTCGTACCTCGCGAGCACGGACGACATTTACGTCTCGCCCTCGCAGATCCGCCGGTTCAACCTGCACACCGGGGACACGATCGACGGCGAGATCCGCACCCCAAAAGATGGCGAGAGGTACTTCGCCCTCGTCAAGGTCGACAAGGTCAACGGGGAGCCACCCGAAGCCTCCAAAGGCAAGATCCTTTTCGAGAACCTCACCCCTCTGCATCCGACCGAGCTGCTCAAGCTCGAGCGCGAGATCAAGGCGGAAGAAAACATTACCGGCCGCATCATCGACATCGTTGCGCCTATCGGCAAGGGCCAGCGTGGCCTCATCGTCAGCCCGCCAAAAGCCGGCAAGACGGTGCTCATGCAGCACATCGCGCACGCAATCACTTCCAATCACCCTGAAGCGGTGATGATGGTGCTGCTGATCGACGAGCGCCCGGAAGAAGTAACCGAAATGACGCGCACCGTTAAGGGCGAAGTGGTGGCCTCGACTTTTGACGAGCCCGCCCAACGCCACGTGCAGGTGGCCGAGATGGTCATCGAGAAGGCCAAGCGCCTTGTCGAGCACAAGAAGGACGTGATCATTCTGCTCGATTCGATCACGCGCCTCGCGCGCGCTTACAACACGGTGCAGCCAGCCTCCGGCAAGGTCCTGACAGGCGGTGTCGATGCGAATGCGTTGCAGAAGCCCAAGCGCTTCTTCGGGGCGGCGCGCAACATCGAAGAAGGCGGCAGCCTGACGATCATTGCGACGGCGCTGATCGAAACCGGCAGCCGCATGGACGACGTGATCTACGAAGAATTCAAGGGCACCGGCAACCTCGAGATCCACCTCGACCGCCGCATGGCCGAAAAGCGCATCTACCCCGCCATCAACGTCAACCGGTCGGGCACGCGCCGTGAAGAGCTGCTGATCGAGAAAGACATCCTGCAGAAGATCTGGGTGCTCAGGAAGCTCCTCTATCCTATGGACGAGCTCGAAGCAGCCGAATTCCTGATCGACAAGGTCCGCGCCACGAAGACCAACTCGGACTTCTTCGACTCCATGCGCGGGGGCCGGTAGCTATTGCTATAACCCCCTGATTTCCGTACAATCCGCCCCTCATTTTCCAGCGCGCCGCTGCACAATCCAGCGGGAAAAGGTGCTGCAACCACAGGATTCAAGAATGAAAACCTCCGGCCACCCCGAATACACCGACGTGATCTTCACCGACACGAGCTGCAATTTCTCGTTCCTGACGCGCTCCTGCGTTGAAACCAAGGGACGCGAGACGATAAAATGGACCGACGGTAAGGAGTACCCCCTCGTGAAGATCGAGATCTCCTCCGAGTCGCACCCGTTCTACACGGGCAAGCAGAAGATCGTCGATACCGCCGGCCGCATCGAGAAATTCAAGCGCCGCTACGCGAGCAAGACGAAGACGCCCGAGGCGTAGGCGCCCCGGCTGTAACGGGCCTCCGCAGCGCGAGCTCCGGGGGCTTTTTCTTTTGAAAAACAAAAGGTTGAACGCTGACCTGCGGCCTGCGATGTTACAATCGCGGCCATGATCGAACCGGCGCTCCGTGAGGATGATCCCAGCCCACGGGGGAGCGTCTTTGCATTGCCCCCTTCGGTTGGATTACTGGCCGTCCTGGCCGTCGCGTTCGTGTTGCCCGGCCTCTTCAACCACAGCCCGTGGAAGTCTTTCGATGCCATCGGCGTCGAGGTCATTCACCAGATGCACCTCTCCGGCGACTGGCTGGTGCCCCGCATCGCGGGGGAGCCCTGGCTTGAGGATCCGCCCTTATTTCACTGGGTCGCCCTGCTTTTTGCAAAGCTCGTTTCGTTCGCACTGCCATTCCATGACGCCGCCCGCGTCGCGAGCGGCGTCGCAGTGCTTGCTGCATGTGGCTTCCTCTACAGGGCGCGACGTTCCCCAGTAGAGGGCCGCGAGGCCCGCACGGACGCGGCCACCCCGGTACTCCTCCTGATCGGCACCATCGGCCTCATGGTGCATGCGCACGAGGCCATTCCCGACCTCGTTACGCTCGCCGCGGCCAGCGCAGCGCTCGCTGCCCTCATCCGGTCGGATCAGCGCCCGGTTTTGCGCGGCGTGATCTTTGGCCTCGCCCTGGGCATCGCTTTCCTGTCGACGGGATTTGTGACCCCGGGAGCCCTGATGGTCACCGCGCTGGTTTCGATGCTGGTCTGCGCTGAGCTGCGCTCGGCGAAGGGCGCGACCTTCCTGGCAGCAGGCTTTGCGATCGCGATCGCAGTGGCCTGCAGCTGGCCGCTCGCCCTCCGGGCGCATTCGCCCGCCCTGTTTAATGCGTGGCTCGCGCAGGCGGTGCACCGGCACGGGCAGTTCGGCGCGAACCTCAGTTATTTCTTCGGCATCTCGGCGTGGTTCCTGTGGCCGCTCTGGCCGCTCGCACTCTGGACGGTGTGGGCGCGGCGCCGGTTCCTGCTCGAGGCCGAGCTGTTCGTTCCGCTCGCGGGATTCGCGGTGCTGTTCCTCGGCGTTTCCATCGTCGGCCCGCGCCAGGACATCAACCTGATGGCCACGCTGCCAGCGCTTGTGCTGTTCTCGGCGCACGGCCTGCCGACACTACGACGCGGCGCGTCGGCGGCGTTCGACTGGTTCGGCGTCATGACGTTCGGCTTCTTTGCGTTCCTGATCTGGGGCGGCTACATCGCAATGATGACCGGGTGGCCACCCAAAGTTGCGAACAACTTCGCCAAGCTGGCGCCCGGATTCGCTCCACAGTTCGAATGGCTGCCGTTCGTGGTCGCGCTCGCGCTCACGGTTGTGTGGCTGGTGATGGTCCTTCGGTTGCCGCCCGCCGCTTCGCGCAGCGCCACCCGCTGGGCCGCGGGGGTCGTCGTTTTCTGGGGCACGTTCGCCATGTTGTGGATGCCATGGGCCGACCACATCAAGACCTATCGAACCGTAGCGGCCCAGTTGAAGTCCAAACTCCCGGGCGGGCAGGCATGCGTCGCGGGCCGCAATTTCGGCGTGCCCCAGCGCGCAGCCCTCAGCTACCATGCCGGGCTGCGCATCCAAGGGGCCGACTCCGAGTCGCGCTGCGATTTCCTGGTCGTGCAAGGCACGCCCAAGCATGAGCGAGACGCTCCCGGGCCCGGATGGAAGAAGCTAGCGGATGTGGGCCGGGCCGGCGACAAGGCCGAGCGCTTCAGGTTATACCGGAAGGACCCATGACGACGCTGACCCAAACCACCGCCTGGCGAGCGCTGCTCTCCCACGCCGAGACCCTGAAGGCGACTTCGCTTTTCGAGTTGCTGGCCGCGCCCGAGCGCCAAGACCGTTGCCGCATTCGCGGCGCCGGCATCGAACTCGACTGGTCGCGTCAAAGGGCCACCGACGAGACGATCACGCTGCTCGCGCGACTTGCCGACCAGCAGGACTGGACGGGCTGGCGCCAGCGCATGTTTGCCGGCGAGCGGATCAACGTCACCGAAAATCGCCCCGCGTGGCACGTGGCCCTGCGGCGTGGCGCGCACGCACCGGAAGAAGTGAGGGCCACGCTGGCGGCCATGCGCAGCGTGGCCGACCGCCAGCGCAACGGCCTGTGGAAAGGCGCTACCGGCAAGACGATCGCGCATGTCGTGCACATCGGCATCGGCGGCTCGGACCTGGGCCCCCGCATGGCGCTCGATGCGCTGGACGAGTTCCGCGACGCCCCGCTGAAATTCGACTTCGCCGCGAACATCGACCCGGCAGAGCTCGGACGCGTACTCGCGCGGTGCGACCCGGAGCGGACGCTTTTCGTGGTCGCCTCGAAGACCTTCACTACGCAGGAAACGCTGACGAACGCATCCGCGGCCCGGGAATGGCTGCTCTCGAAGCTGCCGCCGGGCAGCGATCCCGGCGCGCACTTCATCGCATCGAGCGCGAACGTGCCGGCGGCGCAGGAATTCGGCCTCAAAGCAGAGAACATCCTGCCGATCTGGGACTGGGTCGGCGGCCGTTACTCGATCTGGTCGAGCGTGGGGATCACGCTGATGATCGCAATCGGGCCGGCACGGTTCGACGAATTTCTCGCGGGTGCCGCAGAGGCGGACGCGCATTTCCTCTCCGCACCGTTGAAGGAAAACGTCCCGGCGATGATGGCGCTCCTCGGCGTCTGGAACATCAACTTCGAAGGGGCGAGAACGCATGCAGTCCTGCCCTATTACCAGCCGCTCGCGCAGCTTCCCGCCTACCTGCAGCAATTGGAGATGGAGTCCAACGGCAAGAGCGTCACGCGCTCGGGCGAACCGGTCGACTATGCGACCGCGCCCATCCTGTGGGGCGCAGCAGGCACAGTCGGCCAACATTCCTTTTACCAGTTGCTGCATCAGGGGACTTCGGCGGTGCCGGCCGACATCATCATTGTGCGCGAAGGCCGATACGACCCGGAGAGGCACACGATCCTCAAGGCCAACGGCGTGGCCCAGGCCGATGCGCTTGCAATGGGCCGCGACGATGCAGCGCTCGAGCCTTACCGCCGCTACCCGGGGAACCGCCCTTCTTCGGTGATCACCCTCGAGCACCTCGACCCGCGCACGCTCGGGACGCTGCTCGCGATGTACGAGCACAAGGTCTTCGTGCAGGGCGTACTTTGGGATATCGACAGCTTCGACCAGTGGGGCGTTGAATACGGCAAGCAGCTTGCGACCCAGATGCTGTCCCGGATGAAGCACAAACAAAACTAAGGAGAAGCATCCATGGACCAGGAAACGTTCAACCTCGGCATCCGTAAGTTCCTAAAGATGGTCGGCGTCGGCTCGCAGCGCGAGATCGAGCAGGCGGTGGGCAAGGCACTCGAGTCCGGCGCGCTTAAGGGCGACGAGACGCTGACCGCGCACATGGTGCTCGAGATCCCCCAGCTGGGCCTGAAGGTGCCGTTCAGCGGGGAGATCAAGCTAAAATGAACCGGACCAGGGACGTACTGCGCACGAGGCCGCGACCATGAACAAAGGCAGGGACTTCGACCAAAGCATCGTCGCCGACCTCCAGGCGCTGCTCGGCGACCGGATCACGACTTCGATGGGCATCCGGGAGCACCACGGCAAGGACGAATCGTATTTCCCGATCGCGCCGCCCGATGCCGTAGTGTTCCCCCATTCCACTGAAGAAGTTCGCGACGTGGTGGACATCTGCCGCCGGCATCGCGTGCCGATGATCCCGTACGGCGTCGGCACGTCGCTCGAGGGCCACACCCTCGCCGTCGAAGGCGGCGTGTGCATCGACCTCTCCCAAATGAACAAGGTGCTTGCGGTCCACGAAGAGGACCTCGATGCCGTCGTGCAGGCCGGCGTGACCCGCAAGACCCTGAACGAGCATATCCGCCACACGGGCCTCTTCTTCCCGGTCGACCCGGGCGCCGATGCGACTCTCGGCGGAATGGCGGCCACTCGCGCCTCTGGAACGAACGCGGTGCGTTACGGCACGATGCGCGAGAACGTTCTCGCGCTGACCGTCGTGCTTGCGGATGGCCGCATCATTCGCACCTCGAGCCGCGCGAAGAAATCCGCCGCCGGGTATGACCTCACGCGCCTCTTTGTCGGATCGGAAGGCACCCTCGGCATCATTACCGAGGTGACGGTCAAGTTGTACGCCGTGCAGGAGGCCATGTCGGCGGCGGTCTGCGCATTCGACTCGATCGACGGCTGCACCAAGACCGTGATCCAGGTCATCCAGGCGGGCGTGCCGATCGCGCGCTCGGAAATCGTCTGTGAGAACTCCATCCTGGCGATCAACAAATACAGCAAGACGAACTATCGCGTGGCACCCACGCTCTTCTTCGAGTTTCACGGCACGGCCGCATCGGTAGTCGAACAGGCGGAGATGGTGCAGGAGATCGCGAAGGAAAACGGCGGCAAGGACTTCATCTGGGCAACCAAGCCGGAGGACCGCACCAAGCTCTGGGAAGCGCGGCACAACGCGTACTTCGCGTGCCTGCAGCTTCGGCCGGGGTCACGTTCGGTGTCGACGGACGTCTGCGTGCCGATCTCGCGGCTGGCCGAATGCGTCGCGCAATCCATGGAAGACGTGAAGAGCTATGTCGCCCCGGTGCCGCTGATGGGACACGTGGGTGACGGGAATTTCCACCTCATGTTCCTGGTCGATCCCAATAACCCGGATGAGCTCGAGCAGGCCAAGGCCTTCAACAAGCGGCTGGTCAAGCGGGCGATCGAGATGGAAGGCACCTGCACCGGCGAGCACGGCATCGGGTTGGGCAAGCAGGGCTCGCTCCTCGAGGAGCATGGCGAGGCAGTGGACGTGATGCGCGACATCAAGAGGCTCTTCGACCCGGAGAACCTTATGAATCCTGGCAAACTCATCCCGATGGAGTCGCACTCCGCATGAGCGCCGAACAGAAACTGAAGGACCTCGGCCTGAATTCCCTGCCGATGGGCATCCCGGTCGAGATCGAAATGATCGTCGAGGTAGAGCCGGCCAGCTAGAGTTTATAAGCTTTCTGGTATGACCGTTGGCTGGAGAGGCGCCCAGCGCTTGAATCCGCGTAAATCAATCTTCTGCTTTCAGATGGTCATTACGGTCCTGCGGTAGTACTTGAGCTCCTCGATCGACTCGAGGATGTCGGCCAGCGCCTCGTGCTTGTTGTGCTTGGCCATGCCTTTGGCAACCTCTGGCTTCCAGCGCCGCACCAGTTCCTTGAGCGTGCTCACATCCAGGTTGCGGTAGTGGAAGTAGGACTCGAGCTTGGGCAGCCAGCGGGCCATGAAGCGGCGATCCTGGCAGATCGAGTTGCCGCACATCGGAGATGCGCTCGCCGGCACGTGCTCTTTCAGGAAGCCGATCACCTGCGTCTCGGCGGCCGCCTCGTCGAGCGTCGAGGCCTTCACTTTCTCGATGAGCCCGGATTTTGCGTGCGTCGACTTGTTCCACGAATCCATGCCGTCGAGCACGGAATCGGGCTGGTGCAGCACGAGCACCGGCCCCTGCGCGATCACGTTCAGCTGCGCATCGGTGACGACCATGGCGATCTCGATGATGCGATCGGAGTCGGGAACCAGCCCGGTCATCTCCATGTCGATCCAGACGAGGTTGTTCTGGTCCTGCGCCATCCGCTTCTCCTTGGCCTGTTGGGCGGACGGCAATCCTTTCTGGCGTCCCCTTAACGAGGTATTCTCTCATGGCCATGGAAGCCTTCATGTACAACGGATTCACTGCGGCGTTCCTCTTTGCGCTTGCGTTCGCGACGCTCACTCGCCTGTGGCTCGCGCGTCGCCAGATCGCGCACGTTGCGCGAAATCGCGAGGCGGTGCCCGGCAGTTTCTCCTCCACCATCACGCTGTCCGCGCACCAAAAGGCGGCCGACTACAGCGTGGCGAAAAGCAAGCTCGGCATTATCGATGTCGTGATCGGCGCCCTCGTGCTGCTGGTGCTCACGCTGGGCGGCGGCCTGCAATGGATGAGCGGGCAGTGGGCGCGCGTCCTGGACCCGTCGGGTTACTGGCATGGCGTTGCGCTCGTGATGGGCGTCGTGATGCTGCTTTCGGCGCTCGATTTGCCGATGACGATCTACCGCACCTTCGTGGTTGAAGCGAGATTCGGGTTCAACCGCATGACGCCGGGCCTGTTCCTCGCCGACCTCGCCAAGCAGGCGCTGCTGGGCGCGGCGCTCGGCATCCCGCTGCTGCTTCTCGTCCTGTGGCTCATGGCCCGCATGGGCGAGATGTGGTGGCTCTATGTCTGGCTTGCTTGGATGGGCTTCAACCTTATCGTGCTCATGCTGTACCCGACCTTCATCGCGCCGATCTTCAACCGCTTCACGCCCCTGACTGACCCGTCGCTCGCATCGCGGATCGAGCAACTGCTCGCGCGGTGCGGGTTCCGGTCGCAGGGCCTGTTCGTGATGGACGGGTCCAAGCGCTCGTCGCACGGCAATGCCTATTTCAGCGGATTCGGGGCGGCCAAGCGCATCGTCCTGTTCGACACGCTGCTCACGCGGCTTGCGCCTAACGAGATCGAGGCGGTGCTCGCCCATGAGCTGGGTCATTTCAAGCGCCACCATGTGTGGAAGCGGGTCGGCGTCCTGTTCGCCATGAGCCTCGCGATGCTGTGGGTGCTCGGGCGCCTCATCGGAGAAGACTGGTTCTATGCGGGCCTCAACGTGCAGTCGCACGGCACCGCGATGGCGCTCGTCCTCTTCTTTCTCGTCGTCCCGGTGTTCACCTTTTTCCTGCAGCCCCTTACGAGCCTGTATTCGAGAAAGCACGAATTCGAGGCTGACGCCTACGCCGCGCTCCATGCGAGCCCGGCCGATCTTGTGCGCGCGCTCGTGAAGCTCTACCAGGACAACGCCGCGACCCTCACCCCGGACCCGCTCCATTCGGCGTTCTACGACTCGCATCCGCCCGCGGCAACGCGCATCGCGCGGCTGCAGCAGCTGCCCGCGACCTGAGGCTGCCCGCATGAGCGATCTTGCCAGGAAGCGATGCGCCCCCTGCGAAGGCGGCACCCTGCCCTACACCGAAGCCGAAGCGAGGGAAATGCTCGGCTCGCTTAAAGGCTGGATCCTCGAGGACAACAAGCTGGTGAAGCTCTACGCTTTCACCAATTACTACCAGACCATGGCATTCGTGAACGCCCTTGCCTGGATCTCCCACCGCGAAGACCACCATCCGGACCTGCTGGTCGGCTACAACCAGTGCCGGGTCGTTTACAGCACGCACGCCGTGGATGGGTTGTCGGAGAACGACTTCATTTGCGCGGCGAAATGCGACGTTCTCTTCCAGCTATGAACCTCGTACCGGCCCGCGCCCGCGGCGAGGCGTGACCGCAGTTCTGTTCCACGGCACCGTCGTCGCCGGATTCGGGCGCCAGTGCCTCGCGCGCCTCGACACAGGCGAACTGCTGCGCTGCCAGGTGCGCGGCCGCCAGATACAGCCTGTCTGCGGCGACCGCGTCCAGATGGCTCGCAGCTCCGCGGACCAGGGCGTCGTGGAAGCTGTCGGCCCGCGCTCAAACGAGTTCACCCGCGCGGCCCACGCCCGTCGGAAAGTGCTCGCAGCGAATCTCTCGCAGGTCGTCATCCTGCTGGCCACGGAGCCCTCGTTTTCCGATGAGTTGATCTGCCGCATGCTGGTGGTCGCCGAACTGGCCGGACTGCCGTCTGTCCTGGTACTCAACAAGGTGGACGTTGTCGAACAGCGCGAAAGGGCGCTGGCGATGCTCACGCCGTTCCGCGGACTCGGGTATCCGCTGGTCGAGCTGGCGGGCAAGGTGGATGTCGAGCCCTTGCGCCCGTACATCACGGGTTTTCGCAGCCTGTTCACCGGCCAGTCGGGCATGGGGAAATCGACCTTGGTAAAAGCACTGGTCCCGGACGCCGAGGTGAAGATCCGCGAGATCTCGGCATTCCTGGACGCGGGAAAGCAGTCGACGACCGGCACCCGCCTGTTCGTCGTCGCGCCCGGCACCGAGATCATCGATTCGCCGGGCGTAGCCGAGTTCGGCCTGGCCGGGATGGATTACCTGCATATCGCGGAAGGCTTCCGCGAATTCGCGCCGTATCGAAGCGCTTGCCGCTTCCAGAACTGCCGCCACCTGAACGAGCCGGGCTGCGCGGTCCACGCCGCCGCCGAAAGCGGGGCGATCCATCCCCGCCGGCTCGTCCTCTACCAGCGCATCGTTCTTGCGGAGGAAGCCGCGGGGGCCCGCAGGTGAAGCGCATCTTCGCTTCGCTCAACGTTGCCGAAGTCCATCACGCGAGGAACCTGCTCGATTCGGTAGGCATTCGCACGGTCATCCGGAACGAGATGCTCGCCTCCGCAATCGGCCAGTTGCCTTTCACGGACTGCCAGCCCGAGCTCTGGGTGCTCGATCCCCAGGATGCCGAGCCCGCGCGCCGGTTGCTGGCCGAAGGGCCGCTGCGGCCCTTGGAAAAAGGCAACGTGTGGCAGTGCGGGTGCGGGGAAATCCAGGAAGCGCAATTCACGCAGTGCTGGCAGTGCGCGAGCTACAGGCAAACGTAGTGCGCTAGCCCAGAATGCGGGCCATGGTCAGCAGGGCCAGGAGAAATACCCAGACCACGAGGGCGCGCCAGACGAGGCCGACCGTGCTGTCGAGAAAAGCGACGTCCGCCGTTTCGCCCAGCCCGAGGTCGGGGCGCGGCTCGACGCCGCCTTCCGCATCGGCCAGCGGCATGCCCAGGCGCACGCCTATCGCGCCGGCACCCGAAGCGAGCACGATGCCAAGGTTGGCATCGGCCCACGCGGCAGCCTGCGTTCGCCAGCAGTAAATCGCATCCTCGAAATCTCCGACGATCGCAAAGGCGATTGCCGTCAGCCTTACGGCCGGCCACTCCATCGCGGTGTACACGCGCGTGGCGAACAAGCCGAACGGCCCCTGGGTGCCCCATCGCCGCGCGAGAAACCCCGCCAGCCGGTACAGGATGGCGCCGCTCGGGCCGGGCAGGACCATGTACCAGAAGAGCACCGCAAAGACATGGTGGTGGGAGGCGGCAAGCGCTTCCTCGATGGCCAGGCGCACCACTTCCTCCTTGGTGCGGTGCTGGGCCGATTCGCCACGCCAGGTGCCGATCAGCGCGCGCGCGCGATCCAGGTCGCCCCCCTTCAGCTCGAGCTGGATCGCGGTGAAGTAATGGCTGAATTGGCGAAAGCCCAGGGTTACATAGAGGGCCGCGATGTTCAGCGCGAGCGCCAGCAGCGGGTGCACCCATAGAAGCACGTAGTACAGCACGAGCGAACCGAGCACCGGCGGGGCGATGGCCACCAGCCAGGCAACGCGGCCATGATGCGATTGGCCCGCGTTGAACGTGTTCGCCAGCCAGGTGGCCCATCGCGCGAGCAGCGCGTGATAAGCCTTTCGCTCGATGAGCGGGCGCCACTGCTCGAGCAGCAAGGCGGCAATGATCGCGACGACGCTCATTCTTTTCGGTCTTGTAAGGGCGAAGACACTGCGGAAAGGCAAGATATCACAAGCCCCCCGGATCGCATCTGGCGTCGCGGCCGCTCAGGCCTTGGCGAGGTACCGCGCAAGGTTGACCAGCATTCCGGCAGTGGCGCCCCAGATATAGCGGTCCTCATAGGGAATCGCGAAGAAGTGCCGCTGCTCGCCCTGGAATTCACGCGAATGCCGCTGGTGGTTGCGTTCGTCGAGGAGGAACGCAAGCGGCACTTCGAACACTTCGGCCACTTCGTTTGCGTCCGGCGCCAACTCGAAAGGCGGCTGCACGATCCCAACGATCGGCGTAATGCGATATCCCGTGCGCGTGTGGTAGTCCGAGAGCCGGCCCAGGACTTCGATGCGCTCGGCCGGCAGCCCCACCTCCTCCCATGTTTCGCGCAATGCGGTGCTCTCGGGGCTCGGGTCGCTTTCTTCCGCCCGGCCGCCCGGAAAGCTGATCTGGCCGGAGTGGTTCTTGAGGTGCGCGGTGCGCTGGGTCAGGAGCACGGTCGGGGCCTCCATACGCGCGACGACCGGCACGAGCACTGACGCGGCATGAAGGTTGGCGGCGTCCGGCCGCGCACCCTGGTCGCCATAGATCGTCTGCGCGCTCGAGCCGCGCGAAAATCTCTCGCGCAGCCACTCCACGCTCGCCTGATCCGATTTTCGGCTCAAGGCGAGCGTCCCATCCGCAAGCCAAAATAAAAACGCCGTGACCAGGCGGTCACGGCGCAGGCCGGCCGGGCCGGGTTACTTGATTGCCTGCAGCTTTTCGTAGACATCCTTGGGCCACGGCAACGCGCTGCCATCGGGCTGCTTGCCTTCGTTGTAATACTTCTGGACGGCAGCGATGAACGGACGGCGATCGACTTTCACCACAGTCTTGCCACGCTTCTCGAATTCGCCGACGAGCTTCTTCTCGCTCTCGACGATCTCGCCGGTCGCCCGGGACGCGGCTTCACGGAACACGGCGGTGAACGCCGTCTTGTCGGCATCGGAAAGCTTCGCCCACAGCGGCGCGCCGACAATGGTCAACAACGCGTCGGTTATGTGCGCAGTCAGGTTGATGTGCGTCTGCACTTCATAGAACTTCTTTGCGTCGATGGTCGGCAGCGGATTCTCCTGCGCGTCGACAGTCTTGTTCTGGAGCGCGAGGTACACCTCGGCAAACGCAATCGGCGTCGGGTTGGCGCCGACGGCCCGCGGGAAAAGCGTGTAAAGCGGCGCATCCGGCACGCGGATCTTGAGTCCTTTCATGTCCTCGGGCTTGTTCAGCGCCTTGTTCGAGGTCGTCTGGCGGTCGCCGTAATAGGTAATCGCCACCACCTTGTTGCCGCTGGTGCCTTTTGCGTAGCCGTCTGCGAGGTCGTCGAACAGCTTTGAGGTGGAGAACTTCTTCCAATGGTCGAAGTTGCGAAAGACGAAAGGCGCGCCGCCGATGGAGATCGGCCCATAGCTGCGCCCGGCGAAGAGCTGGCCCGTGTAGATGATGTCCACAGTCCCGAGCGTAAGGCCCTGGTTGATGTCGGTTTCCTTGCCGAGGGACGAGGCCGGGAAGACCTCTATCGCATAGCGGTTGGAAGTGCGTTTCGCGATTTCGCCCGCCGCCCAGACTGCGGCGGTGTGGTAAGGCTCGCTGGTTTCGTACACGTGTGCGAACTTGAGCTTCTGCTGCGCCAGAGCGCCGCCGGCCGCAAAGGCCGCCGCGATTGCGGTCAGGGCTATGAGTCTTTTTTTCATGGTGTCTCCTCTTGGTGTGTGCGCCGGCGATTCTACAGCGCCGGCGGCGGGTTTCCGATTCGGCAGAAGCGCTCAAGGCACCAGGATGATGGAGCCGGTGGTCTTGCGGCCTTCGAGGTCGCTGTGCGCCTTTGCGGCATCGGCGAGCTTGTAAGTCCCCGATACCTCCACCTTCACCTTGCCGGAGTTGACCGCTTCGAAAAGGGAGGCAGCCGTTTCCTCGAGGTCGGCGCGAGAAGCCGTGTAGTTGATGAGCGTCGGCCGAGTGAGGAAAAGCGAGCCCTTTTGCGCAAGGATTCCGATATTGACCGGCGCAACCGCGCCCGAGGCGTTGCCGAACGACACCATCATGCCGCGCGGCTGGAGGCAGTCGAGCGAACCTTCCCACGTGCTCTTTCCGACCGAGTCGTAAACCACCGGCACGCCTTTCCCGCCGGTGATCTCCTTGACGCGCTGGGTGAAATTCTCGGTCGAGTAATTGATTACATGAGCGCATCCGGCTTTCTTCGCGAGCACCATTTTTTCAGGCGAGCCGACGGTCCCGATTACGGTCACTCCCATCGCCTTCAGCCATTGCGTGGCGATCAGGCCGACACCGCCGGCCGCGGCATGCCACAGCACCGTGTCGCCCGCCTTGACCTTGAATGTGCGATGGATCAGGTACTGGACGGTCATGCCCTTGAGCATCATCGAAGCGGCCTGCTGGTCGGTGATGCCGGCCGGGAGCGTGACGAGCCGGTCGGCCGCATAAAGCCGCGTTTCAGAGTACGAGCCCGCCGGGTTGCCGGTATAGGCAACGCGGTCGCCGGCCTTGACCGACGTCACACCGGGGCCGACCGCCTCGACCACGCCCGCGCCTTCCGACCCGAGCCCCGAGGGCATCGGCATTGGATACAGCCCGGAACGGTGATAGGTGTCGATGAAGTTGACGCCGATCGCGGTATGCCGGATGCGCGCCTGGCCAGCGGCCGGCTCCCCGACCGCGACTTCTTCCAACTGCATGACCTCCGGGCCGCCCGTCTTGTGGAACCTGATTGCCTTGGACATGGTGTGAACTCCTGGTGTTAGTGGAAAAGCGTGAGCACGCCGGTATAGCCGTACAACCGGTCATGGGAAATTTCGCCGTTGCAGAAGAATCCGACCAGCGGGATATCGCCGATCGCCTCCCGGATGAGCTCGAGTTCGGCGCCGCGCCGCCCGAACATGTTTTCGCCCCGGCCCAGGCACGAGAAGTACAGCGCCCCCCTCGGCAAAGGGACTTGCCTCTTGAGTTCTTCGAGCATGCGGTCGAGGGCTTCGCGCGCCGTCTGCGAATCGCGCTTGCAAAATACGATAGGCATGCCGGCTTCGGCCACCTCTCCCACTGCGATCAGCCTGTTCTTCGGGTCGATGCCGACCAGGTTCCGGACAACGTAGTCGCCCGTATCCGAGCCCTTGACCGGAAACCCGATGTGCATGAACTGCGCCGCCCGGTTGAGGTCCCGACCCAACGTCTGTCCGAGGTCCTCCTCGAACACGTCCAGCGCGGGGCGGCCGTCGAGCGTGACGATGATGTTGTCCTCGCACTCGGTGACGGTATGACGCTTCGGGAGCGGCGTGCAGCCTTGCGTATGGCGGGTGGCTAGCGCGACGTCGGAGGCCAGCACGACGCCCGAAAGTCCCCCACTGATGACGTCGTTGGCCACTTGGACCGTGTCCCCCTGCCCGCTCGACAGGCCGCCGACGAGGTAGCCGCTCTCGACGCGACCGGCCATGTCGCTGACCAGGTCGGCCATGTCCGGCGTGGCCGGATCGCCATGGACGATAGCGAAATGCGCCGCGATGGCACCGGAAGGTGTTCGCTCGTTCGCTTGGGGCGCGCGGCGTTTGCCGGAAAAAACGCGGTAACTGTCCGAAGGCAGCTCCGCCACCATCAGTACAAGCGCCGGCTCGCCCATGTATTCGACCCCCGTCGCAAGCACGCCCACCCCGACCGTCCCCACCCAGTCAGTAATGCCGGTAAGTTCAACCAGTGTCTCGACGATCTCGGTAGCGTGCGGCAGCAGCGGATCCGTGAAATACAGGAATCCAAGGCCGGTGCCCGTCTTGCCAAGCGCCCCGACACAGCGGGCCACGCACTCCTGCCAATCGGCCCCCTTGGCATGCGCAAAGCGAAAAGCCCCGTTCATTTGCCCTCTTTGCGGTCCTTACCCGGCTTGGGCGTCGACGACTCAGGTTTGGCGTGGGGCGCCTCGGGTTCGGCCTGCGGCGCCGGCTGCATCATGGCCCAGGGCCACAGCATTGGGTTTGCCAAAGGATTAGCCTCGGTCGGGTTGGCCCCTGTGGCGGCGGCTTTGGGAGGCGCTTCCTGTCCCGAGCCGCGCGCCATGCTTGCAAATGCATTCGCCGCATCTGTCGCCGCGCCTGCATTGGCTTTCATCGCCTCCAGCGCCATCTTCTGCACTTCCAGACCCTGGATCGCCATCTTCACCATATTGAGGTTCATGCCGAGCCACGTCTCGACCGACTTCAGGTCGGCGATGCGCTTTTCCACTTCCTTTGGATCGAGAGTGGGCATCGCCATCCCGGGCACGGGAATGCCGAGGGGCGCCCACAGGCGACGAAACATCTCAAACGGGTCCTGCGCACCGCTGCTGCCTTGCTCGGCCATGACTCGCTCCCTATGCGTCCTGTTGCCGCAATCCGGAATTATGATCCCGGCTCAAAGAAGGCGAGCACCTCGTTTGCGCGCGCCGTGGTGTCCTGGTACCCCAGGTCGACGAGCGCCCTGCAGAACGATTCCTCGAACAACAGGTAGCTGGCCAGGTTGGACCCGGAACGGTTGAGCGCTCCCGTAGGGCGGAGCAGGAAGCGGATCGATCGCGGCAGCTCGTGCAAAAACCGCGCCGCAATGCGCTCGATGGGCTGGCTGGGCGAGATGAAGAGCACCTTGATCGGCCGCAGCGGCAGGTTCCCCTCGGCCAGCTTGTCCGGCGGGATGAGGCTCACCGTACGGTTAATGCGCTCCAGGCGCTCCAGGTCCACGGAAAGGCTGTCGAGGAAGATGCTGTTCAGCGCGTGGCCGGCGATCTGGGCAAGCGAGGGGTAGATGCTCGAGCGGCTGCGAGCGGTATCGAGGGTCTGCCGGCCGGTGCCAACGACGAGCACGCGGTCCGCGCCAAGGTGCAGCGCCGGGCTGATGGGCGCAATCTGGCGCATCGAGCCGTCGCCGAAATACTCACGATGCACCTTCACGGCTGGGAAGATGAAGGGCAGCGACGAGCTGGCGAGCAGGTACTCGAGCTTGAGCGTGACCGCGGCGCCGATACGCTGGTTGCGCTCCCAGCCCTCGGTCCCCGAGCCGCCCTGGAAGAACGACACGCTCTGGCCCGACGTGTAACCCGAAGCCGTGACGGAGACCGCATACAGCGCGCCGCTGTCGATGTTTACCTGGATGCGCTCGAAGGGCAGCGTGCGCGCGAGCATGTCCGCCAGCGGCGAATTGTCGAGCAGCGAGATCGGGTTGTGGCGCGAAATGAGCATGATCGCGCCCAGCCACCTGGCGCCGGTTCGCATGATGCTCGGGAAGTCCGACTTGTAGACATGGTCGACGTGCATGTTCTCCCAGCTTTCAAGGAGATTGCCCACGGCCTTCGTGAAGTTGTCGGCGTACGCGGCGAGCGTGGCCGCATTGATGGCGCCCGCGGAAGTGCCGACCAGGATCGGGAATGGGTTTTTGACCGGATTGCCGAGGATGTCGCGAACGGCTTTCACGACGCCGACCTGGTAAGCCGCGCGCGCGCCCCCCCCTGTCAGCACGAGTCCGGCGCGGGACTTCGGGCGCAGGGGCGAGACATTGCTGTCGGTGCTGCTGGTGCTCATCGATGCGCGGGAGGCGGCTTCCGCCGCTCAGAACAAGGTCTGCTCGGCGCCGCGTGGCGCATTCGAATCGACGACCGTCAGCGCGGTCATGTTGACTATCCGCCTCACGGATGCGGAAGGCGTGACGATATGCACCGCACGCGCCGCGCCCAGCAGGATCGGGCCCACGGTGACTCCGTCGCCGGCCGACGTCTTAAGCAGGTTGAATGCGATGTTCGCCGAATCGAGGCCCGGCATGATGAGCAGGTTCGCCTCGCCTTTGAGCCGCGAATTGGGAAACACGCGTGTGCGAATCTCCGGCGACAGTGCCGCATCGCCATGCATTTCGCCTTCCACTTCAAGGTCCGGCGCCATCTCGCGGAGCAGAGCCAGCGCCGCCTGCATTTTCCGGGATGAAGGCAGGTCCATCGAGCCGAAGTTCGACGCCGAAAGGAGCGCAACCTTCGGGTGGATGCCGAATCGGCGGACCTCTTCGGCGGCCAGCATCGTCATCTCGGCGATGTTTTCGGCCGACGGGTCTGGTGTCACGTAGGTGTCGCAGATGAACACGATGCGGTCGGGGAGCATGAGCGCATTCATGGCGGCATAGTTCTTCACCCCCGGCCGCAGCCCGATCACCTGGTCGATGAACTCAAGGTGCAGCGCGTAGGTGCCGAACGTGCCGCACAGCATGCCGTCGGCCTCGCCCTTGTAGATCATCATCGCGCCGATCAATGTATTGCGCCTGCGCATCTCGATCTTGGCGTATTCCTGCGACACGCCCTTGCGCTCGGTCAGCCGATGGTAAGTCGTCCAGTAGTCGCGATACCGCGGATCGCTCTCGGGATTGATGAGCGCATAGTCCTTGTCCAGGCGCAGGCGCAGGCCGAACTGCTCGAGGCGCCGCTCGATCACGGAGGGTCGGCCGATGAGGATCGGCATCGCAAGGCCCTCGTCGACTACGACCTGCACTGCGCGAAGCACGCGCTCGTCCTCGGCTTCCGCGTACACGATGCGCTTGGGCGATACCTTGGCCGCGGCGAAAAGCGGCTTCATGATGAGGCCCGAGTGGTAGACGAACTGCGAGAGCGAATCGCGGTAGGCGTCCAGGTCGGCGATGGGGCGCGTTGCAACGCCGCTGGCCATGGCGGCCTGGGCTACAGCGGGCGCAATGCGGCCGATGAGGCGCGGGTCGAATGGACGCGGGATGAGGTACTCGGGCCCGAACTTCAGGTCCTGCCCGCCATAGGCAAGGGCGACCACGTCGGAGGCCTCCGCCTGTGCGAGTTCGGCGATTGCGCGAACGGCTGCAAGCTCCATTTCCGCGGTGATGCTGGTCGCGCCCACATCGAGCGCGCCGCGAAAGATGAACGGGAAGCACAGGACGTTGTTCACCTGGTTCGGGTAATCCGAGCGGCCGGTTGCCATTACGGCATCGGGCCGCACTTCCATGACCAGCTCCGGCCGGATCTCCGGTTCCGGATTGGCCAAGGCG
>JANXRZ010000151.1 GCA_025352885.1 Pseudomonadota bacterium | reverse complement strand
TCGGTGAAAATGCGCGTGGGCATCATCGACGGCACGGTCGCAAAGTCGGTGGAAAGGGTAAGGGCCGCCCGCGAAGCCCTCGGCCCCGACATCGGCCTCGCATGCGATGCGCACGGCACGTGGAGCGTAGCCGAGGCGAAGCAGTTCTGCCGCAAGGCAGAGGACCTCGACCTGATGTGGTTCGAGGAACCGGTGACGGCCGATGACAAGCGCGGCTACGCCGAAGTACGCCGCTCGTCTTCGGTCCCGATCGCAGCGGGCGAATCGGAATTCAACCGGTTCGACTTCAGGGAACTCGCGGAGCTTGGTGCGGCGGATATCTTCCAGCCCGACCTCGCGATTTGCGGCGGCATCACCGAGGCCATGAAAATCGCCGCGATCGCTTCCAGCTACAACCTGCGCCTGGCGCCCCATCTCTGGACAGGCGCGCTGGCGTTTGCCGCCGGGATGCACGTAACGGCGGCGACGGCTTGCGGATTCATCCTTGAGTATTCATTTGGCGCCAATCCGCTCCTGCAGGAACTGCCGGTGGAGGGATTTCCGGTCCAGGACGGGAGCATCGAAATCCCGGACCGCCCGGGACTCGGCGTAACGATCAACGAGAAGTTCGTCGAACGTTACGCCGTCGCGTGATGGCAGCAATTTCCCCGCTCAGCCAGTCTCGGCGCGGGCCTTGTTCAAAATTTGGCAGCAATGGTGTTCCGGCGACCCGCCATTCACGCGCCCACTTTCGCGCGCCGACGCACCTTCGGCTTGACTGGAACTTCAATCGATTCGCATGCTGCGAGTAGACGCTCAGCGTAGGCAAACGCAACGATCTTCACCCGCGCCTGGGTTGCCCCTGCGAACCACATCAAAGTAAGCAGAGCGGTTCCGGCCAACGAGACGGCTTGGCTCGGTGACATGGTCTCAAGGCGGCCGGGCGTGGACGAGATCGCTCCTGAAATAGCAACGCCACTTTCAGCTAGCGCCCAGACCAGCGAGGCGATCGCGATGCTCGCGCCATACGGCTTGACTCCGAGCATGTTCCGCCGAAAGCCGTATGAGATATTTTCCTTGAACAGTAGCGGGAATCTGCGCGTGTCCCGCGTCCGTTCGAGAAGCCACTTCGTGGCGGATTCGTACACAGCGTCCGCGCTGGCCGGTTCCCGAGTTTCAGCCTCTACGGTCGGAAAGTTAATCTGCATAGCGCCGCTTAGGGCAGCGTGGTAGCGCTGCTTAGTGACGGCGTCGATACGCAGGTCGGAATGTCTGAGGAGCTGGACTGTCGGCTTACCTCCCCACGAGCGAAACAGCTCAGGCTCGAGGGTCTTCCCCCGATCTCTGGCAAGGTTGGCCAACCAGAACATCATCCCGCAGGCGGCGAGCAGGGCCACCGCGGATGTCATCAACGTTGCCTGGGCCGCGTACAGAGTACTTACTGTGAGAACGGCAGGGGCTATCGCCAGCAGCGCCGGGTACAACCTCGCTTGCCGGTCATAGGAATCGGCAAACCGCAAGATGGCATCGCTCAGCCCCACGATTCCACCTCTGACGAGAAGCCCAGTGTTGGCGCCGGCCCCCAGGCTCGCTGGGGCATACCTTCGTGGTGCCAGACTTTCCATCCTTTGGTGGCGATAGTTTTCACACCCCTGCGAATAAAGGCGTTCGTCACCATTTTGCGTGGATGCGTGGTGGATTCCTTGCCTGCGGAAACAAAGGCAGTCTTTGTGAACACGTTATCGTCTGTTGGTTTTCGCGGACCGACAAGCCGATCGAGTGCAGATGTCGACACATTGTTCCTGCTTCCATGATGTGGAACCTGTACAAACCTGAGCTGCGTAGCTAGGTGAATGCCCTTGAGTTCGGCGTAATCCACTGCGCGATGTAACGCCTGAATACCCGCGTCGCCGGTCAGGAGCGCCCCACGGCCATCGAAGTCAGCGAAAAGGATCACGCTGCTTTCGTTCTCCGCTGAAGTTCTAACGTCCTCCCGAAGAGCTTCGCCTCGCCAGCTTTCTACGATCCACTCGCCGGCCTTGCGCATGGCCCCCAAAATGAGGCCGACCACATCCACACCCATGGAGTTTTCCTGTTTGAGCTCTGGCGATTTCTCAAACGCCGGGACCAGTTCATGGATGTACCAATCCTGTTCCGGCGAAAGTACCGTAAAAGGTCCGAACGTCGTTCCTTGGAAAGGCTCGTAGATGGGGATCTCCCGGTTGATTGCGAGCTCCTCCAGCGCGTGGGCAGCACGCATCTTCTTCTTCAAACGCTCGGCAAGGCTCTGGTCCGTAATCCGCCCGTCGTCGAAGTAATCGCGAATCACCGCCGAATAGGCCCAAGGTCGGTGCATCAGCAGTGCGCCGACCTCCAGTTCCTCCAGCACAACAGAAAGGCCCGAAGCATGGTCGTTATCCGGGTGCGAGCAAACGACGTAGTCCACCCGCTCAGACTGATAGTGCTCCCGCACATGCTTCACCAACTCGGCCCCGGATTCGTGGGTGCCACCATCGTAGATAAGTACCTTGTAGTTACCAGGTTCTCCCCAGCGAACTGCTATGGCATCGCCGCTGGAATCTCCGTTACCAACCGGCAGAAAATCGATTTCGTAATTCATGTTATTCCTTTTTATTGTTGGAATAAGTTGCATCATTTCTATTGACGCAGTAGAAATATACTTGACGAGCAGACGGAATGCAAGGAATATTCGCGTCAACGTGATTGATGCAAAAACTGAACTCCTCGGCTATCTCACAGAAATTCGTGCCGGCTACCCGTTCCGGGGGCCGGTGGAATCGCTTCCAGAGGGGTCTGTGCGGGTCGTCCAGATGAGGGACGTTGCGGTGGATGGGTCTGTCCGCTGGGACGACGCTGTCCGGACGGAACTTGTTGGCCGCCGGAAACCGGACTGGCTCTTATCGGGGGATTTGCTTTTAGTAGCTCGGGGTAACCGGTACTACGCCGCCTGCATTAACGACGTGCCAGGGACTGCCGTTTGCGGGCCTCACCTGTTTCATCTCCAAGTTAAGACAGGGGCGGCTCTTCTGCCTGAATTCCTCGCTTGGCAGATAAACCAACCTCCACTTCAACGCGCGCTCAGGAAAGCCGCCGAGGGGTCGAGTCAGTTGAGCATCCGCAGGCCAGAATTGGAGGCACTTGAGATTTTGGTCCCGTCTCTCGCCGTCCAGGAAAAGATTGTGGGGCTCGTGCGCCTGGCGCTGCACGAACGCGATGCCTTGACCTCACTCATTAGAAACCGCGAGCGTGAGCTCGAACTGCTGGCCTCAGCACTTACCAGCACCCCTGCTAAACCAAGCGAATGACCGACAACGAACCCATGACTGACACCCCCATTAGCCAGGACGACATCAACGCCGCCGTGTGGGCTGCCTGCGACACCTTCCGCGGCACTGTCGACTCGAGCATTTACAAGGACTACGTCCTGACGATGCTGTTCCTCAAGTACCTGTCCGATGTATGGCAGGACCACTACGACCAATACAAGAAGCAGTTTGGCGACAAGCAGGAGCTCATCGAGGAAATGCTCAAGAACGAGCGCTTCGTGCTGCCGCCGAGCGCGAGCTTCTATGCGCTGCACACCAAGCGCCATGAACCGGGCAACGGAGAGCGCATCGATAAGGCGCTGCACGCGATCGAGGACGCGAACATCACCAAGCTCCGCGACGTGTTCCAGGACATCAGCTTCAACTCCAACAAGCTAGGCGACGAGCAACAGAAGAACGACATTCTGCGCCACCTGCTGGAGGACTTCGCCAAGCCGGAACTGAACCTGCGGCCCAGCCGGGTAGGCACGCTCGACATCATCGGCAATGCCTACGAATTCCTGATTAAGAACTTCGCTTCCACCAGCGGCAAGAAAGCGGGCGAGTTTTATACCCCCCCCGAAGTGTCCAGCCTCATGGCGCGGCTGATGGACCCGAAAGAAGGCGACGAAATCTGCGACCCGACCTGCGGCTCGGGATCCCTCCTGATGAAATGCGGCCGGCTCGTCCGCGAGCACTTCGGCTCACGCAAGTACGCCCTTTTCGGTCAGGAGGCCATCGGCAGTACTTGGGCGTTGGCAAAAATGAACATGTTCCTGCACGGCGAAGACAACCACCGCGTCGAGTGGGGCGACACAATTCGCAACCCCAAACTGCTGGATGGCGATGCTGCCCTCAAGCACTTCGACATCGTCGTCGCCAATCCGCCGTTTTCTCTGGAGAAGTGGGGCTTTGAGAACGCCGACAAAGACAAGTTCAGCCGCTTCCGCCGCGGCGTGCCGCCGCGCACCAAGGGCGACTATGCGTTCATCCTGCACATGGTCGAGACAATGAAACCGGGGTCCGGCCGAATGGCGGTCGTTGTGCCGCACGGCGTGCTGTTCCGCGGCGCGGCCGAAGGCAAGATCCGCAAGAAGCTAATCGATGAAAATCTGCTCGACATCGTAATCGGCCTCCCGGAAAAGCTCTTTTACGGCACCGGAATTCCTGCCGCCGTACTCGTCTTTCGCAAGCATAAGACTGATGACAAAGTGCTGTTCATCGATGCCAGCCGCGACTACGAGGACGCCAAGAACCAGAAAGTCCTGCGCGAGAAGGACCTGAAGCGCATCCTCGACACAGCGACCGCTCGCCAGAGCGTGGATAAGTACGCTTACCTCGCCACCCCGGCCGAGATCGCCGAGAACGACTACAACCTCAACATCCCCCGCTACGTGGATACGTTCGAGGAAGAGGAAGAGATCGACCTCATGGCCGTCCGCGCCGAGCGCGAGAAGCTCAAGGCCGAGCTGGCCAAGCTGGAGGAGCAAATGGCGGTGTACTTGAAGGAGTTGGGGTATGAGTGACGTGGCATCCAGCCGCGGCGAGTTGATTCTCTACGCCACAGAGGACGGCCAGGCTAAGTTTTCCCTGCGTGCAGAGGGGGGCACCGTCTGGCTCACACAGGCGGAAATCGCCATCCTGTTTCAGACTACCCCCCAAAACATTACCCAGCACGTAAAAGCCGTATACGCCGAGGGAGAGCTTACCGAGGAGGCAACTTGTAAGTCTTACTTACATGTTCAACCGGAAGGGGCCCGCCAAGTCCGCAGGACCGTCAAAGCGTACAACCTCGACCTGATTTTGGCTGTCGGCTATCGCGTGCGCTCGCCTCGCGGCACACAATTCCGCCAATGGGCGACCACCCACCTGCGTGAGTACCTTATTAAGGGCTTCGTCATGGACGACGTCCGGCTCAAGGAGCCCGCGGGTTGGGACTATTTCGACGAACTGCTGCAGCGCATCCGGGACATACGGGCCTCGGAGAAGCGCTTCTACCAGAAGGTCCGCGACCTCTTTGCGCTATCGATCGACTACCGCGACAACCTCGAAGCCGCCGGCCTGTTCTTCGCCGAAGTGCAGAACAAGATGCTTTTCGCGGTTACACAGCACACCGCTGCGGAGATCGTCGTGCAGCGCGCTGACGCCAGCCAACCCAATATGGCGCTCACCGCATGGAAGAGCGGCCGCGTGCGAAAGGACGACGTGGTCACGGCAAAAAACTATCTGCTCGCGGCCGAGATCGATCAACTAAACCGAATCGTCACGCTATTCCTGGACTTTGCGGAACTGCGCACGCAGCAGCGCTCGGACATCCGCATGGCTGACTGGCGGCAAAACGTGGACAACTTCATTCAGTTTACCGAGCGGCCGCTGCTACAGAACGCTGGACATGTGAGCCACGAAAAGATGGTCCAGATCGCGCATGAGAGGTATGCGGAGTTTGATGCGAAACGACGCGCGAGCGAGGTAGTGGAAGCGGATAAGGACGATATTAGGATCCTAGAGCATCTAGAACGAAAAGCATCGAAGAAAGGAGGCAGCGATGCTTCCTGACGGCTGGCAACGCGTCCCACTGCACGAAGTAGCCGAAATACGGACCGGGGTGGCAAA
>JANXRZ010000112.1 GCA_025352885.1 Pseudomonadota bacterium | reverse complement strand
CATCGGGCGCGAGCTTAACCTTTGGAGAGCTAGATCAGCTTCGTGGCATAAAACGAAAAGGGCCTACCGATTGGTAAACCCTTGTTAATGCTGGCGCGCCCAGAGAGATTCGAACTCCCGACCCCTTGGTTCGTAGCCAAGAGTTCGCGTTGGCATCTAACATCTCACAATGCATCCCACCCTCGCTCCCGGCACCTACCGCCACTACAAAGGCAACGACTACGAAGTCATCGGCGTGGCCACTCATTCAGAAACCCGCGAGGCGATGGTCGTTTACCGTCCCCTCTACGGCGAGATGGCCCTCTGGGTCCGACCCTTGGCGATGTTCGTCGAGAATGTCACCGTGGACGGCAAGAGCGTCCCGCGCTTCGCGAAGGTCTAGGCCCGCTTAACAAAACACTTGCCGAACAGCGCCTTACCGTTCATACTTCGTTTGTGCGATGCAGCAGTTCCAAGCAGTAACCATCGCCTAGCTCATCGTCCCTGACTCCCCGGAAGACTAAGCAATACCGTCTTCCCGCAGCGTTCCTTGCGATTCAGTTGGTGCCGGTGTTTTTTATTTGGCATCAGGAGAATCCATTGACTGCCGTCAGCGAAATCGTATTGCCCATTACGTTTGAATCCCTCGGCCTCGCCGCGCCCATCCTTGAAGCGATCAAGGCCGCCGGCTACACCGAACCGACGCCCGTTCAGGCCCGCGCAGTCCCCGAAGCCATCAAGGGACGCGACCTCTTGGTCTCGTCCCAGACCGGCAGCGGAAAAACCGCCGCCTTCATGCTGCCCGCGCTGCAGAAGCTCACGCAGCAACACGAAAAGCCGGGCCGCGGTCCGCGCATCCTGGTGCTCACGCCCACGCGCGAGCTCGCCGTGCAGGTGACGAAAGCCGCCGACACGTACGGCCGTAACCTGCGCGTCAAGACGCTGTCGGTCGTCGGCGGCATGCCCTACCCGTTGCAGAACCGCATGCTGAAGAACGGCGTCGACATCCTCGTGGCCACGCCGGGCCGCATGCTCGACCAGATGAATTCCGGCCGCATCGACCTCTCCCGCCTGCAGTTCCTGGTGCTGGACGAAGCCGACCGCATGCTCGACATGGGCTTCAAGGACGACCTCGAGGCGATCCTCGCCAAGGTCCCGAAGACGCGCCAGACGATGCTCTTCTCGGCGACGATCGAGCCGGGCATCGTGCGCCTCGCGAGCTCGTTCCTGCGCGACCCGCTGCGCATCGCGGTGGACACCGCGCAGACGCGGCACGTGAACATCTCGCAGCGCCTGCATTTTGCGGACGACATGGGCCACAAGAATCGCATGCTCGATAACATCCTCAAGGGCACCGACCTGCACCAGGCGATTGTGTTCACGTCGACCAAGCGCTCAGCCGACCAGCTCGCGCAAACGCTCCATATCGCAGGCCACTCGGCCGCCGCGATGCACGGCGACATGAACCAGGGCGCGCGCAACCGCACGCTGCAGGCCCTGCGCCGCGGGGGGCTCAAGGTGCTCGTCGCGACCGACGTAGCCGCACGCGGCATCGACGTGCAGGGCATCTCCCACGTCATCAACTACGACCTGCCCACTCAAGCCGAGGACTATGTGCACCGCATCGGCCGCACCGGCCGCGCGGGACGCAGCGGCACGGCAATCAGCTTTGCCAACGTGCGCGACCACCACATGGTCCGCAGCATCGAGCGCTTCACCACGCAGAAGATCGAAGTGGCGGTGATTCTCGGGCTGGAGCCGAAGATGCGCCCCTTCTTGAAGCCTGCGCCGCGCGGCACCAAGCCCGGCGGCGGGAAGAGCTACGCGAGGCCGGCACAACGTGGCGCACATCGTTCAGCGGCCCGTACGAGCCCGTACCCGCGCTAAGTACTAGTAGTGCGGCGGCACTTCGTCGGCGGGTGAGCCCGGCTCACGACGGACGTCCGCCGCCTCGACCTGGTCGCGCAGTGCCCGCACTTCGTGCTGCAGCCGGTCGATGTGTTGCTGCTGGCGGTAGACGGTCAGGTTGAGCGATTCGAGCAGGTCTTCGGCGAGCGCGAGCTTGGCCTCGATCTCCGCCATCTGCGCTCCTGAAGGTTCGTCCGCCATCTCTACCCTCGCACACTGTTTAGCGCCCGCCACACCCGCTCAGGCGTAGCCGGCATGTCGAGGGCGGTGATCCCTCGTGTTGAGAGCGCGTCGATGACTGCGTTCATCACGCACGCAAGGGATGCGGTGCAGCCGGATTCGCCCACTCCCTTTACGCCGAGCGGATTGGTCTTGCAGGGCACTTCGTTCCTCGCCCAGCCGAACGAGGGCACATCGTCCGCGTGGGGCAACGCGTAATCCATGAAGCTGCCGGTGAGCAGCTGCCCTGACTGCGGGTCGTGCCGCAGCTCCTCCATGAGCGCCTGGCCGATGCCCTGCACCAACCCGCCGTGCACCTGGCCTTCGAGCAGCAGCGGGTTCACCACGACGCCGAAGTCGTTGACCGCGGTGTAGCTCAGCAAGACCACGGCGCCTGTTTCAGGATCCACTTCCACCTCACTCACATGGCAGCCGCACGGAAAGCTATAGGCGGTCGGCTTATAGAAATCCTCCGCCTGCAGGCCCGGCGCAATTTCGGGCGGCAGATCGGCCGAATGCGCTGCACGGGCCACATCCGCGATGCTCACACGACGATCGGTGCCTGCAATGACAAACGAGCCGCCGGCGTCCGACACTTCGAACGCCACGTCGCTTGCCGGCGCTTCGAGCAGGTGCCCGGCGATCAGCCTTCCCTTCTCGATGATGATGCGCGCGCAGTGCACGATCGCCGTGCCGGTCACCGTCGTCTCGCAGGAACCGACCGAGCCGATGCCCACCCCGGTGAGGTCGCTATCGCCGGACACGAACCGGATGGCCTCCTGTGGCAACCCGAGTTGTTGCGACACGACCTGCTTGAACGTCGTCATGTGACCTTGGCCGTTCGCCGTGGCGCTGACCGCGAGCGTGAGCATGCCGTCGGGTGCAAATGCCGCGCCGACATGGCTTTCGTAATAGCCGTCCGGCTCCTGGTAGACGGAGAAGCCGTATCCGCGCAACTTGCCTTGCTCGGCCGAAGCTGCGCGCCGCGCCTCAAACCCGGCGCGGTTCGTGAGCGCGAGCGCGTCGTCCATGTTCTTCTCGAATTCGCCCGAATCGAAGACCAGGCCCACGGGCGTGGTCCAGGGCATTTGCTCGGGCCGCACCATGTTCAGCCGGCGCAACTCGGCGCGGTCCCGCCCGGTCTCGCGGGCCGCCGCATCCACCAGCCGCTCGATCAGGTAGGTAAACTCGGGCTTGCCCGCGCCGCGATAGGCGACGACCGGCACGGTGTTAGTAAAGGCTACCCGCGCTTCAGCGTGATAAAAGGGAATGCCGTACACGCCGGTAATGCAGCGCGTGCCGCCCGAAGTGGGGATGCTGAAGGCGCTCGCGGTGATGTAGGCGCCCGTATTGGAGATGAGCTTGGCGCGCACGGCGAGAAAGCGCCCAGCTTCATCCAGCGCGAGCTCGGCGCTCATCCGGTGATCGCGCGCCGCTCCGTCGGCCACGAAGGCTTCCGAGCGGTCGGCGAACCACTTCACGGGACGGCTCAGCTTACGCGCAGCGAACAGCACAGCGACCTTCTCGGGGTACGCAGAGATCTTGAGGCCGAAGGATCCCCCCACGTCGGGCGTCACGACACGCAGGGCACGAGGATCGTCCACCAGCCCGGTCGATGCGACATCCGCCTGGATGGCCTTGCTGCCTTGGGTCGGCGCATACAACGTGAAGCGGCCCGCAGCTACGTCGTATACGCCCGCCGCACCGCGGGTCTCGATCGGCGCGGAGGACACGCGATTCACGACGAGGTCGAGCGTGGTCACGTGCGCAGCGCGCGCGAATGCTGCGTCCGTTGCCTTACGGTCGCCGCCTTCCCAGTCGAGCGCGACGCTGCCTTGCGCGACGGCTTCGGTTGGGTCGGTCAACGCAGCGAGGGGCTCATAGTCCACCGCCACCATCTCAGCCGCGTCTTTCGCCTCACGCACCGTCGTAGCGACTACCATCGCAACCGCCTCGCCGACGAAGCGCACGACCTCCGATGCGAGCACCGGGCGGACGGGATCCGGGGGCATGCTCCCGTCGCGATTGCGTTGTACGACCGCAATGCGCATCGGTCGGAGCCCTGCGGCCGCAAGATCAGCCGCGGTAAACACGCCCAGCACGCCGGGCGCCGACCGGGCGTGGACGGCGTCGATCGAAACGACCCGCGCATGGACGTGCGGCGAGCGGACGAACACCGCATGCGCGGCACCCGGCAACTCGAGATCGTCGATGAATCTCGCCACGCCGGTGAGCAGCGCCTGGTCTTCAAGGCGCTGCACGGGCTGGCCGATGCGCAGCTGGCCTGAAGTGTGCGAAATGTCCGATG
>JANXRZ010000224.1 GCA_025352885.1 Pseudomonadota bacterium | reverse complement strand
TTCACCATCTCCGAAATCGGCATCCCGGGGTCAGCGAGCATCGCGTTCTCGTTCATTTCGGACTCTCCAAGCGGGGTCTAGAGCTGTTTCGTTTTGCGCCGAAAAATCTCTGTATTCAATATAACTGTAGTTTATATGAATAACGAGTCTGTCGTAGACTCTTCACTAACACGTTCATTTACAATAGGTTACACGTCGTCGCCAACTATCCGACTGTTGTTTCTTCGCTTCCGTGGACTAAGTGCTTTGCGTCCAATTGGTTACGTCGTCCACTGTCCGCGATCCGTTCCGCACGGGGGAGCCGATGTAGGCTCGCGGGCACCCCTAGCCACGTGCAGAAGCGCCTAGCGGCGACTGAAACCGCTTCGGCGACTCCCCGCATCTGGGAAGAGCCGGCACGTCGTCAGTCCCGCGATTCGAGAATCAGGATACACTCGGCGTAGGCGAGCTTTGAGGCCGGCCGTGCCAGGTAGTCCATCTTCGGCAGCTCAATCTCGAGTACATCACAGACTCGGAGGCGAGCACCGTACTTCGGCTGGCTTGCAAGCTTCGCCACCGTCTCGGCCATCTCGAACGTACGGACGATGTGTCTGGTGGTGAGCTCGTAGAACTGATGCCTTGCGCTCAGGACCATCGCGCACTTTCCGCTAGGTTCGAGCACTCGCGAAATCTCCCCTAACACGTCCTTGAGCGATTCGAAGTAGTTGAGCGTTGGCAGCGCCTTAGGACCCCTGGCGCGCTGAGGCTGCATCCAGCGCACCAGGTCAACGACTTCCGTGGGTAGCGTCGTGGTGCTCAGGTTGCCGTCGCGCATAATCGTGCCGAGCATCTGCTCCTCGGTATTCAGAATCTCCTCCTCCGATAGCAAACCGAGGAGAACGAGTGCTGGGGCTCTGCTTCGGAGATAGGTCTCGCGACCGGACGCCGCCGGCAGGTAAGGCGGGCTTGTCACGATTCCGCTAACCGATCCTGCTTTCAGCGGCAACTTCCTCGCGTCAGCAACCTCGTACTGCGTATGAGGTGAGACATCCAAGAACCCCGCCATACTCAGCTGACGAAACGTCGCCACTCGCTCCGAGAGAAGCCGTAGCTGTCGATGAAACACAGTCCCGAGCGTCCTCGGCGAGACCGAAATCGCGAAACGATTGTCGCCGGTTCCCATCCATCTAAGCGAGACCTTGGTTGAGATCGCATGGCTCAGTGCGACGCGAGCTACTTCGCGTAACTCGGGGGTCGCGCACGCAGCAACGTGCTGCATGAGAGTCGACCACTCGCCTTCGATATCGCGGGCAAGCGCCGGAGGAATCTTCTTCGCAATGAAGTTAGGCAGGGCCATGTGGTGCGCTGCCGCTTGCTGAGCGAAAAGACCGAGTTGTCGTGTACCCTTGCCGCTCGTATTGAGGCCGGCGAGCAGAGCATTGAAATTCAAATCTGCGAACCGCAAGGAGCGTGCCTTCACGCCGCCGATCAGCGCGGCGAGCGGATCGATATCGTATCCGATGCTCGGCAGGCCCATCAGAGATGCTTCGAAGAGCGTCGTACCGCTCCCAGCCATTGGGTCGAGCACGGGTCGCCGCCTGTCACCAACCGAGATGTTTATGAGCGCCCGCGCAAGCCTCGGGAAGAACTTGGCCTTGTACTTGTGCAGTCCGTGGGCGAGGTACTCGTTCTTCTTCCGGCTTGCGGGTGACGTCGGCGCCGCAACGCCGAGCGAGCCGAGCGCACGTGACCAAGCTTCGTCCGCGACCATCGGTAGATAGTTCGAGGAGAAGGCCGAGTGTTTCGTCAGCGCCGTCGCCTCGAATAGGCGCTGATATGGTAGGATCGCCGTGAAGGTCTTGCCGCGCATCTCGAACGACCGCAGGAGCAGGGATGGTAGCGCTTCGCCTACATGACCCTCCACAATCAGCAGTCGGCCGTACGCAACGCGTTTTGCCACCCTCCGGACATCATCAAGACGCAGCGATGCTACGAAAGCTCGAGAATCATCCTCGAGCGTTGTGGCGCCGAGCGACTTCAAAAGGTCGCGCGGCGGCTTGCCGTGGCGCGAGTCGCCCCCAAGAAGGATGCGGATCTCAGTGTCCGCGAGAGCGGCTTCACCCTGAGTTTCTACACTGCGCAGGGGAAACAGCCACGACTTTCTCAAAGCTTGCATTTCGGAGGCCAGGGGAGAGATATGGTACTTATAGTCCGTAGACGAATAGTCGGCAACTGCTATTCTCTGGACTCATGGAAAAGAAGCGTGACAAGTTCCTTGAGTCCGTCGGTAGGCAGATTCGGGCCCGTAGGAAGGATCGAGGGTGGAGCCAAGAACGCCTTGCCCACCTCTGCGCCGTCGACAGAACGTTCATCGGGGGTATTGAGCGAGGGGAGCGGAACACCTCTCTCCTGACTCTCCGTAAGATAGCCTCGGCGATGAACTGCGGCGTCGCCGATTTGTTGCCGCCAGAATTGAAGAAGCGCGGGGTGGAATAGTGCCTCCCATTCCAGCTCCCGCAAAGGGACCGTGCGAAACATGCGCCGTGCGCCAACAGCAGGGCGGCTGTCCTGCTTTCGTCGCGCTGGACCAGGAGCTGTACCGGAAACCGACGTATCGCCGAACGCCAGCGTTGTCGCCGCTCGACGCGAGCCTTAACGAGCTTTCGGATGCTTGGTTCGACGCGATCCGACAACTCGTGTCCGCGGGTCGGCTCTCGCGGCGACATGTCGGGCATGCGGTGTCAGCTTTGTTTGACCTAGCGGCGAGTGGGGTGTACGCAAACGCACTCCTGCATGATGACGGACGCCTGGTGACTGACGATGGCACGGCGCGCCAAGAGTTTCTGCTGTGTGGTACCGATGCCGTATTCCCCTATACTTGGATGTGTCCGAGTTGCGTCGCAGCGGGAGTCGCTCGTAAGCTCGCCTACCTGCCGACCGCTAAAGGCCCAAAGCTTTTGCGGGACTCCTCTGATCGCTGGCAGTTGTTCGCTGAGGTGGATCGGCTCGCCAAGCCCAATGCGCGAGCAATCGGCGACGCTGGAATAGCGATCGTAAAAGCGATCCTCCGGAGTCTGATGGGAGCGAAGGGCGATACCGTGCGCCTCCGCGAAGGCGGGGGGAAAGGGGGAGGTTTCGATCTAACGATCACGACTGCTGAGCAGCTGCTGTTGATTGAGGTGAAGGCGAAGCCGTTGATAGCCTATCCACTCACGGTGCACGATGTTCGTGCGCACGACGACGGTCACGAGTGGTCGCAGATGTTGGGAGCCGTGGCAGACAAGCGCCTGACGCTTTTCCTTGGCGCGACAGGAAACCGCTTGGAGCTGTCGAACGAACTAACGGAGACTTGGCCACTCCCGAGCTTGACGGATGCCGTGACAGATCCTGATCAAGCATACGCCATCCTCTTCAACTGGTACCGGCACTACGCTGCGTACCGCCGGTTGTTCGGGAAGGGCGAACCTGATCGGCTGCGCTGGCACCGCTTTGGATGCGGGAACTTCGAGGCTGACATCGGTGGGTTGCGTGTCGAGCATCGCGTAGCCAATACGAAGGAACTGCCCGGACTCGATCGCACCGACGATATCAAGAAGGGCACGACGCAGGCACTTCTCTTCTCCCGATACAAGTTCTTGTGTCAGAGGGACGCTATACGGAGTGTGCTCTTGGGCAACTTGTACGCCGAAACTCACGGTGCCGACTACGTTGACCCACTGGCGAGAATACGGATTCGCGACGCCGACGCTCACGGGCCACCCGTGGAGCGCTGGCTGTATGATGCGTTCATCGGATTTTCACGCGACCGGATCAACGCGCCAGAGATCGCGGAGCTTCTCTCAGCTCAGCAGCTCTTGGGGTGACCGCCGTAAGATGCGCTCGTGCTCAATCGCATCGCGATCCGAGAGGAGGACTTCGATGTGCTCACTCGGCGTTTGGTATCGACGGAGTCCACCAGAGATCGAGCACGCGGAAGTTGCACTGCGCAGGGAACTTCGCTTGTAATGCCCAGATCACAACCAGCTCGGACCTGCCGTATACCAGCAACGTCATGCTGCGGCGAGACACACAGCGTGGAGCACTGAGAGGCGCGGACTCGAACAAGACGTGCGCCCTATTCCATTTCGGCGAGTGGCTCTGTCTATTCATAGTGGACGCGATTCAGCGACCACTCGCGGGGTGCCCAGATGAGTAATGTGAATAGTAATGTAACTATTGGCGATCTGATGCCGGATTTTGACCTTGAAACGGATACCGGCGATCGCCTCTCACTCGGAAGTCTTCGGGGCAAGACGGTCATTTTGTACTTCTATCCCAAGGACGACACGACCGGCTGCACAACAGAAGCCTGCGAATTCCGCGATCTTTTCCCACGCTTCAAAAAATCTCACGCGATCGTCCTCGGCATTTCCCCCGACTCGGCCCGCAAGCACACAAACTTCAAAAAGAAATAC
>JANXRZ010000074.1 GCA_025352885.1 Pseudomonadota bacterium | reverse complement strand
GCAGGACCGCACTCAAGCCGAAAACGATGCCGCTTTGCATCTGCGCGATGACGATCGAAGGATTGATCGCCATGCCGCAATCGACCGCGCAGAAGACACGGCGCACTCGCAGCGCGTTGTCCGCGTCGACTTCGACCTCCGCGACTTGCGCGACGATCGAATGGAAAGACTCGGCGAGCGCAATGCCCCGACCGGCCTTCTTGCCTGAATCGGCGGCAAGAGGCTGGCCCCACCCGGCCATGGCGGCGGCAGTCTCGAGCACGCGCCGGTGGCGGGGCGAAGCGGAAAGCATCGAACGCCGGAATTCGTATGGGTCCTTGCCCGCCGCTTTTGCGACCTCATCGAGAAACGCTTCGACGAAGAACGCGTTGTAGCTGTGCCCGACGCTTCTCCAATACCCGACCGGCACCGGCTGCTCGGCAAGGACATGTTCGACTAAGCGATTCGGCATTGCGTAGGGGAGGTCGTACGCCCCTTCCGCAACCGTCTTGTCTTTTAACAGGTCGGATGCGGCCAGAGGCAGAAGCCTTCCGGTGATGCCTTGCGTGCACGACTGCCCGACAATCCTGTGATGCCAGACGGCGATAGTGCCGTCCGGCGCGAGCGCGCATCGCAGGCGGGAAAGCGCCATCGGTCTATAGACATCGTGCTGCATGTCTTCCTCACGCGACCACAGCAGCTGCACCGGCACGCCGGGAAGCTTGGCCGCAATGGACACCGCCTGCACGACCACATCCATCTCCGCCCGCCGCCCGAAGCCTCCGCCCAGTAAAGGCGTATGCACGGTGACTGCATCGCGCGGCACACCGGCTGTGCTAGAGGTCATCCATTTCACAAGGGAAGGGGCCTGGCTCCCTACCCACACTTCGCACCGCCCGTCGCGCACGAGCGCCGTTGCGTTCATCGGTTCCATCGTGGCGTGCGCGAGATACGGCACTTCGTAAACGGCCTCGACCACGAGTTGGGAGCCTTTCAAGGGCTCTGCCCCCTCACCAACGGTTTCATAGGCGCGGGCAGAACCCCGGTCCAGCAGCGATGAGTAAGCCTCGCGCTGCGCCGTTGAATTGAGCTGTGCATTGGCGCCTTCTTGCCACTTGATCGTCATGCCGGCAAGCACGGTCTTCGCCTTCCACCACCCGTCCGCAACGACCACGACGGCGGCGGGCGTGGTCGAGGTGCGCTGGAGGTCCATCACGGCAATCACGCCGGGATTGCGCCGCGCCTCATCGAACGTGGCGGATTCGAGCGTCCCACCGAACACCGGGCATTGCGCGATCGCGGCAAAGCGAAGTCCGGGCACCCGGACGTCGCAGGCAAAGAGCGCGGAGCCGTCGACCTTTGCAGCCGTGTCGAGTCGCGGCTGCGGTTTGCCGAGAATGCGGAATGTCCTTGGGTCCTTGAGCATTACCTGGGATGGGACCGGTAACTGCGCGGCCTCAAGGGCTAGCGCGCCATAGCCCATGCGTCGGCCGCTCGCCGCGTGAACCACAGAGCCGCCCGAAGTGGCGCAAGTGTTTGCGTCCACGGCCCAGCGCTTCGCTGCCGTGGTCACGAGCATCGCGCGCGCCGCCGCGCCCGCATGGCGCATCACGAGCCACGCATCGCGCACGCTCGATGATCCGCCGGTGGCCTGGAGGCCGATCAGCTCGCCGGCCTTGTACTGCGTCAGGCGCACGAGGTCCGCTACCCAACCCGTGGCATCCGGACGGAAGGGAACAGCATCGGCAAGCATCGTGCCGTTGGCGTAGATGCCATCTATCGGCGCCTGCTCGTAGCGGACGCTTGCCATGTCGCAGTCGAGTTCCTCGGCCACCAGCATGGGCAATGCGGTTGTGACGCCCTGGCCCATCTCCTGCCTGGGCACCTGGGCCCAGACAAGGCCGTCGGTGTCGATCTTGATCCAGGCGCTGAAGGCCGACTCGCCTTTGCGAACGGCCAGGGAGGCGGGCACCCGCATGCGGTCCCGTTCGCGGTAGAAAAACCATCCGCCAAGCACGAATGCGCCGGCCGCGGTGCCCGCAGCGAGCATCAGCCGGCGGCGGCCGGGGCTGCGCGGAGCGGCCGGCTTCATCGACACCCTTGGTTTCGAGTTATTTTTCCCAAGCAGCGATTATGCATTGGACGATATTCGTGGGCCCATCGAGAATAAGACCTTATGGGGGAAGGGACGCTTGAACCTGACGCAAAACGCAGTCTTGGTTGCAATCATCGTGATGTTCGCCGGACTCGAATTCCTGTCCGGCCGGTACAAGGACTTCAAGGCGACCCCCGACGACGGCAAGCTAGAACTTCTGATGTTCGTCGCCCTGGTCGCCCTGATCCAGCCGCTGATCTTTGCGTTAGCAGGCATCGCCGGCACTGCCTTTTTCCCGGATTACCGCAACGCCCTCGCGAGCCTGCCCTGGTGGGCGATGGCCGGCATCCTGCTCATCGGTGACGACATGACCCAGTACTGGTGGCACCGCGTCTCGCACACGCCGCTGCTGTGGCCGCTCCATCGCGCGCACCATTCGGCCCATTACATGAGCCTGCGCATCACGTACCGGAACAATTTCTTCTACTACATGATGATGCCCGGCATTTGGGTGTCGGGTGTCCTGATCTACCTCGGATTCGGCAACGTGTACCTAGTCTACGTAGTGATCAAGCTCACGGTCATCATGGGGGCGCATTGCGCCGTGCGCTGGGACGAGCCGCTTTACCGGATCAAAGCATTGCAGCCAGTTATGTGGGTGGTTGAGCGTACGTTTTCGACGCCAGCAACCCACTGGGCGCACCATGCCCTGACCAACCGCGACGGCGTAGGCCACTACACCGGCAACTTCGGGAACCTGCTTTTCCTCTGGGACATCCTGTTCGGCAGCGCGCACATTACTCGCCGCTATCCTGCACAAGTCGGCTTGCGGGACGACCAACTGTTCGGCAAGGAGCGCTGGTACGTCGAGATGTTCTACCCGTTCTTCTCCTCGAAGCGGGAACACTCGGCTCTCGCCCCGAATGGCCGGATTTACGCCGAGGACCAGCTCGCGGAGCCGCTGGCAAGCGCAGTAAAGCCCTAGCCGCGGGCTTGTTTTGCACCGCCCCCGAGGCGGTAGACTTGTTCCATGCAGCGAATCGCGATTCTCACGAGCGGAGGTGATGCCCCCGGAATGAACGCCGCCATACGCGCCACGACGCGCGCGGCCATTGCCCAGGGGTGGGATGTGTTCGGCGCGCGTAACGGGTACGACGGCCTCCTCGCCGATGACTTGTCGCCGCTTCTTGCACGAGACGTGGGCGGCATCATCCAGCGCGGCGGCACCGTGCTCGGCAGTGCGAGGTGCGTTGAAATCCGCGAATCCGCGGGGCGCGCCAAGGCCTTGGCCAATCTCGCGCGCCGAAAGATCGATGCGCTGATCGTCATCGGCGGCAACGGCTCGCAGACCGCGTCGAGCCTGTTAGCGAAGGAGGGCTTCCCGGTCATGGGGATCGCCTCCACGATCGACAACGACCTCTACGGCACGGACGTCACCATCGGCGTCGACACGGCGGTGAATGTCACGCTCGAGGCCATCGACCGGCTGCGCACGACGGGGTCGTCACTCCAGCGCGCGTTTCTCGTCGAGACGATGGGCCGCAACTGCGGGTACATCGCGCTTATGGCGGGCATAGCGGGCGGCGCCGAAGTGATCGTCACGCCGGAGCATCCGGTCGAGCCGCAGGTCGTCGCGGCCCGATTGCGCGCGGCCTACGATCGGGGCAAGACGCATGCAATCGCGGTGGTCGCCGAAGGCTCGCACCACGACGCCGAAGCCTTGCTGCAGCATTTCGACGAGCACCAGGACACGCTGGGATTCGAATTGCGCGTCACCAGGCTCGGCCACGTGGTGCGCGGCGGTGTGCCGACGGCGTTCGACCGGGTCCTGGCAACGCGGCTCGGCGCGGCCGCCGTCGAACGCCTCGCGCGAGGCGAGAAAGGGATGCTGATGGGCTTGTCGGGCGGCGAAGTCGTCGCGACGCCGCTCGAGGAGAGCGCAGGCAGGGCCAAGCCGCTCGACATGAACCTGCTCGACCTCGCCCGCGTGATGGCGCAGTGAGCGGCGCTTAGCGAACCCGACACCAGACTTGGGTCACGGTATAAGTCGTAAATACGGTGTCCGGCTTGGCCAGGTGCGCCCGGCAGTCGGCCAGCGCGGCGTCCAGTTCTTCTGCCCTGATCAACTTTTCCTCGAGCTACGTCTTGCGCATGGATTCAACCGTCGAAGGCATGCAATCGATCATCGGATCGAAGGACCGCACGCCGACGATGAAAGGGCGGTAGTGGACGTCCTCGAGTCCCGCCTCCCGCGCCACTTTTTGTTCTAAAGCGCCTTGAATGGGTGGGTAGAGGCCGAACCAACGTAGCCCATCGCAATTCGCCTGATCGTCGCTGCCCAGTCCGACGTTACATGCGCCGAAGAAAATCGCTGCAAAAAACTCTTACTGATGTGCGGATTGTTCAAGGTTGCACCACGTTCGGCAATGTACTTCGCTCGAAGCCGCAATATCTTCAGCATCCCCGCTGCAGAGATCATCTGCTTGTCGTCAACGACGATGTCCAGTGCAACCTTATATTGCTGGGCGCTCCATTGCATCTTATGAAGTTTTTTCGCTTCCTCAATGGTGTATGCAGGTTTTTGACCGCAAATCGCGTAAAGGTCTTGTAATTCCAAGTAATGACTTGCGCGCTTCGCAATTTCAAAGTCGGGCAGAATTTTCGCTTCCAGTCCGGCTACCCAAGGTTCAATGTCTGTCGGTGTCAAACAGAGACTGTATTTGAGCTCTGGTCTCCGCCCTTCACTATCATAGAAACCAATAACCCAGAACTTATTTCGCCATTTCTTGATATGTTGAAGTCCAACATCACGCGCCGTAGAGATCGAGGAACTGGTCGTGGACTTCACTTCGGCCTCGATCAGATAGCGTGTGCCGGTAACCTCTATCTCGAAATTTGCGTCTGTTTCGCCCCTGGGATGACTTGCCTCCCACTGCAGATTGAACAGTCGGCACAATTCCCTCTCGCGTTCATCGTCTTGAACGGTCATTCGGAGAGCGCACTAGAGACGGCACGCCCCACCCAATAGGCTACCGGTGGACATACTGAATTCCCGATTTGTCCGAGCGCCTGATAGACGGGGCCTTCAAACGACCAATCCAGCGGAAATCCCTGCAACAGTGCGCACTCCGCCACTGAGAGCCTGTAGTGACCGTTTTCCGGTTTGAAGCGAGCTGCAAGGTCTCTTGTGGGTTGAACACCATTTGGCCAGATCTTCAACTTGTTCCAGATCAGCAGCGACGCTTTGCTGTTGAGCACACCCGTCGTGTTTCGCGGGCCCGTAAACCCTGATCGAAGGGTTGGAGCCAGTGCATCGAACCCGATGTTGTTCAACCCAAGTGCAAACCGAGCCTTGTTGGGTGGACGTATTGCTTGCGTCCGGTTTGCCAGGACGGAATGCGTCGGATTGGGCGCAGTAAACCGGGCCGCATCCTGTTTGTTGATGAACCCAACCATGAATACGCGTTTGCGCCCTTGAGGGACGCCGAATTCATCTGCACTTAGCCTGAAAGTGCAAATCACATACTTTGTTTGAAGTGGTTTAAGAATATTTTCGTCAACGAAAGATCCAAACGCCCGATCCATCAAACCGGTGACATTTTCGGCGATGAAAACTCTTGGTTTCATTGCCAATACTGCAGCAACATATGCTGGCCACATGTTTCTGGAGTCCTTTGCCCCCATGCGCTTTCCTGCAATTGAGAATGGCTGGCAGGGGGGGCCACCGTGAAGAACATCGACGGCACCTCGATATCTTTTCCAATCCACCCCTGTGACATCCCCGTCCTCACCACTGTTCACGTTCCATCTCGGACGATTACGACGCAGCGTTGACCCACAGATTTCCAAAACGTCGTATGAGGCAAGATGTTCGAATCCTGCGTGCTCGAATCCGACATCCAGCCCACCGCCTCCGGAAAAGAGCGAGAGCGCGCCGAGATGATTGGAAGCAAGCTTGGGCATCAAGGTGGATGGGTCGAGCCTTGGGATGTAAGTGCGGACGGCGCCCAAGCTGGTTCTGAGCAGGTTCCTCTTTCGTTGTTGTGACCTGATAGAGGTCTGTCGGTATTCCTCTCGTCTTTCAGGCGAAATATCGTATGCCATCCGTTTGCTCGCTTGGTTTGTATTGTCAGTTCGAAGAATCGAGAAAGGACTTGAGCAAGCTCGCCAGATTCGCTTGCTCGACCTGGCATTCCCAGACGATCAAGACTCTCCAGCCCGCCAGTTCAAGTGATTTGACGCTTGCAACGTCACGTTCGCGGTTCCTTTTCATCTTCAATTTCCAGAATCGAGCTCGCGACTTCGGAACGAATGCCCTCTTGCATCCTTGGTGCGAGTGCCAAAAGCACCCGTGGACAAAAATCGCCTTTCGCCTGCCTCGAAATACGACATCCGGACGACCAGGCAGGTCTTTAACATGCAATCGATAGCGGTACCCCATCTCATGAAGCAGCTTCCTAACCGCCAATTCCGGCTTAGTGTCTTTACTCCGGATGCGCGCCATGATCGAAGAACGACGATCAGCTGAAACGATGTCCATTTCAAATAAGGCTTTGTTGCTTCATGGCCGTGCGGGTTCGACGCAGCGCAATCGAACGATCAGGCCGAGCCTTTCTGAGCCGTCCCGGCTTGAATTGCGATGCATCCACATCGAAACGGGCGATTCCGAGTCTTCGAAGGAAGGCTGCGGTCGTATTGAGGGAAGCGAAGAGTCGAGCATCGCCTTTGGATGTGCACAGCATCCTTTCAGCATCTTTGTTGCTGATATAGATCGCAAAGCCGCCGTCGAGTCCTCGGGCGGTCACGCTCACATCGGCACGCATATCCATTAATGCCCGGACCCCTGATTCCTTAACCGTCTGTTTTTTGTATTCCATCAGTCATTTAACGTTAAACGTCGAACTTGTTAATGCTACACCGAGCGAGCGTAGTGCGGCAATCGGAACTCGGCTATGGGCGCTTGAGGCCGGTCGCCTGGATCACGTGCCCTAGCTGCCAGGGCCGCGGCAATTTTGAATGCGCGGCCTTGATCGCGGCTAGGCGCCCGAGCAACTCTTCGGGGAAGGGCGAAGTCCGCCGTGTTTCCATCGAAACGTGCGATGACAGCGACTCTTGGGAGGCAGCCAGGTAGCCCTCGGTGCCGTGAAACATCTCCTGGTAGAAATGGATGCGCTTTGGATCGAAGTCGACGAGGCGTGCTTCGAAGCGCAAGGGATCGCCTTGTTTGACTTCACGCAGGAAATTGGCGTGCGCTTCGAGCGCGAAGGTGGTTGAGCCATGCTTCTTGCGGAAGTCCTGCGTGAGGCCGAGGAAATCGAAGAACACGTCCGCGGCGAGGTCGAACACGACCTGGTAGTAGCCGACGTTCATGTGCCCGTTGTAGTCGATCCATTCCGGCCGGACGACGTCGCGGCCTCCAGCAAACGGGGCGGGGATTTCGATGCTCATCTTCTTTTCATTTTCCTGTGAAGCGCGCCTTGCGGCGCTCGGTGAACGACTTTAAGCCCTCGGCGGCGTCCTCGGTTGCGGCCAGTTTCCTTTGCACGGCTTCCATTTCCGCCTTGATGCCGAGCGGTCCTTTTTCGAGGTAGCGTCGGGAAGACGCGAGCGACGCCCGCACGGCCAGCGGCGCCTGCTCCGCGATGGTTCGGGCAATCTGTAAGGCCCGTTCGAACTGGAGCCCGGCCGGCACGACCTCCTGCACGAAGCCCAGGCGAAACGCTTCGGCCGAATCGAATTCATCGCCCGTAAGCAGGTACCGCTGCGCATTGCCCCAGCCGGCGCGCTCGACGAAGCGGAGCGTCGCGCCACCCGTTGGCATGATGCCGCGCTTGACTTCGATCTGCGCGAACCGGCAGTCGTCGGCCGCGATTACTATGTCCTGCGCGAGCATGAGCTCGATGCCGAGCGTGAAACAGATGCCTTGCACCGCGCATACGACGGGCTTGGTGCGTATCGGTTCGCGGAGTGAAAAGGGGTCAATTCCGCCCGGCTGCGCGGCTGATTCGCCTTTTGCCATGAGGGGAGCGAACTGATCGAGCTGCAGCCCAGCGGTGAAGTTGGCGCCGTGCGCGTAGAGCACGCCGACTCGGACGGTGTCGTCCTTCTCCATCGTCGTGTAGGCGTCGATGAGCTCCCGGTACATCTTGAGCGAGAAGCCGTTGAGCTTTTTGGGCCGGTCGATCCCGATGAGGAAGATCTCCCCCTCGCGTCCGGTCGTGATCCTGCCTTCGGTGTCTTCAGTCGCCATGCGCGTTCCCGCTGTGTAAAACGGTGCGTATCTTGCCATGGCCGGGGGTTTACAATGAACCGCAAAGGAGGCCGACCGCATGGCAGCAGTGCTTCAGCAGCAGGCGCAGTCCTTCGAAGTGGAGCAGGTCGGCGTGACGATCGGCGCGGAAATCCACGGCATCGACCTCACCCAGCCGCTTGACGACGCGACGTTCGCGCGGCTCGAGGCCGCGCTGATCGAGCACAAGATCCTTTTCGCGCGAAACCAGGCGCTCACGCCCGAGCAGCACGTGGCGCTCGGCAAGCGCTTCGGCGAGCTGGAGGTGCATCCTTTCCACCGGTTCGGTGAGGCGCCGCAGCTCATGGTGCTCGACAACCACAAGGACAACCCGGTCCTCTCGACCGATGTCTGGCACAGCGACACGACCTTCCGCGAATGCCCGACGAAGTATTCGATCCTGCGGGCCTGCATCTCGCCGGCCCTCGGGGGCGACACGTTGTGGGCCGACATGTGCGCGGCCTATGACGGGCTGGCCGAGCCGATGAAGAAGATGCTGGAGGGGCTCACCGCCTCCCACGACTTCCAGACTTTCCGGCGCCTGTTCAAGAAGACCGACGAGGACCAGGCCAGGCTGCGCGAAATCGAGAAGCGTCTGCCGAACCCCACGCATCCGGTCGTCCGCACGCATCCGGTGACGGGGAAGAAGGCGGTTTACGTGAATGCGCTGTTCACGACGCATATCGTCGGCGTCAGCGCGGAAGAGAGCATGGCGCTGCTCGCTTTCCTCTGCGATTTGCCGCGCACGCCCGAATACCAGTTCCGCGTGCGCTGGAAGCCCGGCACGATCGTCTTCTGGGACAACCGCTCGACGCAGCACTACGCCTGCAACGACTACTACCCGAACCGCCGGCGCATGGAGCGCGTGGCGGTGGCGGGAGACAAACCCTTTTAACCCGACAGAGGCGCGCCATGTTCCCGACGATCGAAGTTTCAGGCAGCCCACGCGAGCGCGGCCGCGCCCATGGAATCAAGGCCCGCGTCCGCATCGATCAGTCGATTGCGACGTATGCGCAGCTCTTCGCTTACTGTGGCATCGACTGGCAGGGCGCGCAGAAGTTCGGCGCCGGCTACCGGGACGTCATCGCCGGCCTCAATCCGGGCCTGCTCGAGGAGATCGAAGGCATTGCGGCCGGGTCGGGCCGGCATGTGAACGAGATCCTCGCGCTCAACTCGCGCACCGAGATCCTGCCGCCGAGCTATCCGGGCGCGCCGCATCCGGATCGCACGGGGATCGCGGCCCGCAACGTCGCTTCCGGCGTTCCCGACTGGGGCGAGTGCACCTCGATTGCGATCAAGCCGGCGCAAAGCAGCACCGGCACGACGCTGCTTGCCCAGAACTGGGACTGGCTTGGCGCGCAGCGGGCGGCGCTGGTCCTGCTTCGCTCTACGCAGCCCGACGGCTCCAGCATCCTCACGCTGACCGAGGCGGGGATGCTTGCGAAGATCGGCTTCAACAGCCGCGGCTTCGGCGTATGCCTGAACATCCTGCGCTCGTCCGACGACGGCTCGAAGCCCGGCGTCCCGGTGCATGTGCTGCTGCGGGCGCTGCTCGACTGCGGCAGCGTGGCGGACGCAATCACCTTTGCATCGAAGTTATCTTTCGGCGCGTCTTCCAATGTGCTCTGTGCCGATGCCTCCGGCGACACGGCCGCGCTGGAATTTTCGCCTCGCGGCCTGCACGTGATCCGTGGTGCCGATGCAGCGCTCTGCCATACCAACCATTTCATCGCGCCCGAAGCCGCAAAGCACCAGGCGTCGCTCGCGCCGAGCTTGTCGACTTACCCGAGGCTGGAGCGCATCGAGTTGCTCACCAAAGGGCATAAAGGGAAATACTCTCCTGAAGACCTCCAGCGCATGCTGCGGGACGAAAGCGAAGGCTTCCTGTCCATCTGCCGTCGCCCCGATCCGTCGGTCGAGCGCGCGGCGCGGATGGAGACCGTGGCTTCGGTCGTGATGGATCTCGGTGCACGCGTGATCCACGTTGCGCCGGATGTGCCTACGCTTACGGAATACGAGGCGGTGGCCCTGGCCGGTGAGCTGGTCGGCGCCTAGAAAGTTAGACTTTCGTTTATGTAGAATCAATCGGATAGCGGCTGTCGTGCCAATCAATTTTCCTAAATAGAAAAATTGACGCTTCCACCTCTAAACGCTTCAGCGCCTGAGCTGGAAAGCGCAGAGCGCCGCAATCATGATTCCTGCGCCGGCCATCTGCAGCAATCCGATGGATTCGCCAAGCAGCACGACGCTCAGGAGCGTCGAGACGACCGGCTCCAGGTTCATCGTCAGCGCCGTGCGAAAAGGCCCGATGCGCGAGGTGGAAGCAAAGAGCGCGAGGATCGCAATGGTCGTGGCCACGCTGGTGCCGAGGAAGCCTCCCCATCCCGCGACTGATTGGGGAACGTGCCAGTTCTGCAACACGATGCACGCCGCCGCCAGGACGATCGTGGAGGAGAGGAGCGAATAGCCGCTCGTCAGGCGCGAGTCCGCGCCGCCCAGTTCCGAGCGTGTGACCAGCAGCATCACCGTCCGGCAAAGCGCGGCGAAGAAGGCGTAACTTAAACCGAGGAGCGGGAGGTCGCCCTGGTGCGCGCCGATCATCAGCGCCAAACCGCCAAAGGCCACGAAGGCCGCCAGCGCGCCGCGCCACGACAGCTTGTCGAGTCCGGTGACGGCGCCCCCGATACCCGTGAGGATCGGATAGACGAAGTAGGCGAGCACGGCGATCGGCACCGGGATCATTTCGATCGCTTTGAATACTGCGTACACGTTGGCCGCGAACAGCACGCCCAAGCCGAGCGAGACGATGCGAGCGTGAGGCGAGTGCAGCGACGGAGCAGGCGAGAAGTGAAGCCACGTCCAGACGAAGGCGATGCCGACGAAGCCGCGGAAGGTGATGAGCGTGAGCACATCCGCGCCCGAGGCGAATGCAATCTTCCCGAACACGTTCGAGGCGCCGAATCCCAGCGCCGCCACGAGGCCCGGCAGCAGGTCCGCCATCAGCGCGACCGCAGCCGCGCAGTCGCTGCCAGGTCCACCTCGCCGTTTGCGCCGGTCTTTACGCCGTAGAGCGTTTCCACCTGCGCAGGCGTGTAATACCCGCGCGCGACGTCCTTCCCGACCTTGGCCGGGTCGCGCTTGAACGGGTCGCCAAAACCGCCGCCGCCCGGCGTCGACACGCGAATTCGATCGCCGGGCTCGAGCTGGATATCCTGGTCTTTCGACAGGTGCGGCGGGCGATACTCCACGCCGCGCTGGTCGATGGCCACGGTGTTCACGCCGCCATCGCCGCCACCGAGCGCGCCTTGCGGGCCGACCCGCCCATGGTCCATGACCATCGATGCCCGCGCGTTACCGCGTCGAAGGCGGATCGTGTAATTGACGCCGAACCCGCCGCGCTGCTCGCCAGCGCCGCCGGAGCCTTCGTGGAGCGAATACTCCTCGAACAGGATAGGGTAGTACTGCTCCATCACTTCCAACGGCGGGGTCTTCGAGATGCCGATGGTGGAGCAGCCGTTCGAGATCCCGTCGCCGGATGGGCTGCCGCCGTAGCCGCCGCCCGAAATCACGTACATCACGAAATTGCGGTTGCGCTGCGGGTCGGTTCCGCCGACTGCGAGGTTGCCCGAACTGCCGGCGGGCGCGGCGAAGAGCCGGTCGGGGATCGCATGCGTGAGCGCTGCGAACACTGCCTCGGCGATTCGCTGGCTCACTTCGGCCGCGCAGCCCGATACAGGACGGGGGTAGTGCGCGTACAGGAAAGTGCCCTCGGGCTCCTTGATGTGCAGGGGCTCGAACGTGCCGGCGTTGATCGGGACTTCGGGGAAGATGTGCTTCATCGCGAGGTAGATCGACGACTTGGTAGTCGCCAATACCGAATTCATTGGCCCTGCGCACGGCGGCGAGGACCCGGTCATGTCGAACTCGAGGTCGCTGCCTTTTTTCGTCACTTTCATGCGGATCGTCAGGGGCGCATCGACCACGCCGTCGGAATCGACGATGGCCTCGCCTACATAGCTGCCCTCGGGAATCGTGGCGATCTTCGTGCGCATCTGCTCGGCGGCGCGCTTGCGAAGCTCGGCAATCGCTTCCTCGACCGTATCGGCCCCATAGCGGTCGAGCAGGGCCTCCAGGCGCTTTTCGCCTATCGAGAGCGCCGCGGCCTGCGCCTTGATGTCGCCGATGCGCTGGTCGGCGATGCGGATGTTCGAGAGGATGATCGAGAGGATCTCCTCGTCGAGCACGTCCTTCTTGTAGAGCTTCACGGGTGGCAGGCGCAGGCCCTCCTGCTCGGATTCGGTCGCATGCGCCGAGAACCCTCCCGGGACCATGCCGCCCGTATCCGGCCAGTGGCCCGTATTCGCAAGCCACGAAAACAACCGCCCCTTGTAAAAGAAAGGCTTCACGAACTTCACGTCCATGAGATGCGTGCCGCCGAGGTACGGGTCGTTCACGATGAACACGTCGCCCGGGTCGACCGCCCACTTGTTCGCGCGCACGCGCTCGATCACCGCGCGCGTGGAGAACTGCATCGTGCCGACGAACACCGGCAGGCCGAGGTCGCCCTGCGCAATCAGCGAGCCGTCTTCCCGCGAATAGATGCCGTCGGACCGGTCCATTGCCTCTGAAATGACCGGCGAGAAAGCCGCGCGGCAGAAGGCCAGGTCCATTTCGTTGCAGACCTGCTGCAGGCCGTTCTGGATCACGGCCAACGTAATGGGATCAATGCGCGGATCGATGCGTGAGTCGGACGTGGAGGCGGGCATACTTTTTCCCTTACGAGCCAAGAGCGAGGACTGCTTGAGGTTGGACCCGAAGCAGGGGATCATCCGTGCTTCGATGGATACCCGCACCCTTCTTCTCGCATTGCTCGCCGAGATTTCCCTCCTCGGCGCGCTTGCGATCTACTTCGGCGTCCGCCAACGCGGGACGCTGGCGGTGAGCACGTGGGGTGCGGGTCTCATCATGGTTGCGGCGGGCATCGGCGCGATTTCCCTGCGCGGATATGTTCCGGACCTCATTTCGATCACCGTGGCCAATACGCTCACTATGGGCGCAAACCTGTTCTTCTACAGGGCGCTGCGGATCTTCAAGGGCAAGTCCGTTGACGATCCGCTCGGGGTCGGCGCCCTCGTGGCGACCACGGTGCTTATCTACCTGTTCTCGGCCGTCATCCCGAACTTTGCGGCGCGCGTGGTCATCGTTTCGTGCATCAGTGCATTGTTCTTCGCGCGCAATGCGATCGAGCTTGCCGGCCCCATGCCGCCCGAAGTGCGCGTGTCCCAGCAATTCATGCGATGGACCTACTGGCTGGTCACCGGCGTCCTGCTGGTGCGCATGGTCGCAAATATCTACAGCCCGCCGAGCGACATGATGAGCGCGGGGGCCGGCCAGAGCACCTATTTCCTGGCGGTCCTCCTGATGGTGACGGCCGGCAGCTTCGGCATGTTCTGGATGGAGATCCAGTACCTGCACGTCGAGCTGACGCGGCAGGCGGCGCGCGATTCGCTCACCGGCATGCTGAACCGGCGCTCTTTCCTTGCCGACTTCGAGCGGGAGCTTGCCCGGGTGCGGCGGGGCGGGTCGAACATGAGCGTCGCCATGTTCGACCTGGACCATTTCAAGCGCCTGAACGACCTCCACGGCCATCCCGCGGGCGACGAGGTCCTGCGAAGCGTTGCCGCGAGCATGCAAGCCTGCATCCGCCTGCCGGATGTCCTTGGGCGTTACGGCGGCGAGGAATTCGCGCTGCTGATGCCGAATACGGATGCCGACATGGCCCTGCGCGTGGCCGAGCGTATCCGGCTCGCGGTGCAGATGAACGGTGTCGAATGGAAGGGTGAGCGGCTTACGGTCACGCTCTCGGGCGGGGTCGCCGCATATTCCGTCAGCGGCGTCACGGCTGACGGGCTGATCGCCTCGGCCGACGCCGCGCTCTACGAGGCCAAGCACGCCGGGCGCAACCGCATCGTCAAGGCCGCGCCCTCGCCCCCGGTCCAGGCGGTTGCGCTCAACGGTACGCACGCCACGTCCTGAGGATCCACTCGCAGTCGGCCGTGAGCGCATCGATCCTTTGCGCCCACTCGGTCCGGATCGCGGATTGCCACGCAGGCTGGTTCGGAACGTCCTCGTTCGCAAGATCGTAGAGCGCTATGTAACGGGGCGCTCCAGCGGAGGCCCGGAACCTGCGCGCGCCCAGCACGCCGGG
>JANXRZ010000073.1 GCA_025352885.1 Pseudomonadota bacterium | reverse complement strand
CCGCGCGCTCGTTGTCTCGGATCGAACGCAGCGCATATCCGCTTCGCGAGCGTTCGAAAGCCACGACCGTCGCCATCGCCGCGACGGCAAGCAGCAGCATCAGAAAATAGAAAAACAGGTTGAACTGGCGCGCGTCGAGGTCTCCCAGTTTAGTGGCGTTGAACAGGTTCAGCGCGGTTCCGCCGGAGAAGCCGAACGCGTTGATATTAAGCACCAGGTTGCGCAGTGCCTCGGTAATCAGCAACGTCGCGACGACAAAATAATGCCCCTGCAGGCGGAGCGTCGGGCCCCCGATAATTGCGGCGATGACCAGCGCGGCCGATATCCCGCCGATCACCGCGAATCCGGGCAGCACGCCATTAATGACCAGCACGGCGGTCACCAGTGCGCCGGTGCCGAAGAACGCCGGCAGCGCCAGCGACATCAGCCCTGCGTATCCCCCGATCAGGTTCCACGACTGGGCCAGCGCCACATACATGAATGCTGTCGCCACCACGCGCTGCGCGTACGAACCGAGATACAGGGGAGCGCTCATCGCGATCAGCAGGATCGCGACCAGTAGGGTCGCGGGCATGCCGAACCAGCGGACATTCGTCCAGCCCGGTGCGCGTGCGACGGGCTGACTCGCCCTGGTGCCTTCTGTGTTCAAGATCGTGCCGTGGCGCTCGATTAAGTCTCGTAGAAACGCTTGCCGAACATGCCTGAAGGGCGCATGGCAAGTACGACCAGCACAATGACAGTTCCCACCAACACACTGTAGGTTGAGCCGAAAAGATTCGCCGTCAGGCTGGTTGCGCCGCCGATGACCGCCGCTCCGGCGAGCGGACCGACCACGCTGCCCAGACCGCCCAGCACGGTGACGATCAATATCTGCAGCAGGAACTGATCGCCGGTCAATGGCGATATGCCATAGGTCAACACGATCAACGCCCCCATGGCGCCGGCCAGGGCCGCGGATAGTCCGGTTGTGAGGTCAAACACGCTCCTCACGTTAATTCCGACCAGGCGCGCCGCTTCGATATCCAAGCGCGTGGCGCGAATCGAGGCACCCAACTCTGTACGATCGAATAGCCACCATGCGGAACCTGTCAGCACAAGGGCGATTAGGACCGTGATCGCTCTGGCGTAGGGCAATTTGGCGCCGGCAATCTGCCAATAGCCATTCATGTACTCGGGAGTAATGACGCTGCGGTCGACAGCGGTGAACAGGTAGAACGCCAGGCCCACGATCGCAAGATTCATCCCGTAAGTGAGGGTGATGCTTAACGGCGGCGGTCCCTCCATGACGTAGTCGATGATGAAGCGCTGCACGGCCCATCCGAGCGCGAACAGCATCAGCATCGTGAGCGGGATGGTGAACAGAAAGTCCACGCCCAGCGTCCACAACCAGTAGCTCAGGTAGCCGCCCAGCATGATGAACGCGGCGTACGCCAGGTTCAGGACGTTCAGCACGCCCCAGACGAGGGAAAAACCAAGCGCCCCGACTGCCAGCAGTCCGCCGAGCAGCAGGGAGTCGAATAAGACTTGCAATGCGAAAGTCAAACAGGTTCACCCTTTATGGGTCGATGCAGCATTGCAGCGGATAGAGACGAAGGCGCAATTTAGATGGAGTTTTTTATAAGAGCAATATATTTCTCATCAAGACATTTATTCCGCATTGCGGAATTAAGCGATTGCCGCAGCTTCATGTAGAAAGAAGCTCGCCAGCGGTCCCGTCGCCCGGAGACATTGCGCTATCCCGCTCCAAGATTTCCGCGAACGACGCGCCACTCACAGCCGGATCAAAGCCGAGCTTCACCGATATGGAGTCGGCGATCTGCAGGAGTTTCGTGCTCGCGGGCCTTGCGGGTGAATGAATGAATCCGGACAGCCCTACCTGGAGCAGTACGCCCACAATGCGGCCCTGGTGATCGAATATCGGCGCCGCCACGGCACTTAGGCCGTGGACGAGTTCCTCGTGAGTCGAACCGACGCGCGCCGTGCGTACCTTGCGGATCAACTCATCGACATCTCGCCAGGTGCGCACCTGCTCGTTCGGCAGGTAAGTGGCGATCAGGGTGAGCTCGCGCTCCACCATGCTGCGAGTAGCCGCGCGCGGCAGGTAGGCCAGGAACACCCGCCCGGTTGCAGACCTCAGCAGTTCGAGGATGGAGCCGATGCCGAGGTTGCACAGCACTGGCTGGCTGCTGTCATGCCATGCCACGATGGTCGGCCCACGCTCACCCCAAACGGCCAGCGCAGCGGTCGCATCCTCAGCCACGCTGTACTCGGTAAGCGCCCGTGCCGCGTGGCGCACCGCGTCTCGCCGGTTGAGCACCGCCAGCCCGAGGCGCAGGCTCATCGCACCCAGGTCGTAACGACCGCTGACCGGATCCTGCTCCGCCAGCCCGGCGCTGATCAGGCTGGTCAGGTAGCGATGGGCTTTGCTCGCCGGCATGCTGGTGGCGGTCGCGATGTCGCGCAGGTGCATGGCTCCAGGATGGGCCGCGAGCGCCTCCAGCAAGCGCGAGCCTACCTCGATGGATTGAACGCCGCGGCGACTCTTGGACGCCCCCTTCGCCTTGCGCGGTGCCTTTGCCATATCCCCTCCTTGCGTTGGGATTCTTCAGTTAGGTCATTGCCGAATCAGAGACAGATGATAGAATATTTTTAGAATGCGTTCTGCAATGCGAAATTTATTTTCGCCCACACTCGTAGATTGAGGCCGCTGATCCATGAGCGATGACATTGCGTATCTGCCGCTTGCCGCCGTGGTCGAGGCCTATCGCACGAGGACGCTTTCGCCAGTTGAAGTAGTCAGCTCCGCACTGGAGCGAATCACGCAGCACAACGGGAAGATCAACGCCTTCACAGTGGTGGCCGGCGAACGGGCGCTGGCCGAGGCACGCGAGGCCGAACGTCGCTGGACGGCGGGCACACCGCTCGGACCACTCGACGGCGTCCCCATCTCGGTAAAAGACACGCTGATGGTGAAAGGCTTTGCGTTCCGGCGCGGTTCGCTCGCCACCAGCGAAGCGGCGGTTGCGGAAAGCGCCCCGGTGGTCGATCACGCCTTGAGTAGCGGCGCGACGTTCCTCGGCATTACCACGACTCCCGAATTCGGCGCCGGCCCCGTCACCATCAGCCCGCTCACCGGGATCACTCGCAATCCTTGGGATCTGCGCAAAAACGCTGGCGGCTCCAGCGGCGGCGCGGCGGCCGCAGTGGCGTCCGGCATGGGCCAGGCTGCGCTGTCTACCGATGCCGGCGGGTCGACCCGAATTCCCGCGAGTCTTTGCGGAAGCGTCGGGTTCAAGCCTACCGGAGGGCGCCTGCCTACTTATCCACCAAACGTTGCTGGGGCGTTGTCTTCGCCCGGCATCATCGCGCGCACGGTGAAAGACGTGGCGATCGTCATGAACGCAGTGGCGAGAGCCGATCACCGTGATGCGGAGATGTTGCCGCCGGATGACGTCGATTACCCCGCCCTCCTGTCGGATCGGCCGCAATCCGGCGGACCTGCGGCCGGGAAGATCAGGATCGCCTTCAGTGCCGGGCTCGGATATGCGCCGAAAGTGGATCCGCAAGTGGCGGCGTTGGTTGCAAGCGCGGCGCGCCATTTCGAAAGTCTTGGATTCATCGTGGAGCAGGCCGACCCCGGAATCGACAATCCGATCGAGCATTTCCTGACGCTATTCCGTTCGGGCTTCGCGTACACGATGGGAAAATTCTCCGCAGCACAGCGGGAACTCATGGGTGCCGCCCTGCGCGATGTGGTAGAGCAGGGCGAGCGCGTCACCGTTGCGCAGTATCTCGCCGCCCAGGACGCGCGTCGGGCGCTGGCGCGCAAGCTTCACGAGTTCCTTTCGGACTACGCCCTGCTGCTGACACCGACCGTGGCCGTGCCGGCGTTCACTGCGGAGCGCTGGACGCCGGAGGATTTCGCCGATTTCCCGGACACGCGCGCGTGGACTCCGTTCGGGTATGTATTCAACATGACGCAACAGCCCGCCATCTCGGTGCCTTGCGGTTTGACGAAAGAGGGCCTGCCGGTGGGCCTGCAGATCATCGGCGCGCGCTTCGCAGATGCAGCAGTGCTGCGGGCGGCCCACCTGTACGAGTCCACGCGGCCGGTGCAGATCGGGCGCCCCCCGCTCGAATCCGCTTCAACTGATCATCTCTAGGGACACAATCATGCAGCGTGCGTACAGGATCGGCCAGATCGTGCCGAGTTCGAACACCACGATGGAGACCGAGATCCCCGCGATGCTGCACGCACGCGCGGGCGTCGCTCCGGAGCGATTCACGTTCCATTCGAGCCGGATGCGCATGCACAAGGTGACGCCGGAGGAACTCGTCAAGATGAACAAGGAAGGCATTCGATGCGCCGCAGAACTATCCGACGCGCGCGTCGATGTGCTCAGCACGGCGTGCCTCGTCGCCATCATGGCGATGGGCCATGGTTACCACCGGACGGTGGAAAGCGAATTGCGCGCGGCGGTGCTCGAGAACGGCGCCGATGCGAAAGTGGCCACCTCTGCGGGAGCCTTGATTGAGGGATTGAAGGCAATGGGCGCCAAGCGGATTGCCCTGCTCGCGCCTTATACCAAGCCCCTCACCAGCCTGGTCGTTTCCTACATCGAGGCCGAAGGCATTTCGGTGAAGGATCATGCCTGCTTCGAAATCGCAGACAACCTGAAGGTTGCCGATCGCGATCCGATGCTCCTGCTGGAAGACGTCAAGAAACTCGACCTTTCGGACGTGGACGTGGTGGTGCTGTCGGCTTGCGTCCAGATGCAATCTTTGCCCGCGATCGAGCGCGCCGAACAAATGCTCGGGAAGCCCGTGACCTCCACCTCAGTGTGCACCGCTTGGCGCATGCTTAGTGCGCTCGGCTTAGAGACAAAAATCCCCGGGGCCGGCTCGCTTGGAAGCGGCCGCTACAAACTAGCGACCGAGGCCTAACAGGAAACCATATGGAAATGACCGGGCTTCAGCTGGTGCAAGGATCTCCTCAGGCCACGTGGGAGGCGCTCAACGACGCCGACGTTTTGAAAGCGTGCATCCCAGGATGCGAATCAATTTCGTCGACGGCTGAGGACGCAATGCAGGTCGTCATGGTGGCCCGGATCGGTCCAATCAGCGCAAAGTTCACAGGCCTGCTGAAACAGGCGGACATCGATCCCCTCAAGTCTTATTCGCTCAACTTTAAGGGACAGGGCGGGGCAGCCGGTTTTGCCACCGGCAGCGCACATGTGACGCTTACCGCAGAGGGGCCCGACACCCGACTGAGTTACGTGGTAACTGCAAACGTCGGCGGCAAGCTAGCTCAGATCGGCTCACGGCTGATAGATTCAGTTGCAAAGAAAGTGGCGGATGATTTCTTCAAGTCTTTTAACGTCGAGGTTAACAAGCGAAATCGTGGGGCTGATGAGCGTCCCGTTCGCCTTCTTCCATCTTGATTCGTACACGCGCTCAAATGGGAAAGACCCAGAAATTTAAGCATATCGGAAACACGACAACCGGATGTTGAGCGGACGTGTGCCGTAAACGTGCCGTAACTGCCGTTTGATGGCCTTGGGTACCCGGGGTTACAAGTAAATTGGCAAGCGCTGCGAGCTTGATTTCACTACGATTTCTGAAACCGCTGTTTCCTATACTTCTTCCGTAGAGTGGCTACGAATCAAGCATCCGCAGACGACCGTGTTGCCTATTGCCGAAAATGGCACTTAAGATGTACTTTCGAACGTAGTTTTGCGCGGGATCAACGCAGTGGGCGCTACGAAATTATATTTTGGCGTGGAAATTCAGGCTGGTCAACCGGGGGAAATTATGAAAACGAAAATGGTGGTAGTGGCTGCTAGCGTCATTTTGCTTTGCGGCTGCATGGCATCTGGCGTGATTGTCAACGAACAACAAGTTCAGCAATTCAAGCGCGGCGAAACAACTGAGGCGCAGATCATTGCCGTTTTGGGGGCGCCGACCTCAAGAACAAATATAAACGGTCAGCGGTCAATTTCTTACACGGGGGTGCAGGCACAAGCGCGCCCCGCATCATTTATTCCATATATCGGAGGGTTGGTCGGCGGGTCGGATGTACGGCACAGCAATTACACTTTCAGCTTTGATTCAAGTGGCAAGCTCGTCAATACTGTTTCCAATGAAGGTGCTACTGGTACGGGTCACGGATTCGCTGCCGGCGGGTCTATGCCGCAGGCGGAAGATCAGCCACGCCAACCGAACAGCAGATAGCACCTACCATTAAGTGTGCGGCGCTTAACGTTCGGGGCCTGCATCGTGCTGGTGATTTTCGATCGGTTGCGGTTTCGATCTACTCCGCTGTAACTCCCACCCGTCTTACCACCTCGCCCCACCGCTTCACTTCCGCCTGAACGAAGTCGCCGAACTGCTTCGGCGTCATCGCCGTTGTGCGCATGCCCTCGTCCACCATCCGCGTCTGGATCTCGGGCAGCTTCATCACGCGCACCACTTCCGCGTTGAGCTTCGCCACCACCGCGGGAGGCGTGCCGGCCGGCGCGAACATCGCGGTCCAGTTGCCGACGTCGAAGCCGGGGACGCCGGATTCCGCAATGGTGGGCACGTTGGGCAGGGCGGCAGAGCGGTGGGATCCAAGGACACCCAAAGGCTTCAGGCGTCCGCTCTTCACGTGCGGCACGACGGTCGCGAGTGTCGCGAAGCTGATTTGCGCGTTGCCCGCAACGACGTCGAGCAGCGCGGGAACGTTGCCTTTGTAGGGGATATGCGTGATCTGCGTGCCGGTGCGCTGCTTGAAGACTTCAGCGGCGAGGTGGCTGGTGCTTCCGGGCCCGGCTGAAGCGTAGTTCAGCACGCCGGGCTTACTCTTCGCGAGCGCAATGAGTTCGCCGACGGTATTGGCTTCCACGGTGGTATGAGCGACCAGCAAGCCGTCGGCATCGACGACGAAAGCCACCGCCGCGAAGTCCTTGACCGGGTCATAGGGCAGTTTCGGAAACAGCGTTGCGTTGATGGCATGCGTGCCGATGGTGCCCATGACCAGCGTGTAGCCGTCCGGGGCGCTCTTGGCGACGGCATCGGCGGCGATGTTCCCGCCGGCACCGGGCTTGTTCTCCACCACGACCGCCTGGCCGAAGGTGTCGGACATCCTGGCGGCAATAGCGCGTGCATAGAGATCCGAGAATCCGCCGGGCGGAAAAGGCACGAAGAGCTTGATCGAACGCGTGGGGTAGTTCTGTGCCTGCGCGGGCAAGACGGCGCACAAGGAGAAGAGCAGGGCGAGAAGGATCTTCATGCGGGCCTTAGAGGCTGAGCTGGGTGAGGGGGACGACGTCAACGCCTTCGGCGGCAAGCGCGGCGCGCACTTCGCGCAGCAGCGGCGCCGCGGTCGCTTCGTCACCGTGGGTGCAGAAGGTATGGATCGGCGTGGGAAGGCGCTTGCCGTTGCGCGTCACGATCGCGCCCTCACGGATGAAGGACATGACCTGCGCGACGGCCTTCTTCGGGTCATGGATGACGGCGTCCGGCTCGCGTCGCGAAGTCATGATCCCCGTGTCGTCGTAGGTGCGGTCCACGTACGCTTCGTGCGCCACCTTGAGCCCGAGGCTCTTGCCGGCCTGGACCATTTCCGAATGGCAGTTCGCCACGAAGATCAGTTCGGGATCCGCTTTTTGCACGCCGCGGGCGATGGCCATCGCATAGCCCGCATCCACGTGGGCCATGTTGTTCAGCGCACCGTGCGGCTTCACATGCGTCACGCGCTGGCCGTGGCTGCGCGCGATCGCCTGCAGCGCACCGATCTGGTAGAGCACGAGGAGTTCCAAGTCCTCGGTGCGCATCTGGATCTGGCGTCGGCCGAAGCCCCACAGGTCGTTGAACCCGGGATGCGCGCCGATGGACACGCCGTTGGCCGCCGCGAGCTTCACCGCGTTGTCCATCACCACCGCATCCCCGCCGTGAAATCCGCACGCGACGCTGGCCGACTTGATGTGCTGCATCACGCCGGCATCATCGCCTACCTTGTAATGACCGAAGCTCTCGCCCAGGTCGGCATTCAGGTTGACCTGCTTGATCATGCCGTTCCCCTCGCATTTTTCCCACGTTCGGCCGGGTTGTCATTGCGTGCGGCCAGCCACCCGGCCTGGGCGTGCAGCACGTCGGCGGGCGCGAGGCCCGCCATGCGTTCGTAAAGCGCGGGCGCCGTGGCGCCCTCGGTATTGAAAAGCAAGACCCGCGCCGTGCGATCCAGTCCGAGAGCTCGCAGCGCTGCGAACCCCGCGGCGCCAGACTCCCCGCTGAGGATCGGGACGTCGCCGCCGGAAGGGCGGGCGAGCGCGCGCATGGCGGCGACAGCCTCTGCGTCGGTGACGGTCATGAACACGTCCACGCAGGGCTCCAGGATCTCCCACGCCAGCGGCGACACTTCGCCGCATGCGAGCCCGGCCATCACCGAGTCGACCGAGCCGCTTGCCGCCCGCGGTTCGCCGGCCAGCGCGCTCTGCAAGAGGCAATCGGCCTGCTCGGGCTCGACGATGACGAAGACCGGACGCTGTTCGCCGTAACGTTCCCAAAAGTAACTGAACACGCCGGCAGCGAGCCCACCAACGCCGCCCTGCACGACTACGTGCGTGTACGGGCAAGGTGCATTTCCGGTGCCGTCGAGCAGCTCATCGACCATCACGCCGTAGCCCTGCATGACGTCGCGCGGAATCGTCTCGTAGCCTTCGTATGAAGTGTCCGAGACGACCTGCCAGCCATGTTCGTCCGCAAGACGGGCGGCCTCGCGCACCGAATCGTCGTAGTTGCCGGCCACGCGGACGATCTCCGCGCCGAGCGCTGCAATAGCTGCTTCACGCTCCCCATCGACCTTTGCATGCAGCACGATGACGCACCGGATCCCGGCGCTGCGGGCAGCCGCGGCAAGCGCCCGGCCATGGTTGCCGTCGGTCGCACTGATGACGACGAGGTCCTTGAGGGCGTCGGCATAAACGCCGCGCAAAATCTTTTCGGGGTCAGAGTCAGGAAGGCGCGCGAGCACCAGGCGCAGGAGCGCTGCGGGCGCGCCGAGCACCTTGAAACTGCCCAGCACCGAGCGCGCCGATTCGTCCTTGACGAGGATTGCGCCCACACCCAGCCGCTGCGCAGCAGCCGGCAGGTCCCACACCGGCGTCGGCGCCGGGTTGAGCATCGGCCATGATTTTAGCCAGCGGCGACACTCTCTCGCGCGGCGAATATCGAGGATGGCAGCCACGTTTGCGGGATACGCGCTGCGGACGGCGCGAGGGTTGTAAAAAATCATGGCGTCCATTCTGCCCCGAGACGATCACAGAATCGCAGTTTCACTCGTCCGGGTCCGTGATCCTGAATAAAATGACCGCTGCCGGCGCCACCTCAACGGAGCAACGACCATGACTGCCTCGATCACCCAAGCTGAAAAAGCCAAGCGCTTCCAGGCGCTGCACGAGCGCCCCGGCATCTTCGTCATTCCCAATCCTTGGGACGCGGGCTCGGCCAAGATGCTCGAATCGATCGGCTACGAAGCGCTGGCCACGACGAGCGCCGGGTATGCGTTCTCCCTTGCGAAGCTCGACGGCGAAGTGGGCCTCGAGCAGATGCTCGCCCACTGCAAGGACCTGTGCGCCGCCACCAGCCTGCCGGTCAGTGCCGACCTCGAGAACGGGTTCGCCGATGACCCGAAGGTGGCAGCACAGACGCTGGTCCGCGGCGCGGAGGCGGGTCTCGTCGGCGGCTCGATCGAGGATTTCACCGGCGACGATGCGAAACCGATCTACGCCTTTTCGCTTGCCGTCGAGCGCGTGCAGGCCGCCGTCGAAGCGGTAATGAAGCTGCCCTTCAAATTCATGTTCTGCGCGCGCGCCGAGAACCTGATCCACGGCATCAACGACCTCGACGACACGATCAAGCGCCTGCAGGCGTTCGAGAAAGCCGGTGCGGACGTGCTCTACGCGCCCGGCATCAAGACGCTGGAAGACGCGCGCCGCGTGTGCTCGGCAGTCAAAAAGCCGGTCAATCTCAACATGACCAGCCTGCAGCAGTGCACCGTCGCGCAGTTGGGCGAGGCGGGCGGCAAGCGCATCAGCACGGGCGGCGCGCTCGCGCGGGCGTCCATCGGCGCAATGCTGCGGGCGGGCGAAGAGATGCTCAAGCAAGGCACGTTCACGTGGGGCGCCGGCGCGACCTCCACGCCGGACATCAAGAAGCTGTTGGCTTGAAAGTCGAGCTTTGATTTTCGTAGAACCAGCCGCCAGGCGGCTGTCAGGCCAATTCGTATATTAATTCGATACTAAGGCTTGGAGAACACCTCGCGCCCGGCGACGAAGGTGCGCTCGACGCCGAGGTGCCGGATGCGATCGAGCTTGCAGGTCAGCGGATCCTCATCCAGCACGACGAAGTCGGCTGCGTTCCCGGGCACCAAGGGCCCGCGCGTCGCCTCGTCCCACGTGAGGTAATGCCCAGCGACAGTGGCCAGTCGCAAGGCCTCAATCCTGGTCAGGCGACTTTCTCCGAGCGTCTGCTTGCCATCGTTGTCCCAGCGGGCGAGCGCTTCCCACATCGCGAACAGCATCGAGTGGGGCACGCCGTCGGTTGAAAGCGCCACCGGGATGCCTGCGTCCAGGAGCGCCCGGATCGGCGTGCCGCGCGCGCCGAGGGCCTGCAGGTTGAAGCGGTCCTTCGCCATGTACATGAAGGTCGGCGTGACGGTCGCAACCAGCCCGAGCGCCTTGATCCGCGCGATCTGCGCGGGCGTCGCCTCCGTAACATGCACCGCGACCCAGCGCCGGTCGCGAATCGAAACCTGTGCATCGATCTCCTCGAAGGCGCGCAGGACCCGCTCGAGCTCATAGCAAACGAGCGTGCAGACGCGGATGCCGAGGCGCGCGGCTTCCAGCCCGAGGGCGACGAGCCGCTCATGGGGCAGTGACTGGTAGAAGTGCCCGGCCCACTGCTCGTACGGATAGCCGCGCGCGATGATGCGCGCCGAATCCGGGTCAGCGACATCGAGGCACAGGCCTCCCTCACGCAGCCATCCTCCGCTGCCTGCGTCACTTCCCAGCCCGGCGATCCGCGGCGCCCAATGGGCCAATAGTTCGCCGATTTTTCGATCGCCAAACGCAGCGCTCGGCACCGACAGCGGCAGTTGCATGCGCACCGTCAACTCGCCGGCCGCCTCCAGCCGGCGATACGCATCGATCACCTGCGGCGTCACTCCGTGTCCTTCGAAGGCGGCGGTCGTTCCTGCGGCGTTGCTCAAGCGCACGGCATGACGCAAGCCCGCGTACCGGTCTTCGTACGTGAACCGGGGCACGCACTGGAACAAGGTGTACTCGAGGATCGGCGCCCAGTTGCGCTCGAGGAACACGCCGGTCGGTTCGCCCGAAGCATCCTTGACGATTTCGATCTTGGGCGGCGCCTCGGTGTCGCGCGTCACGCCGGCAAGCGCAAGCGCTTTGCTGTTGGCCACCGAAGGCAGCGGCAGCCGGCTCCACCAGCCCCACGGCGATCGGATGTACACGGGATGCTCGGGCGCAGCGCGATCGAGGTCATGCCGGTCGGGGAACCGCCCCTCCTCGAGTTGGCCTGCGTCGAACACGTAATCCTCGGGCGGCGCGCCCATGGGCAGCGAGACGATCCATTCCCCGGGCGGAGTATGCTCGGCGGCCTCGCGGATGGCGTCGCAAATCGCGGCAACCGATTTGCAGTGCGCGATCTTCACCCCGCACAGGTCGCGCAAGCCCATGCGATCGAGGTGCGGATGCGCATCGTAGAACCCGGGGACGACGGCGCGCCCTTCGAGGTCGAGGAGGCGCGTGTGCGGCCCACGCAGGGCAAGGACTTCGGCGTCTTCACCTGCGGCGGTGATCGACCCGCCGCTCACGGCAAGCGCATTCACTGTCCGCTCGCTCGCATCGAGCGTATGGATGCGGCCGTTATGCAGGATGAGGTCGGGTACGGGCATGGCGAATTGTAGTGGGCGAACCGTCGCAGGACTCTAACGGTAGACTGGCCGCGCCCCGACCAAAAACCAGAGGAGACCCCCACCATGAACTGCCTGAAAGCAGCCGCACTGTGCGCAGCACTCGCCGCCGGATTCGCCGGACCTGCACCCGACGCCGCGGCCCAGGACGACGGCCGCCGCTTCAAGATCGTTCCCTTCACTGAGATGACCCCGCCGCAGCGCGCGTACGCCGACGCGATCGTCGCCGGTCCCACGTCGTCCACCGGGAGCGCGGCCGTGGTGCCGGGCGCGACGTTTTTGGGCAGTCCGTTCAACGTCTACCTGCGCAGCCCGGAACTCGCGCAATCGCTGCGCCAGGTGGCCGAATACGTCCGCTTCAAGACTTCGCTCCCCCAGCGCCTGAACGAGTTCGCGATCCTCGTGACGGCCCGCCAGTGGGGATCGCAGTACGAGTGGTTCGCGCATCACCGGCTCGCGCTCAAGGCCGGGCTCGACCCGGCAGTCGCCGAAGACCTTGCGCAGGGACGGCGCCCGGCCAACATGCCTCCGGACGAAACCATCATTTATAACTTCTCGCAGGAACTGCACACGCGTCATGAAGTCAGCGATGCGACTTACAAGGCGGTGGTCGACCGGTTCGGCGAGCAGGGCGTAGTGGACCTCATCGCCGTCAACGGCTATTACGTTCTGGTCTCGATGATCCTCAACGTCGACCGTGCGCCGATCCCGGGCGGCGGAAGGCCGCCGCTTCCCGTGCTCAAGTAGAGCGCTTCGCAGCCCCACCGGAGAACTTCGCTTGGCCACTGATCCGAAACCCTTCGTCATCGCACTCGAAGAGCACTACTGGGACGCCGAGCTCGCCGCGGGCTTCAAGAGCCCCGAAGTCAACAACCGCGGGCTGCGCCCAAAGCTCGACAGCCTGGGCGAGCTGCGCATCGACGCCATGGACGAGGCCGGCATCGACGTACAGGTGCTCTCGCACGGGGCACCGGCCACTCAGCGGCTGGACTCGGACTCCGCAGTTGCGCTCGCGCGTCGGGTGAACGATCGCCTGCACGAAGCAGTGCTGGCCCATCCGGGCCGCTTCGAGGCATTCGGCGTGCTGCCGACGGTCGATCCACTCGCGTCGGCCGACGAGCTGGAAAGAGTCGTGACGAAACACGGCTTCAAGGGCGCGATGGTGCATGGCCTGGCCAACGGTCTCTTCTTCGACGACCGGCGCTTCTGGCCGATCTACGAACGGGCTCGGGCGCTCGACGTTCCGCTCTACCTTCATCCGGCGATGCCGCACCCGGCCGTGATCGAGGCGTATTACAAGGAGTACGTGAAGGACTTCCCGTCGATCCTCACCGCGGGCTGGGGGTTCGGCGTGGAGACCGCGACGCAGGCGATCCGCATCGTGCTGAGCGGCGTGCTGGAGGCCTATCCCGGCGTCAAGCTGATCCTCGGCCACATGGGCGAGGGCCTGCCGTTCTCGCTCTGGCGGATCGACCAGGCGATGTCGCGCGAAGGCAACCGCACGACGTCATTCCGCGAAGCGTTCAGGGAGCATTTCTGGATCACCACGAGCGGCAACTTTTCGACCCCGGCCCTGCTGTGCTCGATCATGGAACTCGGCGTCGAGCGCATCATGTTCTCGGTGGACTGGCCGTATGTGGACAACGTGCCCGGCACCGAGTGGATGAAGACCGTGCCGCTATGCACGGCCGACAAGGACAAGATCCTGCACGGCAACGCCCGGCGCCTCCTTAAGATGTAGGGTGAGCTGATGCAGCGAGCGCCGTCTAGCGCTCGCTCACCTGCACCGAGAAGCGGAAAGGCGAATCCGGCAATCCTGCAATGATTTCATTGCCGCCGGGCTGCAGGCGCACCGACCCGATGATGCGGTTGCCACCGATCTGCGTGCCGTTCACGATCGTTCCATGAAAGCTGCCGCGGTCGTACAGCATCACGCCTTCGCCGTCGGTTTCGATCGAGAAGTGCTCGCGCGAAACGTTGTAGGGGTCGACGTCAGGCAGCCCCAAATCGTTGCTGCTCAAGCGCGAGCGCCCTTCAGCGGGCTCCCGCCCTACGCGAAATGGAAACCGCGACACGATGAGGCCTTCGTCCGAGACGGCCTGCTTGGCCGTTTTGGTGAGCGGCAACAGGCGGATGTGCGCCTGGCGGGCCTTGTCGGGCTCGGGATCCGCGGCCACGCCAGAGGGCTTGTTCGTCGTGCGCAGGCGCTCGAAGAAGGCGCCGAGGTAGCGCAAGCCTTCGGCCGGGTCGCGGAACATGAGCTTCACGAACTGCTCGCGCGACACGATGGACACTGTCGTTTCGGTTACCGCGCGGGCGCTGAAGGCCCTGGGGCGCTCGTCGACCAGCGCCATTTCACCGAGCAGGTCGCCCTTGACGAGCTTGGCGATGCGGAGCGTTCGCGAATCGGAACTCTCCAGGAGCTCGATCTCGCCGGACTCGATGAGGTACACGCATTCGCTCGGCTGCCCCTGCACGAAGATCAGCTCGCCGGGCTGGTAGGAATTCATCATGATCGATCAGCCTCCCCCTGATGATCGGAACCCGTACGCATTGTGCGGCAAAACCCGCCGCCGCTCCCGGAATTTGCACTTTTTCAAGCTAATGCGGTCGTCGCAGCGCCCGGGCGCCTTTGCCATAATGGGGGAATCCCATCCCAAAATCTGCGGAGAAAGTCCTCGCATGAGCGAACAATCACTCCAACCCGGCACGAGCCAATGGATCGGCAAGCCGATGCGCCGCCTCGAAGACGCCCGGCTCCTGAGCGGCCAGGGCCGCTTCACCGACGACGTGTCCCTGCCGAACCAGGTCCATGCCGCCTTCACGCGCTCGCCGCATGCGCACGCGAAGATTGCGGGCATAGACATTGCCGCCGCTCGTTCGGCGCCCGGTGTCCTCGCGGTCTACACAGGCGCGGACATCGTGGCTGCAAAGCTCGGCCCGATCCCCTTCACGCAAATGCACAAGCGCCCGGACGGCGCCGAGATGACCGTGCCGCCGCGCAACGCATTGACCTCCGACGTCGTGCGCTTCGTGGGCGATGCGGTGGCGATGGTCGTTGCCGAAACACGCGAGCAGGCGCGCGACGCGGCAGAACTGGTTGAGGTCGAGTGGGAACCGCTGCCGGCAAATGCGGACCTGCCCACCGCCGCCAAGGGCGATGCGCCGGTTCACTGGCCCGCCGCCTTCGTGCCGGAGTACGGCAACATCGCCGCGTTCTACCGCATGGGCGATGCTGCCGCCGCCAAGAGCGCGTTTTCTTCCGCCGCGCATGTGGTGAAGCTGCGGGTCGTCAACCAGCGCGTGATCGCCAATCCGCTCGAGCCGCGGGCGCTTGCGGCGGAATTCTCGGCAGGCCGCTTTACTCTCTATTGTCCCGCGCAGAATACCCACACGGTGCGAGGCCAGCTGGCGAAGGTCTTCGGCCTCGGCGAAGACGCATTTCGCATTGTGTGCACGGATGTCGGCGGGGGCTTTGGCGCGCGCGGGTATGCGTACCCGGAGCACGCGGCGCTGTTGTTTGCCGCGCGCGCGCTCGGCCGTCCGGTCAAGTGGCGGGCCGATCGCTCGGAGAATTTCCTCTCCGAAGTCCACGGTCGCGACAGCATCGTTGAGGCCGAACTGGCGCTCGACGCGCAGCATCGCTTCACCGCCCTTCGCATGCGCTCCATTGCCAATGTGGGCGCGTACGTCTCGAACTTCGGGGCGTGTGTGCCTGCGATGTCAGGGGCGCGCGCGCCGACCGGCGTGTACGCCATTCCCGTGCTCGATCACGAGGTGCGCATCCTGTTTACGCATACCACGCCGGTCGATGCTTACCGCGGCGCCGGCCGCCCGGAGATGGGGTATCTGCTCGAACGATTGGTGAGCACCGCTGCCCGAGAACTGGGTGTAGACCCGATCGAGCTGCGGCTCAAGAACCTCGTGCGCGCCGACCAGATGCCGTACAAGAACCCGGCCGGCGCCGAATACGACTGCGGCGACTTCGAGAAAATCCTGCGCGGCGCAATGAAGGCGGCCGACTGGGAAGGGTATGCGCGCCGCAAGGAAGCCGCGGAAAAACGCGGCCTGTTGTACGGGCGGGGCGTCGGCTGCTACGTCGAGATTACTGGGAGCGCGCGCACGAGCGAGACCGTAGCCTTGAGCATCGATGCCGAAGGAAAGGTCACGTTAATTTCGGGCACGCAGCAGATCGGGCAGGGCATCCAGACCGCATATGCGCAGATCGTGTCCGAGTTGCTGGGCATTGCGCCGGAGGCCGTGCACATCATCCAGGGCGATACCGACATTGCGAAAACCGGCGGCGGCGCAGGCGGCTCCCGCACGTTGCAGATTGGTGGCAGCGCCACGCTCATGGGCGCGCGCGCGCTCATCGAAGCCGGCCGGGAGCTGGCCGCAAAAGAGCTCGAGGCGGCAGGCACCGATATCGAGTTCGTCGAGGGACGCTACCGCATCGCGGGCACCGACCGGTCGATCGGCCTGGCCGAGCTTGCGGGCCGACAGCCGGAACGGCGGCTGCGCATCGAGCACACGGAAACAGCGGCGGGGCAGACGTGGCCGAACGGCTGCCAGATCGCCGAAGCCGAGGTCGATCCGGAGACCGGCGTCGTGCAGCTCGCGCGCCTCACGGCCGTAGACGACATCGGCCGCGTAATGAATCCGCTTATGGCCGAAGGCCAGGTGCACGGCGGAATCGCTCAGGGGATCGGCCAGGCTTTCATGGAGCAGTCGGTCTACGACGAAACCGGCCAGCTCCTCACGGGGTCGTTCATGGACTACGCGATGCCGCGCGCCGAAGCGATCCCGGACCTCGAGACCGGGTTCGACCAGACGGTGCCGAGCGCGCTGAATCGCCTCGGCGCCAAAGGCGTCGGCGAAGCCGGCTGCCACGGCGCGATGCCGGCCGCGGTGAACGCCGTGCTGGATGCGATGGGAACCCGCGGACTGAAGACGCTCGACATGCCGCTGACGCCGGAGAAGATCTGGCGGGTCCTGCACCCAACCTGAGCGTGGCCCGGGGGGCGCGCAGACTATTGCTGCCAAAAAGCGCGCTTCCCCCGCGTGGTTACTGGCTCCCAGGGCAGATTGCTGCCATTGGCCGGTTTCAAAGGCGCGCTTTTTCGATGCCTGCGTAGTCGCACAGTACATCGACCATCGAAGAGAAATCCTTCTTCGCGTAGGCGCCGGCCCGCGCGCCGTTGAAGGCTTCGCGTGCGGCGGCGCCCACAGGCATGGGCACCTTGGCGTTATTGGCCGCCGTAACGATGAGCGAGAGGTCCTTGTGCGCGAGGTCGATCGTGAAGCCCGGTTCGATATCGCCGCCGAGGACCTTGGCCGGCCACGCCATCTTGAGCTGGCCGTTCGTCGCGGTCGTGCCGTAGAGCACTTCGAGCGTCTTTCCGAGCGTGAGCCCGAAGCGCTGCGACAGAGCCAGCGCCTCGGCGTTCATCTGGCAGGAGACGATGGACAGATAATTATTGACGAGCTTGGTGCGCATGCCGGTGCCCACCGGACCGCAGTGATGGATGGTGTTGCCCATCGCCTGGAGGAGCGGCTTCACCCGTGCGAATTCAGCGTCGGAGCCGCCGACCATGAAAAGGCATTCGCCGCGGTCGGCGTGGCTGGCGAGACGGCCGACGGGCGAGTCGACCAGGCTCATGCCGGCCTCGATGGCGCGTGCGGCCAGCCGATCGGTGGTTTGCGGATCGATGGTGCTCATGTCCATGAGGAGCGTGCCGCGCTTTGCGTGGGCGATCACGCCGTCCGTGCCGAACAGCGTCTGCTCGACTTCCACGCCGCTTGGCAGCATGGTGATCACGATATCGGCCAGCTTGGCGACTTCGGCCACGCTTCCCGCGGCCCGTGCGCCCAATGCGACCAGCTCCTTCATCGGACCCGGCACGATGTCGTACACCACCAGGCCGTGGCCTTTCTTCTGCAGGTTCGAGGCCATGGGTTTGCCCATGCGGCCCAGGCCGATGAATCCCGTCGTTGTCGTTGTCATTGGAGAGCGTCCTGTAAAGTTGACGGAACGATTGTAGTTGTGAACACTGCCCCGCGATGCGCTGAGTCCAGCCGGAGCCCCGATGTACCACCCCTGCCACCATTCGGTTTCGACGCCCGGGAAGGTCGCCTACGTCATGGCGCGCTCGGGCGAGGCAGTGACCTACCGGCAGCTCGAGGAGCGCTCGAACCAGGGCGCCCACCTGTTTCGCAGCCTCGGCTTGAAGCGCGGCGATTCGATCGCGCTGATGATGGACAACAACGCGCGGTTCTTCGAGATCTGCTTTGCAGCGCAACGCTCCGGGCTGCTGTTCACCGCGATGAGTTCGCGCCTCTCGGGCCAGGAAGCCGAGTACATCCTCGCCGATTGCGGCGCGAAGGCACTGATCGTGTCCACCAGCCTGGCGGCGCAGGCTGCGGAGTTGCTCGCGCGCACGCCGAAGGTGATCCACCGGTTTTCCGTCAACGGCACGGTGCCCGGCTATCCGTCTTTCGAGGAGGCGCGCGCGAAGCAGCCCGCGAGCCGGATCGCGGACGAGTGCGCCGGGCGTGACATGCTGTATTCCTCCGGCACGACCGGGCGGCCCAAGGGTGTGAAGACGGAGTTGCTTGCCGAAGCGATCGATGCGGCAAGCACCCTCACCATGGTCGCGCAAAAGCTATATGGACTTGCCAGCGGCTCGATCTACCTGTCGCCGGCGCCGCTCTACCACGCGGCGCCGCTGCGCTTCAATATGACGGTCATGCGCTTTGGCGGCACTTCCGTGCTCATGGAGCACTTCGACGCCGAAGAGGCGTTGTCCCTCATCGAGCGGCACGCCATCACGCACAGTCAGTGGGTGCCGACGATGTTCGTGAGGATGCTCAAGCTCGACCCGGCCATTCGCGAGCGCTATCGGCATGACACGTTGCGTGCGGCGATCCATGCGGCCGCGCCCTGTCCCGTCCAGGTCAAGCAGCGCATGATCGAGTGGTGGGGTCCCGTGCTGTTCGAGTACTACGCGGGCACCGAGGGCAACGGGTTCGTTGCCTGCAATTCGACCGACTGGCTTGCGCACTCCGGGACGGTAGGACGCGCGCTCGTGGGCGAAGTGCGGATCCTGGACGACGCTAATGAAGTCGTGCCCACCGGCGAAACAGGGACGATCCACTTCGCAAATGGCCCGGCCTTCGAGTACCACAACGATCCGGTAAAGACGGCGTCCTCGAAAAGCCCGCAAGGCTGGACCACGCTGGGCGACGTCGGGTACGTCGATGCTGAAGGGTATCTGTATCTCACCGACCGCAAGCACTACATGATCATTTCCGGCGGCGTGAACATCTACCCGCAGGAGGTCGAAAACCTGCTCGTGACCCATCCCAAGGTCATGGACGCCGCCGTGATCGGCGTGCCGAACGAGGAATTCGGCGAGGAAGTGAAGGCCGTCGTGCAACCCGTCGACCTGAAAGCAGCCGGCCCGGCGCTCGCTGAAGAGCTGATTGCTTTCTGCCGCGCGAATCTGTCGCATCTCAAGTGCCCGAGGTCCGTCGACTTCGAGCCCGAACTGCCGCGCCATCCCACCGGCAAGCTTTACAAGCGCCTGCTGCGCGACCGGTACTGGCCGGCGAAGGTGACCGCATGATGAAGAAAATGCTGGCGAACGCTGCGCTCGCGCTCCTCTTGCTTGGCGCATTGACCTGCGGGGCAATGGAGGAACTCGTCACCTCGGCGCGCTTGCCGAACGGCGATCCGGTCGCGTACGTGCTCGACTCGGTCAGCCCAACCCCGAAATACGTCGTCATCCTGTTTCCGGGCGGCACCGGCGTGATGAACCCCCGCATGCAGGACGGCAAGCTTGTCTACGGCTTCGGCGGCAATTTCCTGTTGCGCGCGCGCAAATACCTGGTCGATGAAGACTTCGCCACAGTCGCCACCAACGCCTCCGACAGCGAAGAGCGCATCCAGGCCGTGCTCGATGACATCAAGCGCCGATTCCCCCAGGCGCGCGTTTATCTCGCCGGCACCAGCAACGGCACGCATTCCACGATGAAGCTGGCGGGGTACCTCCAGGACAGGATCGCGGGGGAGATCCACTCCTCTTCTCGAGCCCAGATCTACTCGTTCGACGCGCGGCAGTTCCGCAATCGTCACCTGGTCCTGCATCACGTGAACGACTGGTGCCGTGTGACGCCGTATAGCGCGGCCCTGCGGTCTCACGAAGTGTTCGGCAACGACTTCGTCGCGATGGAAGGCGGCATCTCGACGGGCAACGACTGCGAGGCCTTTGCTCACCACGGTTACAACGGCATCGAGCGTGAGACCGCCGAAGCGATGAAAGGCTGGATGCGCAAAGGCCCCTGAGCGGCATTCCGGCTGCACCTGCCCTTGCGTTAAGGGCTAACGCCCCGATATCAACGATCCGGCTCCCTCCTTCCCATGCTGCGTCTTTATACCGTCGTCATCCTGCTGCACGCGTATGTGGGCTGGCGGCTGCTGCCCGACCTGCTGACGTTTGGCCGCACGGCCGTCGCAGCGATGGTTGTCTGGCTCCTGCTCTCGGCGTGGTTGCTGCCCCAAGGCTTGTTTGCTCGCAGGGCGCGGACCCATCGCGTCGCCGAAGCGCTCGTGTGGGCAGGGACCATCGCGATGGGCTCGTTCTCTTCGCTTTTCGTGCTCTCGTTCCTGCGCGACCTCGGATTGCTGGTCGCTGCGGCATTCGACCTGGCGGTGACCGGCGTGATCGCGCTCGGGGTCGCGCATCGCTTGAGTGCTGCGGCAGTGCCCATACTGGCCGCGCTCTTCACCCTGGTCGGGTTTTATAACGCGCGCCGCAGGGCGGTCGTGCGATCCGTGGACGTCTCGATCGCCGGACTTCCGCTGGGGCTGCACGGCTTCACCATCGCCCAGATCAGCGACATTCACGTGGGGCCGACCATTCGCCGTCGTTACGTCGACGCGATCGTCGACGCGGTCAATGCACTTCAGGCCGACATGATCGCAGTCACCGGCGATCTCGTGGATGGAAGCGTGGCGCAACTCGCGCATCACACGCAGCCGCTTTCGCGCCTCTCTTCGCGCCACGGCAGCTTCTTCGTGACCGGCAACCACGAGTACTACTCGGGCGTCGGGGGATGGGTCGCTGAATTGCGTCGCCTGGGCGTACGGGTGCTCATGAACGAGCACGTGGTACTGCGCCATGAGGGCGAAACGGTCGTGGTCGCCGGCGTAACGGATTACAGCGGGCACCACTACGATGCCTCTCACAAGAGCGATCCCTTCGCAGCGATCGCAGGCGCACCTGCGGATGCCGGCGTGAAGCTCCTGCTTGCGCACCAGCCGCGCACGGCGATCGTCGCGCAAACCGCAGGCTTCGACTTGCAGCTCTCGGGGCACACGCACGGGGGCCAGTTCTGGCCGTGGAATTTCTTCGTGAGGCTGCAGCAGCCGTTCACGGCGGGACTGCGCCGGCTGGGAACTTTATGGGTTTACACGAGCCGCGGCACGGGCTACTGGGGCCCGCCCAAGCGGCTGGGCGCGCCCTCCGAAATCACGCATCTCAGGCTCGTGCCGGGTTAGCCGCCCCGCGGCCGGTTACGTCTTCCTGAAGAGGACCACCTGCTGCCAGGGCAGGGTCGAGATGGTCTTGACCCACTCGAGCCGGTGGGGCGCGGCTTCCTTCCTGATCTGCGCGTCGGTCATCGTATGGAGCTTCTTGATCGGCACTTTCGGGTCGTCGGCACGGTACTCGATGATCGCGAGGCGCCCGCCGGGCTTGAGCGAGCGAACGATCGAAGCGAGCATTTCGTAAGGGTGCTCGAGCTCGTGGTAGACATCGATCATCAACGCGAGATCAATCGAGTTTGCGGGCAGTCGCGGATCGGTGGCTGTGCCAAGCACAGGTTTCACGTTGGTGGCGCGTCGACGCGCCATTTGCCTGCGAAGCAGCTCGAACATCTCCTGCTGGCTGTCGACCGCGTACACCAGCCCCCGGGCGCCGACGCGCTTGCCGATCCGCCACGAGTAGAACCCGCTTCCGGCGCCGATGTCCGCGACCACGAGCCCCGGCTTGAGCTCGAGGGCAGCGAGTACGTTGTCGGGCCTCTCTTCATCCGTTCGCTCCGGGCGCTCGAGCCAGTCGGCACCATGAAAGCTCATGACCTGCGCGATTTCGCGGCCCATGTAAGTCTTCCCGATTCCGTCCTCGCTCGGCCGCACGGTGCCGTAGCGGTCCTGCGCGAGCGCGGCAGGCAACGCGGCCGCAAGGAGCAGCAGCGCGGCCGCCCAGGCGCGGGGTTTAGCTTGAGGTCGCACGCGAGCGCTCGCCTTCCGCAAGATGCACTTCGGCGACGGGATTCAGGCCGGCCATCCAGTTTCGATGCCGCGAGAAAATCTGCATGTCGTGCCCCGGGATGATCCGCTCGATGCGCTCGGGGCCGACGAGCGAGCGCAGGCGCTCGTAGGTCGATACGAGATTCCAGGGATTGCCCTGCAAGTAGCCAGGCGGCCACATGCGCTCGATGTTGGCGTACCAGTACACGCAGTCACCCGCGATGACATACGGCCCCGAATGGGTTTGCACCTCGACCCACTGGGAGCCGAAGGTGTGCGTATCGGCCGCGAGCCGGCAGAACACGCCGGGCGCGACCTCGCCATCCCCCTCGAGCAGCGTCACCCGGCCGGCGTCGACCGCCTTGCCGAATCGCTCGAGCGCTTCTACATCCATCGAGGAGAGCGCCCAGTGCTGCTTGCCGGCCGACAGGTCCGGGATCGACGCGATGACCTGCCGCCATTTCTCGTACTCGACGCGCTGGACGTAAATGCGCGCGTTGGGGAAAGCATCGAAATTGCCCGCGTGATCGAAGTGCAGGTGCGTGAGCACGAGCGTATCGACGTCCTCGGGGCGAAACCCGGTCTTCGAGAGAACCGCGTCGGGCATCTCGATGTTCTGGAAGCGGTTGCCGGTCATGGAGTCGCCGCTCTTGAATCCGCAGTCCACGAGGATCACCCGGCGCTCGGCGGCGGACGGTCCGGAAGCGATCAGCGAATACGCCATCGGAATATCCGACATGCCCTGGTTGCTGCAGATCGGGCAGCCGCCCATCATGTCGGTAGGGATCCTGCCGCGCGCGTAGCAACAGGTCCAGATCGAGTAATCGGCCGATCGAGGTCCGGTCATTCGTCCGCGGTGAAGCCCGAGGCTTTCACGACCGGTCCCCAGGTATTGAACTGCGAGCGCACGATGTCGTTCATCTCGGCCGGCGTAGAAGGCCGCACCTCGAGGCCGAGCTGCGTCAGGCGCTCGTTGATTTCAGGACTTTTCAGCGCGTCGCGCACGGCCGTGCCGAGCCGCTCCACCACATCGGCCGGCGTCTTCGCGGGCACGAAGAGAGCGAAATAATCTTCGGCGACGACTTCCGGGTAGCCGGCTTCGATCGCGGTCGGCACATCGGGCAGGAAGCGCGAGCGGCGGGTGCCGGTCGTCGCGAGCACGCGCAGCCTGCCGCTGCGCACATGCGGAACGGCGTCGCCGATCGGCGCCATGCCGATCGGGATCTGTCCACCGAGCAGGTCCTGCATCATGGGCGCTGCGCCCTTGTAAGGCACATGCGTCATTTTCCCGTTGGCCCGCCGGGAGAGCATGGTGCCCACGAAATGCAGCGAGGTGCCTGCGCCGGGCGAGCCATATGAGGCGCCTTGGGGAAGGGTCTTGGACCACTCGACGAGTTCCGGCAAGGTCTTCACGCTGGCCGGGAGCGCGGATCCTGCGGTGATGGCGGTCACGAAGGTTGCCGCGCTGCCGACGGCGGTGAAGTCCCTGAACGTGTCGTAGCCGAGGTTGCGGTAGACGTGAGGGAAGATCGTGAGCATCGCGGTGGGGGTGAGGACGATCGTCGTGCCGTCCGCATCGCCGGTTTTCGCATATTCCAGTACCGTGCGCCCGCCGCCGCCTGGACGGTTTTCGACAATCGCCGTGGGCGCATAACCGCCCCGCAGCTTGTCGGTGATCATGCGCGTGACTACGTCCGCCGAGCCCCCGGGCGGGAAACCGTTCATGACCCGCACGAGCCTGCCCGAGCCGGAGGTCGCCTGACCTGCGGTCTGCGCGGTCACCCGCGAGGCAAATCCGGTGGACGCCAGGGCGACGCTGCCGGCGGCTCCGAGGATCAAACGGCGACGGTTTATCACAGGCATTCTCCGCGTAAAAGGTGCCGGGGGAGTATAGCCCGACTACACTGATGGACTCTCGAACCAACCGGGAACGACCATGCGCTTGCTTATCGTCTGGCTGATCAACGCGCTGGCCTTGCTTGCGCTGCCCTACGTCGTGCCGTCGATCCAGGTGAACGGGTTCATGACCGCGGTGATCGCCGCCTTCGTGCTGGCGCTCGTGAATACGCTCATCCGCCCCGTGCTCATCGTGCTGACCTTGCCCGTGACGGTGGTTACGCTCGGCCTGTTCGTCTTCGTGATCAACGGGCTGCTGTTCTGGATGGTCGCTTCCTTTCTCGACGGATTCCGGGTGGCGGGCTTCTGGTCGGCCGTACTCGGGGCGATCGTCTATGCGCTGATTTCATGGGCGGCGACCGCGCTTCTCCTCGGGAAGAAATCGAGCTGACGGCCAGAGCGGTCTTTCAGTTCACCCTGCGCTCCAATCCTTCCCAGTAGGGCTTGCGCAACTGGTATTTCAGCAGCTTGCCGCTCGGATTCCGGGGAAGCGCCGGCAGGAAATCGATCGTCTTCGGGCATTTGTAATGCGCGATCTGCTCGCGCGCGAAGGCAATGAGTTCTTCCGGGTGCGCAGCCATGCCGGGCTTGAGCACGATGCAGGCCTTGACGGCCTCGCCCCATTTCGCGTCCGGCACGCCGATGACCGCGACGTCGGCCACCGCCGGATGCTTCATGAGCGCATTCTCGACTTCGGCCGGATAAATGTTCTCGCCGCCCGAAATGACCATGTCCTTGATGCGGTCGTGGATGAAGAGGTAGCCCTCGCGTAAATATCCCGCGTCGCCGCTCCGAAACCATCCACCATCTTCAGCCCGTCCATGGGGAAAGGCGTCGCGTGTGGCCTTCGGGTTATTCCAATACCCCTTCATGTTCTGGCGAGTGCGGATCCAGACTTCGCCGACTTCGCCGTCCGGAGCGTGTTGGCCGGATGCATCAACGATTCGCAGGTCGACACCGGGCAGCACTTTGCCCGCCGAGCGCAATAGGTGCGCGCGATCGGTCCCGGGCGCGTGATCTTCCGGCGGCAGGAACGTCACGGCGCCGGTCGTTTCGGTAAGCCCGTACACCTGGAGAAACCCGCAGCCGAACACTCGCATGGCATCGAGCAGCACCTTCTCGCTGATCGGCGCTGCGCCATAGGCGATGCGCTCCAGCGATGAATAGTCGCCCGCCTCCGCCCCCGGCGAATTCACGAGGACCATGATCATTGCGGGCACGAGGAACATGTGCGTAATGCGGTGTGCGCCGATTGCCGGGATGATTTTCCCCGGGTCGAAGTCGGGCTGGAGCACGGTCTCGCCGCCGAGCATCAAGGTCAGCAGGGCCAGTTCCATGCCGGCGATATGGAAGGAGGGCAGCGCATTGAACATGACGGATTTGCCACCCTGGAATCCCCAGATGTCACGAAAAAGCGATTGCGGCAGCAGCAGGTTGGCGTGCGTGAGTTCAACGCCTTTTGGCAGGCCTGTCGTGCCGGAGGAATACAACTGCAAGGCCGTCTCATGAGGGGCGGCTTCATGATGCTCAAGGAGCGGGGCGAAACGCGCGGCCCATTCTTGGAGGTTCTCGCGTCCCCCGGCAGTCTCCGTGACCAGTGTGAGGGCCACCGTCGGCAGGGTGCACTTCTCGAGGGCAGGCAGGAAAGCCGAATCGACAAGGAGGAACCGTGCCTTCCCATCGTTGACGATAAATTCGACCTCGGGCGCGGCAAGCCGCCAGTTCACCGGCATGAACACTGCGCCGATCTTGCACGCGGCAAGGGTGAGGAGGATGCATTCCGTCGTGTGCCTGGTCAACGCCGCCACGCGCTCGCCGGGCGCGACGCCAAGCGAGCGCAGCCCCTGCGCGATGCGGTCCGAAGTATCCACCACCTCGCTGACGGTCCAGTCGCGGTCCGGCGTGCGATAGGCGATTGCCTCGGGCTTGCGCCCGGTCACCTTGCGAATGACGGCGAGCAGATTCCGTTCGGCCATGAGCGTCTCCTCGAGGCGGAAAGTATCGCGCAAACATTGGCCGCCTGCCGTGCGATTGCGGCGCAAATCGAACGCGGTTAGTCTCGCCGCATGGCGGTGCGAAGCAAGGCCGGCAAGGGAGAAAAAAGGCGCGCACGGTTGCGGCGCCGCGTCATCGGCACTCGGTGTATGTGATCGAACTGTCCCCGCAGGTGCTGAACGAGCCCCGGTTTCGCAAGGCCAACCCTGACTATGAGGTGATGCGTATGGCAGGCGTAAGTCTTCAATTTCAACGGAGGACGGCATGAGCGGCTTTGAGGATGTGCTGTACGCAGTGGATGACCGGGTCGCAGTGATCCGCCTGAACCGCCCCGAGGCGCTGAATGCGTTCACGGCGGCCATGGGTGTAGGACTGCGTAAAGCTGTTGCCGCCGCCGTGGACGACGACGCGGTGCGCGTGATCGTGCTGACCGGCTCGGGGCGCGGGTTCTGTGCGGGGGCCGACATGAAGTTACTGCAGGGCATCCGGGCGGACGCCGGCGCCCATAAGACGGCGACTGCGTCTGAAGTCGCTCCTGCAAGATCCGGCCCGGGCCTCGGGCCGGACGTTTCCAGCCACTACGGCGGGCGCTTCGGCTACCTATTCTCTGCGCCGAAGCCGATCATTGCCGCCATCAACGGTCCGGCCGCGGGCTTAGGGCTGGTGCTTGCGCTCTATGCCGACATCCGGTTTGCAGGCAGCGATGCAAAATTTACGACGTCATTCGCGCAACGCGGCCTCATTGCCGAGCACGGCGTGAGCTGGCTGCTGCCGCGGCTTGTGGGACCCGCGAATGCGCTCGACTTGCTGATGTCCGCACGCAAATTTGGCGCGCTCGAGGCCGAGAAGATAGGCCTCGTGAACAAGGTGTTCACGCAAGCCACGTTCATGGAAGACGTCATGGCGTATGCGCGCACGCTCGCCGACACGGTTTCGCCACGCTCGATGGCGGTGATGAAGGCGCAGGTCTGGAAGGCGCCGTTCCAGGATTTCGAAACCGCGCTTGGCGTGGCCGACGCCGCAATGCAGGAGAGCTTCAAGAGCGAGGATTTCAAGGAAGGCGTGGCGCATTACGTCGAGAAACGCGCGCCCAAGTTCACGGGCCGCTAGGCGTGGCCGGACACCTGCGGCTGCGGCAAGTCTGCCTAGTTGCATCCGACCTCGCGAAGGCCGGGCTCATGTTCAAGGACGTTTTTGGGTTGGAAGAGTGCTATCGCGATCCGAACGTAGCCCGGTATGGCCTCGAGAACGTCCTCTTCCCGGTCGGCACGGACTTCATCGAGATTGTTTCGCCAACCCGGCCCGGCACAGCGGTCGGGCGCTTCCTCGAGCGGCACGGCAGCCGGCATGGCTACATGATCATCATGGACTGCGATGCACCGCGCGAACGCCAGAAGCATTGCGAGCGACTGGGTGTACGCACGGCCAGCCTGATCGAGCACGCCGACTATGTCGGCGTGCAGTTGCATCCGAAAGACACCGGCGGCGCGATGCTCGAATTTAATTGCACCAGCGACGGGGAAGACCCGATGGGCGCGTATGCACCGGCTGGTCCGCAGTGGCAAACGGCGATCCGCCAGGACGTGACGCAGCGGCTGGTCGCCGCGGAGATCGAGTGTCCGGACCCGGCGGCGTTTTCGAAGCGCTGGGCCGAAATTGTGCAAAAGCCGGTCAGCGGACAGGCGGAAGGTCACTTCAGGATTGCGCTCGACTCAGGCGAGATCCGGTTTCTATCCTCGGCGAATCATCAGGCCGTCCTCTCCGGCATCGAGTTGCGGGTCACGAATCGCGAACAGGTCCTGCTTCGAGCCCGGCACCTCAACTGTGTCGACGGCGAGGGATTCATCAACGCGAGCGGCATTCGCGTCCGGTTAGCCGAGGCGGCCTGAGATGGAGGCCCGGCGCCCGCACTCGCACCAGGACCTGGTGCGCCTGATCGATCCCCGCACGGTAGCGATCGTGGGCATGTCGCCCCGTCCGGGCGCATTCGGCATGCGCTCGTTCGAGAATCTTTCACAGTTTTCGGGCGAAGTTTTTTTCGTCAACGGCAAATACGACAACATCGCCGAGCGTCCTTGCTATGCATCGCTTGCCGCGCTGCCCAAGCCCCCTGACTGCGTCGTGCTGGTCGTCCCGAAAGACGGAGTCGAAACCCTGCTTGGCGAAGCGGCCGACGCGGGTGCGGGCGGCGTGATCGTGTATGCGTCGGCGTATGGCGAAATGGAGGCAGGCGACGGCAAGGCGGCCCAGGCACGCCTTGCCGCAATTGCACGCGACCGGAACCTGCGCGTGCTCGGGCCCAACTGCATCGGCCTGGTCAACAACATCACGCGGGCCGGCATGACGTTCATGCCGGACTATTCCAAGCTCCCGCATCGCGTCGGCCCGGTGGCCATCGTGAGCCAGTCAGGCGCACTGGGCTATGCGCTGCTGCAGGCCGCAGAGCGCGGGCGCGGCTTTTCGCACTTCATTTCCGCAGGCAATTCCTGCGATATCGATGTTGCCGACCTGATCGCCTACCTCGCGGACGATCCGGGCTGCGCTTCGATCATCTGTGTGTTTGAAGGCATGCACGACGCTCGCAGGCTGCTGGCTGCCGGGGACCGCGCACGGCAGGCCGGCAAGCCGGTCGTGGTCTACAAGCTCGGCGCCAGCGAATCGGGCGCGATGGCCGCGCTGTCGCATACGGGATCGCTTGCGAGTTCCCATGCCGCGATGATTGCGCTGTGCGAGCGGGCAGGATTTATCGTCGTCGATGACTTCGAGGCGTTGGTCGAGACGGCGCACTTTCTCGCGGTCGCCGGAAGGCCGTCTGCACCCGGGGTGGCCGTCGTGTCGAGTTCCGGCGGGGCGGGCGTGATCGCAGCCGACAAGGCCGAAAAATATGCCGTGTCGATGCCGCAGCCGTTGGAGGCGACGGGCGCAGTGCTGAGGACCATCGTTCCTGCTTTCGGCGCGGCCCGCAATCCGTGCGACCCCACCGGGCAGGTGCTCAATGTCCCGGAATCATTTACTTCGTGTGTCTCGGCCCTGCTGGAAGATCCGCAATACGGTGCTCTGGTGCTGCCGCAGAGCCTGTCGCATCCCGAAGTCACCATCGCGCGCTATGCGCAGATCCGGGCCTTGGCGGACAAGTACGGCAAGCCGATCCTCATCGCCTGGTTAAGCGAATGGCTGCAAGGGCCGGGCGCCGACCTCTTCGAATCCGATGCGCGCCTGTCGCTTTTTCGCTCGATGGATCGCTGCTTTGCTGCCATCGCGGCGTGGCATCGTTACTCGGAGGCAGTGCCCGAGCAATCTTTTGGAAGGAGGTCCGCCCCCCGCGCGCGCAACGAAGTGACGCCACTGCTTGAATCGACCAGTGGCGTCCTGATTGAACGTCAAGCGAAGCGTGTGCTCACAGCGTACGGCATCCCGGTCGTCCCGGGTCGGCTAGCGCAAAGCGCGGACGAGGCCGTGGCCGCTGCAGAGGCGTTCGGATTCCCTGTAGTGCTGAAGATCGAATCCCCTGCGATCGCACACAAGACGGAAGCCGGCGGCGTCCGGTTAAACCTGGCTGACGCGGGAAGCGTGCGCGCTGCTTACGCTGCCATCCTGGCCAACGCCAGGAAGATCACCGCAGACATTACGGGGATTTCGGTCCAGCCGATGGCGAAACCCGGTGTCGAGGTCATCATCGGCGCACGGTGCGACCCTGCCGCCGGGCCCGTTGTGCTGGTCGGGCTGGGCGGGGTCATGGTCGAGCTTCTGCAAGATACGGTGCTCGGGCTCGCGCCGGTTTCGGCAGCGCAAGCCAAGGTTTTGCTTGGCCGCCTGAAGGGCTATCGAGTGCTGACTGGATTCAGGGGAAGCGACCCGGTCGACCTGGATGCGCTGGCTGATGCGATTGCGCGCATATCGGAACTCGCGTCGGACCACGAGGAAACGATTACGGAGATCGACGTGAATCCGGTTATTGCACGTGCCGACGGCGTGCTCGCAGTCGATGCGCTCATCAGCGTTCGCAGAAGTCGAAACGACTAACGACCACCACGTACCTTGTGGAGGTGGGCCGCATACGCCGCCAGGATGTCGGCGGCAAACGCCTTGCCGGCATTCTCCGCGATCTCGCGAGAAAGCTTTTCGTGCTGGGCCACGGAGATATCCCAGAGCTTGGATTTTCTCGTGAGATTCAGGCCGCCAAGGTTCACGCCGTGCTCCCGCTCGATCTTCTTGGGATCGAGGCTTGCCACCGCACCTGCAATCCCGGCGCGCATTGCGGCCATCAGCGCAACCTGGTGGGCGCGGAGGTCGGTGCATGCCTCGCCAATCGCCTGGACGGGGTCGGCAGCCGCAATTGCCGGGCGCTTCGGGTCGAAAAGAAATGCAATCACTTCGGCCGGATCCGCCATGGATTTGAGGGGGCTGTCCTCAGGACTGTGCTCGGGAACCGCACCGAGCTGCTTTTGCGCTTCTTCCCGAGCGAGCAGCAACATCATCACGCCTTCGATCGCGGCGCGAACCATCACGCCCGTCTCCCGCATGAAGGATTCCGGATTCGGCACCTTGAGGTGGGACAGTCCCGCCCCTTCGAGGAAGGCGTGGACAGTACGATCGGCGCCGAGCGGAACAGCCGACGCTGTCGGAACAGGCGACACCGTCGGAACAGGCGCTGCCTTTTGAACCGAGGGACGATACTGCGTTTCCTCTTCGGCAAGCCTGTCCGCTTCTGCCGTGGCGGCAGGCGGCGACGGCGGGGCTTCCTTGGCGGCAGGCCTCGGAGGCAGGGGTCTTACGTAAGTGAGATCTTCGGAAAAGCCCTCTTCGATCTCTGGCTGTTGCGCAGGGACCGCTGGTCGAGGGACCGCGGTTTGTTCTTCGCTGTCGGCGAAGGCATCCGAAAGGTCGAGGTCGAGGTCGTCTGAAGAGGCGGCCGGAGACGCATCTTCTTTGACAGGCTGCGGCGGCTGAGGCGCGGCGGGGGTCACCGGTTCGGTCGGCGCCCTGGGCGGGGGGCGACTGATGCTGGTGAGGTCTTCGGAAAAATTCTCCTGCGTGATGTCCGGCGACGGGCGTCCGCCGCGTGCGGAAACGGGCGGAATGTACGTCACCTCGTCATCCGACGGCGAGGACTCCGGCAAAAGGAAATGCGGCGGAGGCGTCCTTGGGGCAGGTGCCTGGGGCGGGGCTGCCGTGGCTGGCGGGACGTAAGTCGCTTCTTCCGACGCGGTCTCGATTAGGGGCGCGACAACGCGCGGAGGCGGCGCCGGCGCTTGGGGAGGTGGCGGTGCTGCAGGCGCCGGCCGGGGCGGCGGAGCCAGCTTGGCTTCCTCTTTGATAGGTGCCGCGGGTGCCACGGGCGCAGCGGGGGCTTCCCTCTTCAGTCCGGCGAGCCCGGAAAGGGCACCCGGACGGGCAACGTAGGTAATGTCTTCCGGCTGCTCGACGGCGCGCTTGGGCTCGCTTTTGGGAGCAGGCGGCGCGACCTCGGCCGAAACTACGTCGAGCCGATACAGGCCTACGGTGACTTGATCGCCTTCGAGGAGCGGCAGCCGGTTGTCATAGGCGTACCGCTTGCCGTTGACGATGACCGGGTTGACCTTCGAGACCACTTTCAGCCAGTAGCTTCCGTCGGACTCCTCGATTTCCGCGTGCATGCGGGAAACGTGCTTCTGGGTATCCTCGAGAGTGAGGGTGCACTCCTTGTCGCGCCCGATGGTGATGCGCTTTTCGTGCAGCGTGTGGCTGGAGACCGGCTTGAACCGCCCGCCCGTGCCCAGCGAAATATTGACCTTGATCGGCATTGTTGTTTTCTTGCGCGGCTCCGCTTCTTCTGTCCGCTGGAGGGCTGGCAGTCCGGCCGGACAGGTACGGCAGTGTATCGCTACTGTGCCCTGCTGAGGGCAGTGAGCCGGCCAACCGGGCGAGGCCCGCCGGCTCCTAGAGCGCTACGACTTCGAAGCCGATGATCTCCGAAGGCGAGGCCACCTGGCTGAACCGGCTGCACAGCGCCAGCTCGCCCGCGCCTTGCAGCGGCATCCTTGCCATGCAAGTGTGCTCCTCGCCGGTGGCCTTGAACCGCACGCAGGTACCGTTCTGGCTGAGATTCTCGAGATAGGGCACGCGCCCGTTCTCCCACACGATGCGGGCGTGCTTGCGTGACACATGGATCTCAGGAACGATGATGTGCACGTCTTTGCCCCGGCCGATGAGGATCTCGCCGTCCGAGGGGGTGAGACGGCGCGTCGTGCCGGCGAACGAAATCACGATGGCCGAGGCGCCCGCCGTGGCAGGAACGATCTTGTCGGTCACAACCGCAGGGGCGTGGGTCACGTCCACCGGGGCCTCGGGCTTTACGAAAGGCGTCCGGGTGGAGGTGACAGTCGGCGCATCGGTCAGCGGTACGCTCGGCGCAATCAGGGAAACGACACGGTACGACGCGATCCCTTCTATCAGCCCGCAGGCTTCGAAGCGCATGTCCTTGACGGACCCCACCGCGTCGTGCAGCGACTGGTCGGCGAGGATTTCGTTTGCCTGCGCCCGTTCGAGCAGGATGCCGGCTGCCGTGACCGCGTCTCCAGAAACCTTGCCGGCGAACACCCTGACCGGTCCATAGGCCAGGCCCATGCGCACCTTCACGATTGTCCCGGTCGAGGGATTCTGCGCTTTCGCGACCCGTCGCTGGATTCCGAGCGCCGCAGTCAGCGTGGCAATCGGATCGGCGAAGCTGCTGAGGATCGAGTCGCCCACGGTGTGCGTCACCACGCCCTTTTGCTCGTTGACCGTGTTGGTCACGAGGGATTTGATCTGCCCGACCTGCTGGGCGCCAAACCAGCCTTTGAGTGTCGTGACGGCCGGACCCTGGACGCGGACCTCCTCGGTCGTGATCTCGGCGAACAGCAATCCTTGCGCGTTGCTCATTCTTGCCATGTCATGCGTCCAGGCTCAGGGCGCCGTCGGGCACTGCGACGCAAGCCAGGCAGCTGCCTTTCTCGATGTCGAAATCCGGGTTGCCGCCGAGGTACCTCACCTTGCCGTCGCGCACTGCCGTCACACATGTGCCGCAGCTTCCGGCACGACAACCTGAATCCAGGCGAATGCCATGCGCTTCGGCAAGCTCGAGCAGGGTACCGGCACCCGAAGACCACTTGACGGTCTTGTTCGAGCGCACGAAGTTAACCTCGAACCCGGCAGCATCGGGCACCGGCGCGCCTTCCGCCTTTGCCACACGTTTCACCGACGCCGGCCCGAAAGCCTCGAAGTGAATCTTGTCATCGGGAACGCCCCACTCGGCCAATCCCTTGGTCAGGGACTCCATCATCGGGGGAGGGCCGCAGATGTAGAACTCGAAATTGTTGACGTTGAGCACGCGCTTGAAAAGGTCGACGCTCACCCGCTCGCCAAAATGGAAGTCTTCGTTCACGCGATCGCTCGCAAGCGGGTCCGAATAACACGCCACCAGGTGCACGTTCGGATTCTGCTCGGCGATCTCGCGAAGGTAGTCCTTGAGCATATGCTCCTGGCCGTTCCGCACGCCGTAGAAAAACCAGACCTCGCGCTTGCCTGGCGCAGACACGAGATAGTTGAGCATGGAAAGCGCCGGCGTCACGCCGATGCCGCCGCCCACCAACACTACCGGAGTGCGACTTTCCACATCGAGGTGGAAGTGCCCGCTGGGCGCCTTTACGTCGAGGATATCGCCCACCTGGATGCGGTCGTGGAAGTGACTCGATACCAGGCCTGCAGGCGCGTCCTTTGCGCTTGGCGGCGGGGCGATCCGCTTGATGGTGACGCGGTAGTAATCAGTATGATCGGGGCTGTCCGAGAGGGAATAGCACCGCGTGACTTCGCGGGCCTGGCCGGGAATCTGCAGCCTGAAGGTCAGGTACTGGCCGGGCAGATAGGCAGGCAACGGGCGCCCGTCGTGCGGGGCGAGATAGAAAGAGCAGCACGATTCGGCTTCAAGGACCTTCCCCTCCACGCGGAACTTCCTGAACCCGGACCAGGCCGCCAGGCCCTTTTCGACCGCAACCTTGGCAATTGGCGCCGCGATCAGATCGAGGCGGGCTCGCAGCATCGCGCGTTCTTCGACATGCAATTGCGCCATCCGGGTCTGACGTCGGTACGCGCCCTGCACCAGGAAACCGATGTACACCAGCGTGAGGACAGCGGAGAGGAGCGCGACTGAGTGGATCGCTACGGCCATGGGTAAGCTGCAGTCCTCAGAACTTGCGCCGCAGCTCGACGCGAACGCCGGCGGCGTCTTTGGCATTCGCGCGGTCGGCCATCATGGCATCGACGCGGAAGATCCACGCTTTGTCGAGTGGACGCTGGTAGCGCACGCCGAGGCCCACTTCGCGACCAACGAGCGTCCGGCTTGCCGGCGCACCGCGGGGCTGGGTGGTTGCGATTTCGAAGACCAGTTGCTGGTTGAGTGCAAAGAGGTACTCAACGCCGAGCGCACCGCCATAGGTGTTGTTACCCGTGTCGTTCAGCTTTGGAAAACCGGTCAGGCCGTCGGTCTCGAAATTGATGCCGGTGTTCTTGAGGATCCCGCCGGCGTCCACGGCCCGCGCAACGGATTGGGGGTTGCCTGAGCCGACGAACATGTTCAGATACGGCACCAGTGTCGACGGGCTTCGCGTGACGAACGAGTTCTCGATCAGCAGCAGCGTCCCGTTTGCGGAGGCGGCCGTCGGCGCATTCGGGTGCTGGCCGTACGTGTGAATCAGCCGGACACTGTTGGAGAGCCATCCGCCGTAGCGCCGTGTGAACGCGAGGCCGAAGTTGTTGTAGTGCTGGTCGGACAACTCGTTGCGAGGATCGGTGTAGGCATAGCCGACTTCCCAGAAGCCCTGGTTGGCCTCGATGAACGCCGTCACGCCGTATACCTTGACATGGTTCTTAGTGGGAACGCCGAAGCGGTCGCGCACGCCGCCCGTATTTACATCCCCTTGTCCGGTGAAGAACGTGACGTCCATGTTGGAGATGCCCAGCGTCGCGCTGTTCTTGCCCGGGAGGGAGACGGCCGCGCCGGTAATTGCGTCTTCGAGCCACACGCCGTTCTGGAAAAGGAGCGGCATCTTGCCGGCGGCAAAGGCAAGGTCGAACTTCTGGTAGCTGCCGGTCCACCCTGCGACCATGGCCGCCAGGTCGCCTTCGAAGAACAGGGCATCGGCCTTGGCGTCGAGTTTCACTGTGCAATTGGTGGTGCGATTACTCTGGAATTCGCAGCGCGAAAACTCTGCCACGTTGTCCAGCGGCCTGAAGAATGCGTGCACGCGCTCTGTCGCCGTGAACCGGTAGTCCACATCCAGGTTCAGGCGGGTAGCCAGCACACTCGTGCGCGCCCCGCCATTGATGTTGCGCGCTACCGCTGTCCGCCAGTCGCCGTAGATCGAGAAAGCCTGGGAAACCGGATTCTTTTCACCCAGTGCGGTGCCCGACTTCGTGAGCGGGCCGCTTTGGTAGATCGGCCGGCCGAGTTCGAGCAAGGGGCGCGGAGTCTGTACCTGGAACTTGCCGCCGTAAATCTTGACCTGGTCTTCGTCGCTATAGGGCTTGGTTTCGTAAGTCGGATCGGCGCCGAATGCGTCCTCCTTGTGAGGCACCGGGGCTGCGCCGGGAGACATCGCGGGCTTGCCGCCGTCGTCGGCAGCGAAAGCGGTCGGCATCATGGCCTGAAAAAGCAAGGCCGCCACACATGCTGCGCGCAAGGCAGGCACCACGCGCGCGCTCACTTCGAGACCTCGAATTCCACGCTGTACGGATGAATATCGAGCATCCACTCGTTCATCGAGCGCTCCATGTCGCTTGTGGCGCCGACGAACCGCATGAAGTAGATCGGCTCCGCCCGGCTGCGCAGGCGCACGGCAAGGCGGTATTTACCGGGGGACGCCAAGACTTCTGCTGGCACCGAGTATTTGGCGATCTTGTGGCCTAGCGGCGGGATCGAACGCTGCTCCATGCGCACGAAGGGCGGGTGGTTCATGACCGTGACCGGCTGGGCCGGTGGACGCAGGAACGGGATCTGGTCGACGTCGAAATTTACCGGCAGGTACATCTCGCGCTCGGTGCCCTTGACGTTCGTGGTGAGAAATTTGGTCTGCAGGTTGAACAGCTGGTCGTCGTGACGCATTTTGCCGGCCCGTACATCGAGAGAGTGCAGGTCAGCCATGTCGCCATTCGAGTCGAGATACCCGCTTTCCCAGACGCGCTTTCCATCGGGGCCGATCAGGGCGACGTTCAGCCAGATCTCCGGTTGCGCGCCGAGGGAACCGGAGGGCAGGTTATGCCCGGGATCGGTATTGGTCACCTTGTAAGAAAAGCGCAGCGGTTCGCCCGCCTTCAGGCCGGAGACGAAATACGGGCCGTCGAGGCGCGAGCCGTTCTCCATGACCTGCTTGCGCTGGGCCTTCTTTTTTTCGATCGCCTCGATGTTTTCCTGCACGACTTCCCAGGCGCTCGAACGATCGGCAGCGTCCGCCCAGGCAGGCGGGAAAGTCACTTTGCGCTTGCCCGACTTGACGTCCGCTTCGAAGTCCTCGCTGCCCCATTTGGCTCGGTAGTCGAACTTCAGCCAGTCTTCCATGCCCCATTTCTCGGCATTCTCGTTGTGCGGGAAGATGCCCGGATGCGCTATCGGGTATCCCGGACCATAGAACGCGTGGTTCGAATGCTTGCGGGTGGTGTTGACAGTGAGATTTCCGATCTTCGCGGCTGGGCCTGTGGCATAGCCGTCGGGCTTGCCGGGCGTCTTGCCCATGTGGCAGTCCTGGCAGGTGATGCCTTGTTCCTTTGCGGGGGAAGAGCGGTACTGGTCCCAGACGACTTCCAGCTTGATGCCTACGTTCACCGCGACCTGGTGGCAGGACATGCAGAACTCGGGCTTGGAAATCTGCTCGAATTTGATCGCGCTGTTGTGGATCTTCGTGCCACGCGCTTCGCTGTTCGTCGCGACGCGGTACTTGGCCGGGTTCTTGACCACTTCTTCGAGGCCGTCGCCTTCGAAGGGCCCATAAACCGGATCGTGGATCGAGCCGGGCTCGATCCGGCGTTCGCCATTGGACTTCGAATACTGCTCGTTCACCCTGTGGCAGCTGATGCAGGTGACCCCTTCGCGGGAAACCTGGCTGCGTTTCCACAGCGGCATGGCCCGGTCCTCTCCCTGCGCCGTGCCGACGCTCATATGGCAGCGAACGCAGAACGCGCCGATCGTTGGAGCGAGCTCATTGATCTTCTGCTCGAACTTGTGAAACATCGGCGAGATGCCGGCATAGGCGTGGTTCGAACTGCGCCACTCGTCGTAGATCTGGGCGTGGCAGCTCTTGCATTTCGAGGCGCTCGGATACTTGTCGTCCTCCATCACTTTCGCATGTGGATCGGACGACTCCGCGACGGCAGAGGCGCGCGGCTTTCGCTGGGCGCCGGCGTCGGCGGGGAACAGGAAGATCAGGCACAGACAAACGCAGAGCGCGTGCAGCAGGCCGCCTCCAAGCGGAAGGCGCGCAAGCGCCCCGCCCTGATCGAGCGTGTTCATTTTGATCCTCCCCCCTTCTGTCTGAACCCCAGGTTGAACCGGTGCGGCAGGTGATACGCATGGCAGTCCTGGCAAGCCGAGTTTACCTGACCCTCCCTGTGGCACTCAACACAGGATTCCTTCCGGATTCCCGAAAAGTTGCTCTCGTAAACGGGGTTCGCGGAGGCCTTCGCCGTAAAGTACTTGGCGTATTTAGCGCCTGCGTTCAACTCATGACACGTCATGCAGCCCGCGTCCGGATCGACAAGACCGAGATGCTTCGTGTGGGTATAACGCGTGAGCGGACGAGTATCCGGGCCGGCATAGCCCCACGACGCGCCCGCAGCACCCGGCGTAATCGATCGCAACGCGGCGGAATGGCACTTGCCACAGGCGCCGGGTCCGGACTGGCTGTCGAGGAAGTCGTTCATCGCTTCCTTGGCCAGCGCGCGCTTGTTGCCGTCCTTTGCCTGCAACGCGGTGCGCAGCGTTTCGATCCATGCCTTTAGCACTGGATCCCCGTGCCCGGAGGGACGGTAAAAGAGCGAGGCGTTCCCATCGGCGTTCTCGCCAGTGGCCCAACCAGGCGCATCGGGCTTCGCGCCTGTCGAGGCGACCGGCCTGCCGGCCGACCACGCCGCGCCCGCCTCGCGCGCGAGCTGTCCGCCTAGTCCCGCGTACAACGCATCGGCAGGAATCTTCTTCGTTGCGTCGGCTGGAGCGAGCTCTGCAATGGCCTCGGTTCCGGAACGCGCCATCGCATTCCATAAACGGGAGAGCCGTTGTTTTGCCGCGTCCGCATCGCCGTCCTTTTCCATGTTGAGAAGGATGGAGGCCGCGGCTGTAACCTTTTCGGGCTCCAGCAGGACCAACTCCCGTTTGGCGATCTGGGCGTCATGGCACCCGGCGCAGATCTGGGCATAGGTTTTCGGCTTCACTTCCCGCGTGGCGCCCTCGACCGTATGGCAGGCGGTGCATTTGGACTTGGCAATGGCGGCGAACTTGGCATCACGGTCCGCGCCTTTCGTCCGCTTCGGGTCCGTGAAGTAATCTTTGATGTGCTTCGTGTGATCGAAATAGATCGTCCCTGGGCGGGTGTATGGATAGCCCGCTGGGAATGTGGGATGGCCTGAAACGAAGTTGTCGAACGACTTCTTGTGGCAATTGGCGCAAGCAAAGTCGGGAACCTGGGCGATCTTCGCCGTCGCGCCCTTGTGCTCTGCGTGGCAGCTGGCGCAGGACACCGTCGAGGGACCCGCCTGCTTGGGGTCGTCCCGGTTGTGCGCTTTCATCACCGCGCCTGCGAAGTCATGGCAACTGGTGCATCCCGGGCTGGGATCGTTGGGCTGGAACGCCGCAAGCAGCCAGCCACCGGCTTCCTTTGCGTGGCTTGCGTGGCATGCGGTGCAGCCCTGGTCGCGGGTAAATCCCGCATGCACGCTGGTGAGGTTGCCGGCATCGATCGCGGCGCTGCCGACGACGGATCCGGCCCGCGGGTCGATCCCGACAATGAGCAGCACGAAAAGCGCGAGTGCAGCCATGATTGAGATGTGCGCCCGCAAGGTGCGAATATTCCGCTGCGGCGCACAGGGCGCATGGCAGTTCGCGCAGCTCCCGTCGGGACGCGGGCCTTCGGCGCAGGTGCCGCCGGCGCGCTTCGGGCGGCGGCATTCCCACCGGTCGCCAAGGCGCGCCGGCGTGCATTCGGTTTGTCCCCCGCATCCGCCGCCGGGCGCGGGCCCCTGCCAGCACGATTTTTTCCACATGCCGCTCCGGCCGCACTGGAACGGCAGGTTTGGCCTCTCGTAAGTGCTGACTTTGTGGCCGAACCGGCCTCTGTCGCTCATCTGATGTAGATATGGATGACGAGCAGGTGCCAGGTCGAAAGCAGCACCAGCAGGACCGCGGACGGCACATGGATGAAGAGCCAGAACTTCATTACGCTTTGCAAGGAGTAGTGCGCATCCAGGGTGCTTTTTCGCAGAGCCAGTTCTTCAATGCGCCCGAGATAGGCGCGTTCGCCCTCATTCAGGTAGCGCCTGAGCGCCGAAATGCGGCTGCGGATCCAGCTGGCGCTGCGCCCGCTTCCGACAAGATGTGCGAGCAGGAAGCGGGGCCGCCAAAAAAACCATTCGAGAGACTCCGAGTAATACCGGCCGAGCGTGTCCGAGCGCAGTTCACGCACTGCCACCAGGATGAGTTCCTCGACCTGGGTGCGCAGCGCATCCAGCTCGGCCGGGATGCGCTCATAGATGACTTCGTCTTCAAGGTGGGCCAGGCGAATCGGGAGGATGCGCTGGAGGACATACCCAGCCACTCCTGAAAGCGACACCACATAGAAAGCGAGTGCGATGGCCTGCTCGTAGCGGCCCTCCGGCCACAGGCTGCCGGTGTGCTGGAAGTAGAGCGCAATGCTCAGCGTTCCCAGTACCAGATGACCCAGCATCCAATCGCGCACTGTCCCCAGCGGGAGCACGAGCAGGCGCTTACGCACCTTGAAGAAACCGAGCGAAAGGATTACCGCGAACAATACGTATCCCGTCACAACCGAAGCCCTGCCAAGGCTGCGCTCGGTGTACCAGGCAATCGCCGTCACGGCCGCCCAGATGACAATCGCGGACAACCAGAACCCCGCCAGTGTGCGCAGGGCGCGCTTGGCGCGCGCTTTCTGCGTTGCTGCCGGGTCGGTTCCTGCCAGGATCCGCAGTTCTGCCATGGGCCGGCCTCAGCTCTCGATCTGCGCGGCGAGCTGGATGAGTGACTGGATGTCGACCCGCTTCAGCGCGTCGTGTGCGCAAGCCCGCTCGCAGGAGGGGCCGCTTGGCACCGAGGCGCACAGGTCGCACTTGGTCGCCTTGAGGATCGGCTCGCGCGAGGCGGGGTCGAGCACCTGCCGTCCGTTTGTTTCGCGAATGGGGACGAGCCGGATGTTGTCGTAAGGACAGGCGTTTGCGCAGGTCCCGCATCCGATGCAGGTGAGATCGTTGATGACGACAACGCCCCCCTCGGTCGTGCGATGGATGGCACCGGTCGGGCACCCGATCATGCATACAGGGTCTACGCACTGCATGCAGGCGTTCGCGACCATCCAATTGCCCAGCGTCTGTCCGTGGCGGATGAATTTGGGGTTGCCGCCGTGGGTGTCCGCGCACGCCCGCACGCAATCGTCGCAGCGCGTGCACTTCTCCAGGTCGATCAACATCGTCTTGGTGCCATTGATGAAACGCTGCTCGACGGACCACTCGAGGAAGGCGTCATCGGCGATCGGCCGGGCCGCCGCGTCGATCAATCGTTTCTTGTTCGCCGGCAATCGGGGGAACACGAACTCGGCCAGGACCGAGGACGGGATCCTCAGCACATGGAGGTAGCCAAGCGCAGTCAGGCTCGTCTCGTAGGCGCAGTCCTGCCCGTTTTTCCAGGCTTCCGTGAGCTCGTCGAGGCCGAACGTGTCGCCTACGCGAAGATACGTCAACGTTCGCGCGCCATGGCCAAGGCCGATCGATACCCGCCCGAACCCGCCAATGACGAGGAGAAGGCCATCCGGGTAGTCGCCCTCCTGCGCGACGGTCGGCTCGGAGCCCGGCACCAGGCGTTCGTCGCGCTTGCCGCTCTTGAACCCAAGGTTCCACTCGAAGGAGCCGTACGTTTCAAACAAGGTCAGGTCGGCAATCTTCTGCAGCGCCTTTTGCTCGACTCCCGCCAGCAGCGGATGCTCCGCCAGGTGCGTCCTCAACTGGTTGTCCCGATAACCCTGCTCGATGCGTTCGCGCCACGTATCGTCCCGGTTCTTGATGTCGCGAAGAGCCTGCCAGCGCATCTCGACCACCCGGCATTCCGTCTGAGCGTAAATCGTCGCTGAGCGCTGCACCCGCCCCAGTGCCGCAATCTCCCCGAATAGCGTGCCCGGCGGCAGCAGCTGAGTCTTGAACTGGTCGGCCAGTGCCGGCAACGGCGTGACGCCGGGCGCGGGCGCGCCGCCGGCGAACAAACGCGCCGGATCAGGTACGGAAAGGAGGGAGTCCCGCGCCTCACCTGCCCCCCGAAGGCGTTCCGCCGCGGACCGATAGAGGCTGGTGTCACGCGTTTCGGGGATGGTCGAGTGGGTCAGCATGTCGCGCAATACGCTGAACGCCGTGCGCTTTTTGTCGGCGGCACGTCCCAATACGTCTCTCGGCAATCCGGGTGGCAGGACGACCCGCGCGTCACCGGCAAGGATCAGGAAGGCGGAATTTCCGTAGTCTCCTTCCCTCACAATGATGTCGCCGGGTCGATAAACGCCGATCCGGCAATCGTTTTGGACGATGCCGCGAAGTGGCGCGGCGGCGGGAAACCGGCTGGCCTCGATCGCAGAAAATTCCGGTCGGGCAAGGAGGGCGTCTACGACGGCGTCCGACATCGCCGGATCGAACGGCGCATCCCAGCGCCGTGGCCGCTCCATCAACTGGGCGTCGCTCACCGGCGGGGGGCCGCTGCTTCGGCCGGTGCTTTCACGCCGGCCTTTGCAAGCGTCACTTGTACGTGGTCTTGGCTGGCAGCTGAGCCTTGACTTTGGCGGATAGGTCCTTGCCCTTCAGAGCGTCGGCGAGCTTGCGCGCCGAATCGGCACTGGGCTTGTCCAGAACCGCCTTGACTTCGGGCATGTCGGCCACTGACTGGAGAGCGGTACGCGAATCCTGCTCGCGCTTCTTTTGCAATGCTGCGTACTGGGCATTCGTGGATTTGCCGGCCGCGGTCGTAGAAGAGACCAGTTTCGCCGCTTGCCCGACGATGTACAGCCGGGCAAGGTCGGCCGGGTTCATTTCCGCATTGACGTTCACGTTCGGAGGGTAATAACGGTGCCGCACCGAGCCTTGCGAGTATCTGACCAGCTCGAACTCCGGCTCGCCCGGATGGCCCGCTTCAAGCATCTTGGCCAGCACATCGCCCTTGAGCTTGGGCTGGGCAAGGCCATGGCAGTCCATGCAGTTGGCAGCGATGTCATAGGTCATGAACGACCAGACCATGCCCGCCTTGGTCGCGGCGGCAATGCGCTTGGCTTTGTTGGCCGGCGCTTCCTTGCCGGCATCGGCCACCCCATCGCCATAGAAATTGTGCACATCGCGGAACTCTGACGAGGCGCCATGGCAGCTTTCGCAGGACGGACCGGAGGCCACTTGCGGCTTGGCCGTTTCCGATGCCTTGGTTTCCGTGTAGTGGCACATCACGCAGGTACTGTTCTGCCGCATGCTCGCGCCGCCGCCAGCCGCCGCCAGGATTTTCGCCGCAGACTCTTTCTTATGGATCTCGTTGTAGCTTTTGAAGTGCTTGGTTTGCTTCCAGACCTCGACTTCTGGCTCGTGGCATTCCTGGCATTTGCGGAAACCCTCTGCAAAAGGGGCCGCGTGAGCGCCCGCCGCAGCGAAACAAAGGACAAAAAAGGTGACTACGGCGGCGCTTGTGCGCATTGGGATCCCCGATTAAAGAATTTTTATGACGGGTGAGTGCTTCTACAAGCCGCGATTGTTCATTCAGCACGCACAATCGTCAATAGTAATTCGGTGGCGCCTCGCGGTCAGAGCTAACCGAGGAGCGGCGTGTCGACTGGCGTAAAATGCACGTTGCATCGCAATCCGCCGATTCCGGACAATGAAACCCCGACACAAGCGAATGGCCCTCATTGGCGCCGGCCTGGCCGTGCTCGCGATCGCGGCGGCTCTCGTGCTGAACGCTTTCCAGAGCAATTTGGTGTTTTTTTTCAGCCCGAGCCAGGTTTTTGCCAAGGAGGCGCCAGTGGAACGCGCCTTCCGGATCGGGGGGATGGTCGAAACCGGCAGCCTGAAACGCCAATCGGATGGCTTGACCGTACGCTTCAACGTAACGGACACGGCCAAGACGATACCCGTGGTGTTTACGGGGATCCTCCCAGACCTGTTCAAAGAGGGAAAGGGCGTCGTGGCGCAAGGCAAGCTCGGCGCGGATGGCGTTTTCCGCGCAACGGATGTGCTCGCAAAGCACGACGAGAATTACATGCCGCCGGAAGCCGGGCATGCCATCGAACAGGCCAAAAAGGCGCAGGCGAGCGTTCAAGCGAAATAGGCAGGCACCGTGATCCCAGAAATAGGACAGTTTTCGCTCATTCTTGCGCTGCTGCTCGCGGTGGCGCAGGGCGTGCTGCCGATTGTCGGCGCTGCTCGCGCCAACCCTTCGTTGATGGCGGTCGCCCGTCCAGCGGCGCAAGGCCAATTCGTGTTCGTCGGCATTGCGTTCGTCTGCCTTGCATGGTCGTTTGCCAGCAACGATTTTTCCGTGCTCAACGTGGCAACCAATTCCAACTCACAACTCCCCCTACAATACCGGATTGCGGCTACTTGGGGCTCGCACGAGGGGTCGATCCTCCTCTGGGTGCTCATGCTCGGCCTTTGGACTGCGGCCGTAACCGTGTTCAGCCGCCACCTGCCCGAGGACATGGTGGCGCGGGTGCTGGGCGTGATGGGCCTCATCAGTGCCGGTTTCCTGCTATTCATGCTGCTGACGTCCAACCCTTTCGCGCGCCTGTTCCCCGCCGCCGAGGACGGGCGGGATCTGAATCCGTTGCTGCAGGACCCCGGCATGGTCATCCATCCGCCGGTGCTCTACATGGGGTACGTTGGCTTCTCGGTCGCTTTTGCATTCGCCATCGCGGCGCTGATGGGAGGCCGCCTGGATGCAACGTGGGCACGGTGGTCACGACCCTGGACGCTTCTCGCATGGTGTTTCCTGACCTGCGGGATAGCGCTAGGCAGCGGTTGGGCCTATTACGAGCTGGGGTGGGGCGGCTGGTGGTTCTGGGACCCGGTTGAAAACGCATCTTTCATGCCGTGGCTCGTGGGGACCGCGCTGCTTCACTCGCTTGCGGTCACCGAAAAGCGCGGTGGATTCCGGAGCTGGACGGTGCTGCTCGCAATCTGCGCATTCAGCCTGAGCCTGCTGGGAACGTTCCTCGTGCGTTCGGGTGTCCTGACTTCGGTCCATGCCTTTGCCACCGATCCAAAACGAGGCGTATTCATCCTCGCTTTCCTGGTCGTCGTCATCGGCGGATCGCTTGCCTTGTTTGCATGGCGCGCACCCAAGGTCGGGCTGGGCGGTTCGTTCGAGCCCGTTTCGCGCGAATCGATGCTGCTGACTAACAACGTCTTCCTCGTCGTTGCTGCGGGGTCCGTCTTGCTCGGTACGCTGTATCCCCTTTTCCTCGACGCGCTTAACCTGGGCAAGATCTCGGTCGGCCCGCCTTACTTCGAGGCCGTCTTCGTTCCGCTCATGACGCCCGCTTTGTTTCTTATGGGCGTCGGGCCACTCGCGCGATGGAAGGCTTCCAGCGTCGCCGAGCTTGCGCTGCGACTGCGCTGGGCGCTTGGCGTAAGCGTCGCATCGGCCGTGCTGGTACCGCTGGCAATTGGCAACTGGACCGTTGCTGAATGGCGGCCCCTGGTGAGCTTCGGGCTGGGCTTGGGCTTTTGGATCTTCGCAGCAAGCGCGGTCAACCTTCGCCAGCGGCTTGCGCAAGTCGAGGGATCGATCGGCGCGAGGTTGGCCTCCCAGTCAAGCGGCTACTACGGGATGCTCCTCGCGCATTGCGGTGTTGCGGTGTTCATCCTCGGTGTCACGCTTGTCAGGGGCTATGAAGTCGAGCGCGATGTGCGCATGGAGATTGGCGATACGGTCACGGTCGCGGGATTTGTCTTCAAATTCGAGGGCGCCCAGAACGTAAAAGGCCCGAATTACCGCGCGGCCAGAGGGACGGTCAAGGTGACTCGCGGCGGCAGCGAGGTCGCAGTTCTCAAGCCGGAGAAGCGAGCTTACAACGTCAGCAACATGCCCATGACCGAGGCCGACATCCACACTGGCGTGTTCGGCGACTTGTATGTGGCGCTCGGCGAGCCGGTGGAACGCGGGGCATGGAGTGTGCGCGTGTATTACAAGCCCTTCATTTCCTGGATCTGGGCCGGCTGCGCAATCATGGCGCTCGGCGGCGGACTCGCTCTTGCGGACCGCCGTTACCGGTTCCACACGCGTCGCGAGGAACGGCCATTGGGGGCGTATGCCGAAATGAAACGGGTGACGCCCCGCCCGGATGCGCAGGGGGCATGAACCGCGCTCTTTTACCGCTGGGGATCTTCGTGGTATTGACGGCCTTCCTTGCGGTCGGGCTCACGCTGAATCCGCGCGAAGTTCCTTCGCCGCTGGTCAACAAGTCCGTGCCTCCTTTCCGGCTGGCGCAGCTGGAGCGACCCGAGCTCGAGTTCACCCACAAGGACATGCTGGGGCAGGTCTGGCTGCTGAACGTTTGGGCGTCCTGGTGCGTGTCCTGCCGCGAAGAACATCCAATCCTGATTGAGCTTGCCAAGAGCCGGGTGGTTCCCGTTGTCGGGCTCAACTACAAGGACAAGTCCGCCGAGGCAAAGGCCTGGCTCGCCAAATACGGAGACCCTTACCTGCTCAGCGTCACAGACCAGGATGGTCGCGTCGGGATCGACTACGGTGTTTACGGCGTGCCGGAAACATTCGTCATCGATCGTGCCGGAGTCATCCGCTACAAGCAGATAGGACCCGTAACGCCCGAAGCTCTCGAAGGCAAGATACTGCCGCTCGTACGCCAGTTGCAAAAGTCATGAGGCTGGTCGTGCTTGCCCTCTTCCTCATGGCATCGCTTGCCGCCATGGCTAACGAAGCAGTCCCCACAGAGTTGGATCGAGTCCAGCAGCGACGCGCAGTCGAGCTCTCCGAGCACCTTCGCTGCCTCGTTTGCCAGAACCAGACGATCGCGGATTCCAACGCGGAGTTGGCGCAGGATCTACGCCGCCAGGTGCGCGAACAGATTGCCCAAGGGAAATCAGATGCCGAGATCGTTACGTTCATGGTGCAGCGCTACGGCGATTTCGTCCTCTATAAGCCGCCGCTGAAGCCGACCACCGCCCTGTTATGGTCCGGCCCGGCACTTTTGCTGCTGATCGGAATGATCGTACTCATCCGCAACGTGCGCGCGCGGGGCAATCGAAAGGAGCCTCCCGCGATGACGGATGAAGAGCATACGAGAGCGCGCGAATTACTCGAGACCCCGCCCGGACAGGAAGTGGCGTGAGTGCGTTCATTGTCATTGGCGCGCTCATGACGCTTGTCGCCGTCCTCTGCGTCGTCCGACCACTCGCTCGTTCGCGTGAGCCGGCCGACCAGGGCGTTGGCAGGCAATCGAACGTGTCCATCCTGCGGGACAATCTCGCAGAGCTCGAAGCAGACCTTCGCGCCGGCTCAATTACACCCGAGCATTTTTCTACAGCGCGGACCGAACTCGAACGGCGCGTGCTCGAGGAAACCACTGCAGAAGACAAGCTCGCGACGACCCAGTCGCGTCGAGGTCGTCCCGGCGCCTGGGCGCTCGCCGCGTTCATGCCGGTTGCCGCTCTCGGTTTATACCTCTGGATTGGTGCACCAGACGCCCTGCGTGGAGCGGCGGTTGCGTCAGCAGAGGAGCACGTAAAGCCTGGAGAAGTGGAAGAAATGGTTGGCCGGCTCGCCGCCCGGCTGGAAAAAAATCCGGATGATCCGCGTGGCTGGATGATGCTTGGCCGCTCTTACTACGTCCTCCAACGCATGCCCGAAGCGGCTGAGGCCTATGCCAAGGCTGCCGAGAAAATCACCGACGACGCGGACCTGCTCGCGGACTATGCGGATGCATTGGCCATGAGCCAGGGTCGGCGTATCGAAGGCAAACCGCTGGAGCTCGTGCGTCGCGCACTCAAGCTTGATCCGGCCCATCCTAAGGCGCTCGCCATGGCCGGGACGGAGGCTTTCAACCGAAAAGATTATCCGGCTGCGTTGGCTTATTGGGAGAAGCTGCTTCCGCTTCTACCGGCGGAGTCGGAGATGGCGAAATCCGTTATTGGCGGAATCGCTGAAGCTCGGGGACTCGGGGGCTTAGTCGCCCAAAAGGCTTCCGGACCCTCAAGCACACCGAAAGTACCCACCACGAAGACGCCGACGGGGAAGCCACCCGAGTCACCGGCAAGCGTCGCAGGAACAGTCACGTTGGCGCCGGCTCTCGCCCAAAAAGCTCGACCGGACGATATTTTGTTCATCGTCGCAAGGGCGGTCGACGGTCCCCGTATTCCATTGGCAGTCCTGCGCAAACGCGTTGCCGACTTGCCACTGGATTTCGTCTTGGATGACAGCCTGGCCATGAGCCCCCAACTCAAGCTCTCCTCTTTTTCCGAGGTGGTCGTTACCGCGCGCATTTCGAAGTCGGGAAACGCAATGTCGCAGCCAGGAGATGTACAAGGCGCGAGCGGACCGGTGAAAGTCGGCGCAAAGGGACTCGCGATCCTGATCGACACAGTCGTTCCCTAGGCGTCCCCCGCCTGGAGGCGCGCCGCCCGGTTGCGCGCGACGAGCATGAAAATCTCGAGGGCTAGGAGTGCGGCGGTGACGCCGTACGAGCCCCAGACATAGACCCCATACCCGCCCATCGCCGCAAACTCGCTCACGCTGCCCCAGTTCATGCTTTCACCTCCGTAGCCTGCCTCGTCCATTCGGCATTGCGTTCGCGTTCGATGATGATTGCGCGCACCCGGAGAAGGGTCGCGCCGATCGAATACATCCAGAAGGCGAGCGCGAACAAAAGCATGCCGGCCAACATGGTGGTCGCCATGCTCGGGCTCTTCGTGAGGCTGACGGAAGCGCCTTGGTGCAGGGTGTTCCACCACTGCACGGAGAAATAGATGATCGGCACATTGACCACGCCTACGAGCGCCAATACGGCGCCCGCCCTGTCGGCGCGACGGGAATCGTCTATCGCTGCCTGAAGCGAAATGAATCCGAGGTAAAGAAAGAGGAGGATCAACTCAGAGGTGAGACGGGCATCCCAGACCCACCAGGTGCCCCAGGTCGGCTTTCCCCAGAACGATCCGGTCCACAAAGCAATGAAGGTCATCAAGGCACCGGTGGGCGCAATTGCCGACGCCATCATCGAAGACAGGCGTGTGTTGAACGCAAGACCGAATCCGGCCCAGAAAGCCATTACGACATAGAGGAACATGGACATCCAGGCGGCTGCCACATGGATGTAGATGATCCTGTAGGCCTCGCCCTGCTGGGCATCCGTCGGCGCGACGAAAAAACCAACGTAGAAGCCGAAGACTGCCAGGAGGGCCGCGAGGCAGAAAAACCAGGGCGCTATTCGACCGGCAAGCGGGTAGAACGCCGGAGGCGCAGCAAACCGGAACCAATTTACGGACGAGGTCATTGGGGAATCGGCACTCTTGGTTATTCGAGCGCAATTCTAATTGCGGCCGCGGCGGCCCACGGGCCGAAAAGCGCGCCGGGCAGGAGATATGCGCCTAAAAGTGAAAGATGGGGCGCCCCGCTCAATCCGGATGCTGCGGCCTCGACCGCTCCTGCGCCGAAAATCAGGACCGGCACGGCGAGGGGCAGCACGATCAAGGAAACCAGCGCACCGCTGCCTCGAAGCCCGAGCGTCAAGGCCGCGCCCACCGCGCCCAGCAGGCTTAGGACCGGGGTCCCAAGCGCCAGGGAATAGACCAACATGGCTATCGCGTCCTTCTCGAGGCCGAACTGGAAACCCAGAAGCGGCGCCACCAGAATGAGCGGAAATCCGGACACGATCCAGTGCGCAACGACCTTTGCGCCGACCAGGGTGCCCAATGGATAAGGTGCGAGGACAAGTTGTTCGAGCGTGCCGTCGGCGTAGTCCGAAGAAAACAGGCGGCTGAGGGCCAGCATCGAAGCGAGCAAAGCCGATACCCAGACCACGCCTGGTCCGATTGCGCGCAACAAGGCGGTTTCAGGCCCGACGCCGAGGGGAAAAAGGCTTGCGACAATGACAAAGAACAGCAACGTGTTGCCTGCATCGGCCTTGCTGCGGAGGACGACCTTCAGGTCGCGCTTTACAACGGCAACCAGCGCTGAACGGAGGCTCGAACTCATGTTCCAAGCTCCATTCTCTGAACCGAGGCGGCCGCTATGGGTACTTCCTGGTGCGTCGTGATCAACGCCATGCCGCCAGCACGAAGATGGGTCTCGATGAGCATGGTCACGACGCGTATTCCGTCGGAGTCAAGCGCAGCGAACGGCTCGTCCAGAATCCAGAGCACACGACCTTCGCTGAGGCGCAGTCGGGCGAGAGCCAGCCGGCGCTTCTGGCCTTGGGAAAGCGCCTTGCATGGGATGTTGACGGTATTCAAACCGAAGTCGCTCAACGCCCCATGGATGGCGGGTTCGGTGTCAGTCAGTGCGGAAAGTTCGGCCGAAAGGCGAAGATTTTCCAGCGGGGACAACTCGTCTTTCGCCGCATTGAGATGACCGACGTAAGCCACGTTCCGATGATGCTCATCGCCCAGCGAATTCGCCGGTAAGCCGTTCCATTCAATTGTTCCCTCTTCGGGATGGATGAAACCGCAGACAAGGCGGAGCAGGCTGGTCTTGCCGGTCCCATTGTGGCCACTTACCTGAAGTAATCCACCGGAGGGAAGCTCGAATGAGACGTGGCGGAAAATGATCCGGTCGCCCCGCCGGCAAGCCACATCGCGCGCGGCAAGTTTATTGCCCGCAAGCGGGATTAACGGAGATGTGGGAGCCACGGCGTCATGCCATTTTTTGAGTTCGACGCGCACTGTACAGGACGCCAATTTTGGTTCTGCCGACTCCGCGTCCGACGAACGCTGTAATGGAAGCATTGCGGCGATGTTGTGAAATCACAACACTGCGTTCTAAGGCTCGTGTGGGCGTCTTCTACAGGCTTGTCTGAGCGTCGCTTTGGGGATACCCTCGTCGGCGTTACGGTAAGTTCCGAAGAAATATCAAGTAATTATTGTAACTTATTGAAAAGAAATGTTTAATTTGACCTTTAGTTCGTTTGGCCCAAGAGCCCCGAACTGGGGCTGGCCCGGGTGCGACGCGATTGCCCCCGGCATGCGACAAAAAAAGGCGCGATGCTAGAATTCGCATTCGGGTCAGGGGGCGCACTGATGTGCGGTAAAGAACTAAAAAAATCAGCGACGCGTTGCAATCGCTTCGCTCTGAACGCCATCGCGATCGCGGTGCTGTCATCGTTCGGCGCTGCGCATTTCGCATTTGCGCAGCCCGTCGCACAGTTGCGCCCAGATGCAGGACAACTCCTGGAACAGCAGCGCGACCGCGTGCCCCCGCCGGCTCGGCCAGATCGCGAAGTCATGCCGCATGAAGAGCAGCCCCGTCCGGCGATGCGCGGCTCCGCCTCGCTGAAAGTCACGGTGAAGCAGTTTCATATCACCGGAAACCGGATCTACGCCGAAGACCAGCTCCTGCCGATACTCAAGGATTCCGTTGGGAAGGAACTCGATTTCGAAGGCCTGATCGAGGCTGCCAACAGCGTTCGAGCCTACTATCGCGCGAACGGTTATTTCCTTGCCCAAGCCTACCTGCCGGCGCAGCAGATCAAAGACGGCGTGGTGGAAATCGCAATCCTCGAAGGCCGGCTGGGAACTGTCGAGCTCAAGCCCGATCCTGCGTCGCGGTTGCGGCCGGACTTTGCGCGCGGAATTCTCGACCAGCACCTGAAGGAAGGCGACCCGATCACTGAGACGGGTCTCGAGCGTCCGCTGTTGCTGCTGAGCGACCTTCCGAACGTCGTCGTGAGTTCGGAAATCGGCCCGAGCACCAAGGCAATCGGAGCCGCCGACCTGCGCGTAAATATCAAGGAAAGCGGGAACATCATTTCGGGGTATGCCGACCTCGACAACGCGGGCAACCGATTCACGGGTGAGTGGCGGACTGGTGTCAACGTAAACGCAAACAATCTGACCGGATTCGGGGACCAGCTGTCGGTCAGGGGCACGATCACCAACGAGCGCATGAGCTTCGTGCGGGCAGCCATTTCTGCACCGGCTGCCTATAGCGGCACGCGAGTCGGCATCAGCTTCGCCCAGTTCTCCTACAGCCTCCAGAAGGATTTCGCGGCCATCGGCGCTCACGGTGAAGGTACCGTTACGAGCATCTACGGGCTGCATCCCTTTATCCGGACACGGAACGCAAACCTGATCGGTCAGTTCTCCTACGAGAACAAGATGCTCAAGGACCGCATCGAAACCACGAACAGCATCGAAGACCGCAAGATCGATTCGTTCAAGCTTGGCCTTGTGGGCGATATGCGCGATCGACTCTTTGGCGGTGCGCTTAATTCGTTCTCGGTAACCTATACCGAAGGCGTGCTCGAGCTCAACCCCGTCGCAGTCGCGACTGCGGACCTTGGCGTGACCGGTCTGCGGACCCAAGGAAAGTTCACCAAGGGAAACTTCGACTTCCGTCGCCTGCAGCTGATTACCGAGAATCTCAACCTGCTCGTTGCGCTTAGCGGCCAGCTTGCCAACAAGAATCTCGCTTCTGCGGAAAAGATGTCGCTTGGTGGCGCCAGTGGCGTAAGGGCCTACCCGACTGGACAAGGAATCGGCGACCAGGGATTCCTGTTCAGCACCGAGCTGCGCTACAACGTTCCGAAATTCCAGATCTTCTCGGGCGACGTCACGTTCGTTGGGTTCTATGACGCGGGCCGCGTGAGGGTGAATCACAGCCCGCTCGCGACCAGCACCTCGGCGAATTTTGTCGGCCTGTCTGCCCTCGGAGTGGGATTGTCGATCGGTAAAGACAATGACTTCCTCGTCAAAACTACCGTGGCCTGGCGGGGTGAGAACGACACGCCCGATGCCGACGTTGTGCGACGCGAACCGCGGGTCTGGGTCCAGGCCATCAAGTGGTTCTGAGCGGCGAATAGTCCTGCGTGAAAAAACGAATAGAACGGCCAGACATGAAGGCCGCACTTCTTAAAGTGATTCCTCAGCCGTACTAAGCAGCGGCGTTGCCCGATGGTGCGCCGAAAGTAGTATTTGGGAGCGCGACCATGAGTAAAAACAGCCGCTTGGCACCCCTTAGCTCAATCGCGCGAGCAGCGCCGCACAAGAGACGACGCGCCTCCTCGCAAGTCCTCTATGCGTCGGTCCTGACGCTCTCGGTGCAGGCAGCTTACGCACCGGCTTACTCCCAAGTCTTGCCCACAGGCGGACAGGTCGCCGCCGGCGCCGCAGTTATTTCGCGCCCGGCAGCCACAGCGCTTCGTGTCGACCAGACTTCGCAGAATGCGATCCTGAACTGGCAAACCTTCTCAATCGGCGCGGGAAATTCGGTCGTATTCCAGCAGCCCAGCGCGAGCTCCGTTGCGCTCAACCGTGTGCTCGGAAACAACGCATCCGAAATCTTCGGCTCATTGACGGCGAATGGGCAGATCTTCCTCGTCAACCCCAATGGCGTGCTGTTCGGACGCGGCTCCCAGATAGATGTCGGCGGCCTTGCGGCCTCCACGCTGAGCATCAAGGACGGCGACTTCATGTCCGGTCGCTATATATTCACAAATAACGGTGGCGCCGGCAGTGTCGTGAACGCCGGCAACATCACGACGCTTTCGGGCTATGCGGCACTCATTGGGCCGCAGGTGAGCAACACCGGCGTCATCAGCGCACGCATGGGCACGGTTGCAATGGCGGCGGGCGATGCGGTGACTCTGGATATGGTCGGCGACGGGCTTATCAGCGTTCGGGTCGACGCAGCCGCAGTAAATGCATCCGCGATCAACAAGGGCACGATCATCGCCGATGGCGGCAACGTTCTGATGACCGCGCGCTCGGCGAACGCACTGCTCGACAC
>JANXRZ010000221.1 GCA_025352885.1 Pseudomonadota bacterium | reverse complement strand
TTTCCGGAAACGCTTAAGGCTGCTCCGGCTTGATCCCCGCGTCCTTCATTACCTTGGCCCAGCGGGCGACGGCGTCGACGATGAACGCGCGGCAGGCCTCCGGCGTGCTGCCGCCGAGGACGATGCCTTGGGAGGCGAGCTTGTCGCGCAGGGCCGGCTCCAGCAGCACCGCGCGGGTCTCTTTGTTGAGCAGCGCGACGATCTCTTTCGGCGTGTCGCGCGGCGCCATGAGCGCATACACAGCGAACGCCTCGACCCCCGCGAGCCCCGCTTCGGCCATCGTCGGGAGCTCGGGTAGAAGCGCCGAACGCTCGTGCATCGCTACGGCCAGCGCGCGCACCCTGCCCGCGCGGATATGCGTGAGGTACGCGGGCACGTTGTCCAACGCGAAAGAAATGCGCCCGTCGATCAAGTCCGGTACGAACTGCGCCGTCCCTTTGTACGGCACGTAGACCACGTCGATGCCGGCCGTCTGGCGAAAGAGTTCGCCCGTGAGATGAAAGAAGCCACCCGTGCCGTTGGAGGCGAAATTGAGCTTGCCGGGCTGCGCCTTTGCCAGCGCAATCAACTCGGCGACCGACGTCACCTTGAGCGTCGGCGAGACCACGAGCACCGTCGTGCCATGCCCGATCATCGAAATCGGCGCGAGGTCCCGGCGGATGTCGTAGCCCAGGTTCGTGTAGTACGTGACGCCGATCGCCGACGAACTGATGCCCGAGAGCAGGATCGTGTAGCCGTCCGGCGGGCTCTTCGCGACGTACTCGGTGCCGATGTTGCCGGTGGCGCCGGGCTTGTTCTCGATCACGATGGGCTGTCCGAGACGTACTGCGAGGCGCTCGCCGACCGCCCTTGCGACGAGGTCCTGCCCGCCGCCCGGAGGCAGCGGCACGATCATGCGGACGGGCTTGGCCGGATAAGCTTGCGCGCCTGCAAGAATCGGCGTGAGCGTTGCAAGCGGCAGCACCACCCAAAAAGCGATACGGCGGAGTAGCATCGAAAGTCTCGGTGTCCGGCGGGGGAGAGAGGGCAATCATGGCAAAGATCGCGGGGATTGTGGGTGCAGTGCTGTTTGGCGTCTCGCTCGGGGCAGCGGCCGGGCCGGGCGACCATCGCAGTCATGGCCAGTTCCAGTCGCGCTCAACGGTCGTAGCGCGGCCGGTGGTCGTCGCGGGCTACGTGCCCTACTACCCTTCCTACCCTTCATATTCGTCGTCGCGCCATTCGCCCTTTACGGGACGCTCGACGACGCCGCCTGCCTACTTCGTTGCCATGTCTCCCAAGTCGCCGGCGTTCTCGTTCAATGGATCGCCCCCGGAGCCGCAATGGCACTGGCAGCGCGCGAGCCTTCAGGACATCGATGCTGAAGTGCGGGCGAGGAAAGGCGAAAGCGGCCGGAAATGAAGTCCGGTAAGTCGTTTCAATGTCAAAAACGGAAACATAACTCGCATGCAAGCGGCTCGGCGATTGGTTCTACGTAACTTAAAGTTCCACTTTACGGGGAAACAATCAGCGAACCGCGCGGGACTACTCCACCCGCAATTTCGCCGCCTTGGCCACGCCTGCCCAGCGGGTGATCTCCGAATCGATCAGTCCGCCGAACGCTTCGGGCGATCCGCCAACCGGGTCTGCCCCGAGCCTTGCATACGTCGCCTTGAGTTCCTCCGCGACGAGCGCCCGTCCCAGCGCCGCATTGACTTTGGCGACAATGGCCGGCGGCACACCCGAACGCGCAACCAGCCCGAGCCAATCGCGTACGACGAAATCCGGGAACCCGGCTTCAGACATCGTGGGAATGTCCTTGAGCGCCGCAATGCGCCGCGGGCTGGTCACCGCCAGCGCGCGCAGCTTACCGGCAAGGATATGCGGCACGACCGGCGGCGTGGCGGCGAACATAAACTGGTTCTGGCCGCCAAGCAGGTCGGCAATCGCCTGGGGGAACTGGTTGTACGGCACGTGAAGCGCGTTCGACCCTGTCGTGAGCTTGAAAAGCTCCGCTGCAACGTGCGCGGGCGTCCCCGGCCCGCCTGAAGAGAAGGTCAACTCACCGGGGTGCGCCTTCATCAGCGCGGCCAATTCTGCCGGCGACCGGGCAGTGACCGAAGGGTGCACGACCAGCACGGTATAGAACGCGCCGAACTGGCCGATTGGCGCGAAGTCCGTGCGAAGATTGAAAGGCACGTTCGCATAGATCGTCTGCGCAACGGACATCGGCATGTTCGCGACCATCAACGTGTAGCCGTCATTGGGCTGGCGCAAGACATCGGCGGCGCCGACCGCACCGGTCGCACCGGGCTTTAGGTCGACCACGACCGTCTGGCCCAACTCTGTACCCAGGCGTGAAGCGAGCGCCCGGGAGAGGATGTCGATGGGCGTTCCGGTGGCCACTGGAACGACCAGGCGCACCGGCTTGGAGGGATAGTCCTGCGACTGGCAAAGCGCGGGCATCAGAAGGGCCAGCAGGGCGAATGCAAAAAACCTCGAGCGCGGCGGGTTCATTTCCACAAATCCTCCTCTTGAAAGATGCCCCCCGGCACAGTCCCACTATTCCACAACCCATCGCCGCGCGTAAGATCGCCCAGGCATGTGTCCCATAACCTGGAGTTATAGATGCGCCTCAACCAAATCCGGGACTTTGTCACCATGGCGGAGGCCGGCAGCATGACGGCGGCGGCCCGCCAGATCGGCGTGTCCCAGCCGAGCCTCACCAAGAGCCTGCGCGCGCTCGAGGCCGAACTCCACGTGCCGCTTGTTCAGCGCACCTCACAAGGCGTCGTGCTGACGCGATTCGGCAAGCTCTTCTTTGCAAGGGCGAAAGTCGCGCGGTCGGAGCTCGCCAAGGCCGTCGATGAACTCGAGCAGCTCGCCGGGTTCAGCAGTGGGTTCGTGGCTTTCGGATGCGGCCCCGTCATCGCGGACCTTATTGCGCCGGAAGCCATTGCCGCCTTCCGGCTTCAGTTCCCAAAAGCAGACATCAACATGGTCGAGGGATTCGTGCACGCGCTGATCCCGCGCGTGCGTGACGAGTCGCTCGACTTTGCAGTCGGGCCCCGATTGCATCCGCTCCAATCGAACGCAGCCACCATTGCTTTCAGGCCGCTGTTCATCCACGACCGGGTCGTGGTGGGCCGTCGCAATCATCCCTTGAGGCGCGCCACATCGCTTGCCGACATTGCCGCGGCTGCCTGGCTGTCTTTCGAGCCCATCGAGCTCTTGAAGCGCGACTTCGAAAGTTACGGCCTGTCAGCCCCCCACCCGGTCATCCAGTGCGAGTCCTACATCGGCTTTCTAAGATTGCTCGAAAGCACCGACATGCTCGGGATCGTTCCGCGCAGCACGCGACCGCTCTCGAACGACCCGCTCAAGGTCTTCGAACTGCGGGAAACGCTGCCCACCCTGACGGTCGGACTGTTCACGCGTAAAGACAGCCCGCTCACGCCTGCGGCAGCCGCACTTTCAAAAGCCGTGATTGCCGCCAGCCGCAAGCTCGCCCGCAAGCGTACATAAGTCGACTCCGACCCCGCTTTTGCCGACCCACTTTCCTATCCGCCCGGCTTGAAGGAGCGCAGTTCCCAGACGATCCGGTCTTCCTGGGTGCGCCGGTGGTGCGGCGCGACGCCCAGTTCGACGCGGCGGTACTGGTGTTCGAATCGCACCCAGCGCTTGACCTCCGGCGCGTACCAGTACGTTTCGTGGACCTCGGTATCGCTCCATGAATAATCGTAATCGCCGAGGTTCATGCGGCGCTCGATACGCAGGGCAACGAACTCGCCGGCGGGCGTGCGCACGCGTTCCCATCCAACGGCCCGCCCTGAAGTGCGCCACAAGTAATTGACGTTGTATGCGTCCGTCATCGTCGCCTGTTCGTTCCAGGCCTGCCCCGGCGCGAGGGGAAACGGGATGCGGGCCAGCGGCGCGTTGAAAGCCCCGCGCGCGCTCCCGTTCGTCTCTGCGATCTCCCGCCATGGCGCCGCAATGGTCTCCGTCTGCACGGGCTCGCCTGGCCGGTCGCTTCGCCGCTCGACGACGAAACCCTGTCCCGCGGCGACGAGCGTATCGGTGAGGTTCCGCTCGACCAAGCCGTTATAGGCGTTCACCTGCGCGTAGACCCACGTGTCGCCCGGACGCAAAGTCGGCGGCGGGACGACGGCAACCGGCGCTTCGACGGGCGAGTAGGGAGACGACGCGCAAGCGCTTAGCGCGATGAGCGCGAGCGCTGCAATGAAACGAAGCCAATCGCCGGTCCGGGCCTGGGTGCGCTGCATGTCATATCCCGCAAAAATGGTACATGTCGAATGGTGCGAATTGTAGGCGGCGATTTCTGTGCGTTAACGCGAGGGTAGTACTCCCCCCACACATAAAACGCGTTTGTCCTACGCCCTGTCAGCCGTTTATACGGGACCGGGCGGCCTATCGACGCCTGAAAACCTACGCCGCATTGTGCAGTACGCGCCCGCGATCGGGTGCAAACGAGTCCCCAACCTCAACCAGATGGAGCTGTCCAATGAAGATGAAACTGAAAATGGGTGCACTTGCGGTTGCGCTCGCCCTTTCGGGCGCGGCCAACGCGAATTCGCTCGGCCTGACGCAGACCGTTTCCCCGCTCGACGTGCTCGCCTCGGCCCCCGCCGGGACGCTGCTCGCCCAGCTTGTGGAAACGGTCACCACACCGACGTTCACCGGCACGCTGCGCACGGCCGTTTACGACGGTCCGGAAGCCGGTACGAACCTCGACTTCTACTACCAGTTCAGCAATAGCGCCAACTCGGCGAACTCGGTCGGGCGTGTCACCGGCTACAACTTCGACTCGTTCACGACCAACGTCTTCCAGACGGCGCAGGCGTTCGGCGTCTTCCTGGCAGGCGCCATTCCCGCGGACTCCGCCGACCGGGATACCACCGGCGTGATCGGCTTCAACATGCTGCCGCAGGGCGCCGATTCGCACGGCAAGCTGATGCCGGGGCTGACGAGCGACACGTTCATCATCCGCACGAACGCCACGCAATACACCTCAGGCTGGGCGGGCGTGATCGACGGCACGGCGGGTTCGGCCATCGCGTTCCAGCCGGCCGTGCCCGAGCCGTCGACGAACGCGCTGATCCTCGCAGGGCTCGGACTGATGGGCTTCATCGCCCGTCGCCGGACCAGGCGGGACAACAAGGCCGCCTGAAAGGGCCTCGGCAATTTAAAGGCGGTGCCCCGGCACCGCCTTTTTTTGCGACCGTCATGCCTGGCGACTTCAAGAACCGGGGCGACCCGGACCGACCGCGGACCCATGCAGCAGCGCCTGGCGCAAATCGCTATTTCACGAAAGTCCTGGGCGTGGAGGTACGCAACCTCAAGGAACTCGTCGGAAGGGTTCGCCAGCCGGCCCACGACCCGGCCTCGCCTGAATCGAACCCCATAAGCCTGACGAACGCCGACCTGGCGCGGCCCAAGCCAAAGGGGCATGCCTTTTCGGCACCCGGATGGCTCTTCGAAATCAAGTACGACGGCTTTCGGTGCCTCGCCATCCGCGACGGCGAGTCGCGGATGCTGTCACGCCACGGCGGCGACCTCGCCCGGGCGTTTCCCGAAATCGCCGCGCAAGTCGCCCGTCTGCCCGAGGGCACGGCGCTCGACGGGGAGCTCGTCATCATGGACGGCTTCGGCCACCCGCACTACGAGAACCTGCGCGCGCGCGTGGGCCTGAACCGCATGGCGGCTGTGGCCCGGGCCGCGGAGTCCAGGCCGGCAACGCTCTTCGCCTGGGACATCCTGTACTGCAACGGCAGCGACATCCGCGACCATTCCCTGCTCACCCGCAAGCGCGCCCTCAAGGAGACGATTGCCCGCGCCGGGCTTATCCTGCCTGCGCGCTACGTCGCTAAAGAAGGCGAAAAGCTTTTTGCCGAGACAGTGGAGCTCGACTTCGAAGGCATCGTCGCCAAGCGGGCGAGCTCGCCTTACGTGGCCGGAATCACGCACGACTGGCTGAAGATCCTTACCCCGGGAGGTCGAGCGCGGGAGCAGAAGCGCAAGGCCAGGAGGCACTAGGTGCGCTGCTCGCCGGCTAGTGGCCGTCCCCGCGGCGCAGGACCATAGTGTCCCCGGCGAGCCTCATAGCGTGCGGATTTCGACGCGCCTGAAGAGCACCACGCCGCCGCCGTTCTGGAGCGCAATCGGGCCGGCCTTGTGCTTGCCGTCGCGCACGTCCACGGTCTGCAGGCCGTTGAGGCGCACCACGAGGCGATCGCCCCGAGCCACGACATCGAAGACGTTCCAGCGGTTGCCGGCCTTGGGCATAGGGTTCACTTCGGCAACGTTGACGATCGCGCCCGTGCCGTACTTGGGATCCGGCCGCGTGTCGAAAATATTGACCTCGTAGGCGTTGTCCGCGGTGATCTTGTTGCGGTCCTCGCAGCGCAGGAAGATGCCGCTGTTACACGCGTGGTCCGCCCAGAACTCGGCGCGCAGCTCGAAGTCCGTGTAGCTCTGCGGTGAAACGAGGTAGCCCGCTGCAGCCGGCGTCGTGCCCGCTCCGCGGAGCGATCCCTCGGCAACGCTCCATCCGTCGAAACCGACTTTGGTCCAGCCGGCAGGAATGCCGCGTCCGTCGATTACCGTTTTCCAGCCGTCGCCGCCGATGTCCGGCACCGCGCAGCCGGCGAGAGCCGAGCCTGCGACCGCGAGGCCCATGCCGAGAAAGTCTCGGCGGGTGATTTTGTTCGTAGTCTTCACAGTCATTGTCTTCTCCCGTTTCGTTTTTGGTAACGCTGGGGGAAGGATGCGGTGACTGCTACGCGCCGTCAAGAACGGCCGGCTGTGGGGCGCTAGTGCGCTCCCATTAATTGCTCGAGAGCGGTTGGCGCGTTCTTCCAGACCTGGCCGGGCATGCGCAGTTGCGTGAAGTCGCGAGCCGGTTCAATAGCGTGCCGGGCGTCCGTAAGCCACATGATCCATCCGGAGATCGAGACTACTGCGGTAAGAAGGGAAAGCGATAAGGAAGAGGCCTTGGGCATTCTTGTCATCTTTCTGTCCGGTAGTGGTGCGGCCTGCGCGAGCCAGCCGTAGGGGTAATTCTGACATGGAGTCGGATGGAGGTGCGTATAGGTGCGCTATGAGACACAACCGCAAGTGGGGTCAGAGTCGACTTATGCGAATCAACAACCGGGGCCGGAGTCGAATGACGGGAAGCAAAAGTGGACTCTGACCCCACTTTACGTGAGCGACTTTGCCTTTACGCGCAATAAGTACTTTTGGATCTTGCCGGTGCCGGTGGTTGGAATTGGCCCGAAAATGACTTTTTTTAGCACCTTGAAGCGCGCGAGCTGGCCGCGGCACCACTCGATGTACTCGGCCTCGGTTCCGCTTGCACCTTCCTTCAATTGCACGAACGCGCAAGGCGTCTCGCCCCACTTCTCGTCGGGCCGCGAGACGACCGCGGCGAGCAGCGTCGAAGGGTGCTTGTACAACGCGATCTCCACCTCAACGGACGAAATGTTTTCTCCGCCGGAAATGATGATGTCCTTCTTGCGGTCCTTGATCTCGATGTAGTTGGTCTCGTCCCACACAGCGAGATCGCCCGTGTGCATCCATCCGCCATGGAAAGTCTCGGCCGTGGCCTTCGCATCCTTGAGGTACCCAAGCATCACGGTGTTGCCCTGGATGAGGATCTCGCCGACCGTTGCCCCGTCCTTGGGCACGGGCTCGCAAGTCATGGGGTCGCCGACGATGTGCCCTTCGACAACCTGGTAGCGCACACCCTGCTTTGCCATCAGGGTGGCCCGCTCGGCGTCCGGCAGCGTCGACCACGAGCGATGCGGCACGCAGGTAGTCGACGGCCCTTGGAGTTCGGTCATTCCATAGGCGTGCAGCACCTCGAAGCCAAGCTGCTCGGCGGCAAGCAACACCTTGGCCGGCGGCGGCGAGCCCGCAACCATGAGATGCACCGGATGGTCGAAGGTGCGCCGCTGTGACTCGGGCGCGGACGCAAGCAGCGAAAGGACGGTCGGCGCTCCGCACAAGTGCGTGACGCCGTGCTCGACGATCAGCGGGAAGATGACTGCGGGATCGACCGCGCGCAGGCAAACGTGAGTGCCGCACATAGCCGTCACGGACCACGAAAACGCCCAGCCGTTGCAATGGAAGAGCGGCAGCGTCCACAGGTAGACCGGCGCAGAAGGCAGCGGCCAGCCGGCGATGTTGCCCATCGCTTCGATGAAGGTGCCTCGATGGTGGTACACGACGCCCTTGGGCCGCCCGGTCGTGCCCGACGTGTAGTTGAGCGCGATCGGTTGCGACTCGTCGTCCGGCAGGCTCCACGGGTAAGCCGGATCGCCCTGCGCGATGAAATCTTCGTATTCAATCTCCCCCTGCCGCTCTCCCGGTCCCGTGTAGAGCGGGTCATCGACATCGATGACGAGGATCTTGTCTTTCAGCTTTGCAAGCGCCGGACCGGTCACGCCGGCGTACATGCGGTCGGTGATGAAAACTTTCGCCCCGCCGTGCTCGAGGATGTAGGCGATCGTCTCGGAATCGAGCCGGGTGTTGATCGCATTGAGCACCGCACCGAGCACCGGCACGCCGTAGTGCGCGTCGAGCATCGCGGGTACGTTCGGCAGCATGGCGGCGACAACATCGCCCTTGCCCACACCGCGCTTCGCGAGCGCCGAGGCCAGGCGCCGGGCACGCTCGTAGAACTGCGCGTAAGAGATCCGTTGCGCGCCATGGATGACGGCTATGCGTTTGGGGTGGATTTCCGCCGCGCGCGGCAGGAAAGTGATCGGCGAAAGGGGCGCGTAGTTCGCCGCGCCGAATTTCATTGCGGACCAATCGTTGGCCATGCCCCCTCCAGTTTCGAATGCGCTATACGATCTTGCACGCCTCGTCGAACGAGAGGCGCGGCAGGCGGCTCATCACCTTCGATGGATCCCCTTTACCCAACGTGCAGAGGAAATTCGACTTCCACCGGCCGTCCGGGAAGAACTCGGCATCGACCTTGGCATTGTCGAAGCCGGACATCGGCCCGCAATCGAGATCCACTGCGCGCGCCGCCAGGATGAAGTACCCGCCCTGCATGGATGCATTGCGAAAAGCCGTTTTCTCCGCGTGCGCCGCCTTGTCCGGACCCTTGAAGAGGTCGATTGCAGTCGGGCGATGCGCGAACATCTTCGGCAGGTTCTCGTAGAACTGCGAGTCCCACGCGAGGATCGCGCAGCACGGCGCGGCGATCGTCTTGTCGTGGTTTCCCGGAGACAGCGCGGGCTCGAGGCGCTTCTTGCCTTCCGCACTCTTGATGAACACGATGCGCATGGGCTGCGTATTCATTGTCGACGGCGCCCATTTCACGATCTCGTAGAGCTGGCGCAATTTTTCGTCGGGCACCGGATCGCTGGTGAAGCCGTTCTGGCTGCGGGCATTGCGGAACAGCAGGTCGAGGGCTTTGTCGTCGAGCATGTGAACTCCAGGTGAGGATCATTTTTAGAATGCGCGAATGTTAGCATCGCGCATGACCGCCCCCCCTCCTTCCGCACTGGACCTTTCGGCCTTCATCCGCCCCGGCGACGGCGTCGTCTGGGGACAAGCCTGCTCCGAGCCGCTGACCCTCATCGAAGCGTTCGTCGAGCAGCGCGCGCGGTACCCGGGCGCCACGGCGTTCATGGGCGTGAATTACTCCGGCACCGTCAAGGCGGAGCACGCGGATCATCTCAAGCTGCTGTCGTATTGCGGCGCCGGCCATAACCGCAAGCTCGCCGACGCAGGCGCGCTCGACATCTGCCCCTTTCCCTATTCGCAACTCGGCGGCCTCATCCGTTCGCGCAAGCTGAAGGCGGATGTCGTGCTCGTGCAAGTGAGCCCGCCGAATGCGCGCGGTGAATACAGCCTCGGGATCTCGGTCGAATACCTCGGTGCCGCGATTGAAACCGCGCGCGTCGTGATCGCGGAAGTGAACGACCAGGTGCCCTGGACGCATACCGAGCCGTTGCTGACCGCGAAAGACTTTGCGCACGTGGTCCATTCGTCGAGACCGCTGGTGCCGTTGCCTTACGGTGCGCCGGGCGAAGTCGAACTCGCGATCGGGCGCAATGCGGCGCAGTTCATTGCCGACGGCTCGGTGCTCGAGTTCGGGTTGGGGTCGTTGCCGGACGCGATCCTCGCGGCGCTCGGGGACCGGCGCGATCTCGGCATCCACTCCGGATTGCTCTGCGATGGGGTGGCGCGCCTCATGCAAAGCGGCGCGATCACGAACGCGCATAAGTCGATCGACCGCGGCGTCACGGTCGGCGGCGTGTTGTTCGGCACGAAGCTGCTGTTCGACTTCGCGCGAAACAACAAGGCGATCTCGCTTCGCTCCACCGATTACACGCACAGCCCGGCGACGCTGGGCAGGATCGATAAATTCGTCGCGTTGAACTCGGCGGTCGAGGTGGATCTGACCGGACAGGTGAATGCGGAGATCGCAGGAGGAAGCTATGTCGGGGCGGTCGGCGGCGCGCTCGATTTCATCCGCGCGGCGAATGCCTCGCCGGGTGGCGCCTCGCTCATCTGCCTGCCGGCGTCGATCGGGACGAAACTCTCGCGCATCGTCGACAAGCTCTCCGGGCCCGTCGCCACGCCTCGCAGCGAAGCCGGCCTCTTCGTCACCGAGCACGGCGTGGCCGACCTCCGTGGCGTCCCCCTCTCCGAGCGCCCTGCGAAGATGATCGCCATCGCGCACCCCGCCTTTCGCGAGGCCCTCACCGAAAAGTGGGGTCAGAGTCGACTCAAATGAGCGATGAATCGACCCTGACCCCAAATGCGTTATGCATACGCGTGGCGGGCGGCGTAACGGTCGCGGTGCCGGATCGCATGGATTTGCTGACGCCGTACGTGCTGCTGGAGCAGGAAGACTGGTTCGAGGACGAGATCAAGTTCGTCCGCAAGGTCATGCGCCCGGGGATGCGAGCGGTGGACATCGGGGCGAATTACGGGCTTTACACGCTGGCCATCGCGAAAGGAGTCGGGCCCTCCGGCAGGGTGTGGGCCGTAGAACCTTCGTCGGCGACGTCCGCTTACCTGCGAGAGAGTATTCGGCTAAACGCCTTCAGCCAGGTCACCGTGATCCAGAAGGCGTTGTCCGACCGTGAGGGCACGGCGAAGCTGTCGATATCGGCAAATTCCGAATTGAACACCCTCATCAACGCTGCCGACCAGGCAGGCACCGAAGAGGTGGACCTCTCCACGCTCGACTCGCTAGCAAATTCAAAGGCGTGGGGGCCGGTGGATTTTCTCAAGCTCGATGCCGAGGGCGAGGAAGAGCGCATCCTGAAAGGCGGTGCCGCCTTCCTGCGCTCCTCCAACCCGCTGGTGATGTTCGAGATCCGGCACGGGGACAGACTTAACCTGCACCTCGTCGACCGCTTGAAATCGGCCGGCTATGCGAGCTATGAGCTGGTCCCGGGCCTCGGACTCCTCGCCCCCTTCAATCCAGACGCGACGCGGGACCAATTTCGCCTGAACCTGTTCGCGTGCAAACCCGAACGCGCCAAGTTGCTTGCAGAATCCGGCCACCTCGTGCTCAAGACGAAGGCAAAGCTGCAGGCCAAGGATCCGGTAGAGCATTACCGGGACGCGCTCGACGAAACGCTAGCCCCCGCTTTGCGCTTCTCCTCCCTCCAGGCCGCTCTCCGGGTGATGGTGTCGCTCTGCGATACCGGTGACGCCTATCGGCTGGGGAGTTGCGCGCGTTTCGCCTGCGCCTTCGGTGAGCGCGAGCAGGCGATCGAGTTGCTCAGGCGCGCGCTGGCGAACTGCGCAACGGCCGACCCGGGCGCCGCGGCTGAACCGTTCGTTCCGGCCAGCGCTGCGTTCGACGCGCTTCCGGCAAGCGGGCGGCACGCAGAATGGCTGCGCGCCTCGCTTCTCGACCAATTGCTGAGGCTCAATGCGTTCTCGAGCTATTTCATGCAGCCGACCGAAAGCCGGCGCAGCTGGCTGCTTTCCCAGTTGGAGGCCCTGAGATCGACCGGCTTCCAGCGCCCCGCCATGGAGCGCATGCGTCAGCTGATCCGCATCTTCTCGGGGCTGCAACCCGGACGCGGTACGGATCCGCTGCTCATAGCGTACGGTCCCGAAAACCTCAACCCGGACCTTTGGGGCGGCCCTAGGCCCAAGCCGCACTAGACCGATCAGACTAGGACGAGAGCAGCACCACGAGAGTCACCGCAGCAATCCCGAGTGCATAGGCCATAACCGCCCTTGGGTCCATCGCCATGGCTTCCGGCAGGAGGCGGGCAAGCCGCCTTCCGCCGACAAGTTCGGCAGGCTCGTAAATCAGTTCAGGTTCGCGCTGCATATCCCCCCTTTGCCTCGCTGATGGGCACAACCTGAACACCAGGCCGCGCCGAAGTTCAAGGTAGGCGCCGTGCGCGCGGAAATCGTCGTCGTCCGGCACACCGATAGTGCGTCGCGCGCACACTTCCATCGGCCCAGCCCCCCTTCCAACGCACTACCCGACCCTACCGATGGCTTACTTTTCAGGCCCGGATCGTGCTGCGAAACTCTATCCCTCCCTTTCCATCGGCACACCGCATGCCGGATCCGGCAAGCCCCTTCGCAAGCCTCGGTGAAGCCGAACTGCGCGTGCTGTCGCCTCGCGGAGTCGTGCGCTCGTTTCCAAAGGGTGCGGTCCTGATGAATGAAGGCGACGGCACCGATGCGCTGTATGTGCTGCTGCTTGGGAGGGTCAAGGCCTTTGTGAGCGACGCGGAAGGCAGGGAGTTCGTGTTCGGGACCGTCGGCGTGGGCGACTATTTCGGCGAACTGGTACTCGACGGCGGCGTGCGGTCCGCCTCAGTCATGGCGCTGGAGGCCTGCCGGATCTACCTCATCCCCCGGACGGACGTAGAAGACCTTATCGAGCGCAATCCTCGATTTGCCCGCCACCTGCTGAACAGGCTGATCGGCCGGGTCCGCAGCCTCACGGCGCAGGTAAAAGACCTCACGCTGAACGACATATATGGCCGGTTCGTGGCATTCATCGAAGCCAATGCGGTCGAGAAGGATGGCCGGCGCATCGTGCCCGATCGACTCACGCAGCACGATATCGCCGCGCGGATCGGCGCCTCGCGCGAAACGGTCAGCCGGATCATCAAGGATCTAGCGGCGGGCGGTTACATCTCGATCGATTCGAAATACGTAACGCTCCACAAGAAGCTCCCCGCAAAGTGGTGACGAAGAAGGGCCCAGGCTCGACCTGACCGGTCCCCATTTTGTCAGCGCATTTTGCGCAGTTCGGGGACGGTCCAGAAGTTGGTGACGGCCAGCGCCATGGCGCAGAAGGCGAAGACGAAGCCGGCGCGATAGCCGCCGGTGAAATCGTGCAGGGCGCCGCCAATCAGGGAGCCGGAAGCCGAGCCCAGCGCATTGGCCATGTAGATCATGCCGTAAATTGTCGCGACCTTCGGCCCGGCGAAGTGGCGTGTGGTGATCGAGGAAACGATTGGCCCGCGCATGCCTTGGCACAAGCCGAAGACGAGTACATAGGCCCCTAAGAGCATCGCCCACGGCACGAATGACAAGAGCAGCAGCAGCGCGATACCGAGCGCCGAGCCGGCGAAACTCACGCTGACGGTCTGGCGGATCCCGAAGCGCTCGGCCAGCGGCCCGCTCGCCGCTACGCTCACGACCGACAACATGCCGGTGACGCCGAAAGCGGTCGCCGCGACCAGCGGCGAGAACCCGGCATCGGTAAAGAAGACGACGGCCTGCACGAGCACGGTGAACATGCCGATCGAGGTGAAGAAGAACACGCGCGCGAGCGCCCAGAAGAGCGGCGTCTTCATCGCTGCGCGCAAGGTCCACCCGCCCGTGCCGCCCTCCTTCGGCCGCTGCGGCATGCGGTAGTCGGGATGCCCGGCCGCAAACCGCTTCCACGGAATCGCCCATGCAACGGCCGGCACCAGCAGCATCAGTCCAACGCCGAACACCCGATAGGTTACGCGCCAGTCGTAGTGGACGAGCATGGCCTGCGCGAAAGGTACGAACGTAAGCGAGCCCATGCCGGTCGCCGCAAAGGCGATGCCCATCGCGGTCGACAGGCGCGCGCGAAACCACCGTGTCAGGAGACCCGAGGCCGGCACCATGCCCGCGAGGCCGCTGCCGATGCCGATCAGCCCTCCGATGAGCACGTAGAAATGCCACAGGGTGGTGAGGTACCCGCCGACGAGGAAAGCCGCCCCCACGCAGAAGATCCCGGTCGTGTACACCAGCCGCGGGCCGAACCGGTCGAAGAGCGAGCCGACCACCGGCGCGAGCGCCCCGCCGGCCAGCAGGTAGACCGAATAGATGCCGGTGAGCTCCGAGCGCGACCAGCCGAATTCCTTCTCGAGGGCTGCAAGGAACACGATGTAGGTGTCGCCGCTGCCCCGCCCCATCATGTTGAGGAGGAAGCACGTGGCGAGGACTGCGAGGGCCGTATTGCGAAAACCGCGCCCTTCCGCGCTGTCCTTGTCTATGGCTCGATCCCGAACACCTGCCGCAGGTAAGCCAGGTACCCCTCGTCCTTGGACATCGTCTTGCCCGGCGAATCCGAGAGCTTCGCGACCGGCTGGCCATTGCACTCGGTCATCTTGATGACGATCTGCAGGGGCTCTACGCCGACATCATTGGTGAGGTTGGTGCCGATCCCGAACGCGAGGCGCGCGCGGCCGGTGAAGCGGCGAGCGATCTCGATCGCCTTCGGGATGGTGAGGCTGTCGGAGAAGATCAGCGTCTTGGTCCGCGGGTCGACGCGGTTCTTGAGGTAATGCGCGATGAGCTTCTCGCCCCAGTCGAAGGGGTCGCCCGAATCCTGCCGGGCTCCGTCGAACAGCTTGCAGAAGTACAAGTCGAAGTCGCGCAGGAAGGCATCCATCCCGTACGTGTCCGAGATCGCGATGCCGAGGTCGCCGCGGTATTCCTTCGCCCACATCTCGAACGCAAAGGCCTGCGAGTCGCGCAGCCGCGGCCCTAGCGCCTGGCAGGCCTGCATGTATTCGTGCGCGACCGTGCCGAGGGACGTGAGGTTGTTGCGCATCGCGAGCCACACGTTGGAGGTGCCGGCAAAGAGCTGGGGCACATCGGCCTTGATCGTGCGGATCACCTCTTCATGCCATGCGAGCGAAAACCGCCGCCGGGTCCCGTAATCTGAAATCTTGAATTCAAGCGCCGGCTCAAGCGCGCGGACAGCGGCGATCTTGGTCTTGAGCCGCATTCGGGCCGTCGCCAGGTCCACGTTCGGCTGGGTGCGCCGGAAATACACCTCGCTCACGATCGCGAGGATCGGGATCTCGTAGAGGATCGTGTGCAGCCACGGCCCGTGGATCGTGATGTCGAGTTCCCCGGGCAACGCGAGGTCCGGCTCGACGCGCACGTACTTGCCATTGAAGTGGAAGAGGCCGAGGAAGTCGACGAAATCCGACTTCATGAAGCGCAGCGAGCGAAGGTATGCCAACTCGTCCTCGGTCAGGCGGAGCGTGGACAACTCGGCGATCTCGGCGCGAATCTCGTCCAGGAAGGGTGTCAGGTCGACGCCCGGATTCCTGCACTTGAACTTGTACTCGACCTGGGCACCCGGGAAGTGATGCAGGACGACCTGCATCATGGTGAA
>JANXRZ010000051.1 GCA_025352885.1 Pseudomonadota bacterium | reverse complement strand
TGCAGCGGCTCGTCACATCCAGCACTGCCGCTATCCGAACGACACTGGAAAGGCGCCTGGAAGCACTGGACTCACCGCAGCCGCAAGCCTTGTTGTTCGAACAAACCGACCCGGAAGAATGGGCAGAACTCGACGGGCAGGCGCAGGTGGACATTGCCGTTCAGGCCGGCGCCGATACTCTCGAAGCGGTCGCGCGGGAAAAAGCCGAAGTCGAGACGCTGCTCGACCTTGCCCGGAAGACCGAAACCGCGGGCACAGATGCTAAGGCAGAAGCCCTGCTCGAACTGATCTACAAGCTGCAGCAGGAAGAAAGCGATCCGGCGCTAAAGGTGCTGATCTTCACCGAGTTCGTTCCGACGCAGGCGATGCTCGCGGGCTTTTTGGGAAATCGAGGGTTTTCAGTGGCACTTCTCAACGGCGGAATGGATCTCGATGCGCGCGCCAGGGCGCAACAAGTGTTTGCAGGCGAAGTGCGCGTGCTGGTCTCGACGGATGCCGGCGGCGAAGGCTTGAACCTGCAGTTTTGTCATGTCGTTGTGAATTACGACATGCCGTGGAATCCAATGAAAATCGAGCAACGCATTGGGCGAGTGGACCGGATCGGCCAGCGCCATGAGGTGCGTGCAACCAATTTCGTCTTGGAAGAAACCGTCGAGTTCCGGGTGCGCCAGGTTCTCGAAGAAAAGTTGGCGATCATTGCGCTGGAATTCGGCGTCGACAAAGCCTCGGACGTAATGGATTCGGCCGAATCCGAGCCGATATTTGATGAATTGTTCGTACACGGCCTACAGCACCCGGAGTCGATCGAACAGGAGTGCGACGCCGTAGTCGCGCAGATCAGAGAGAAGGTCACTGACGCCAGACAGAGCACGGACCTGCTGTCAGACGGCCATGGCTTGCAGGCGGACGATGCCCGAAAGTGGCGAGACCATCCGGCACAGTTCTGGCTCGAGCGTGCAATTACGAATGGGTTGCCGGCCCGCGGTGGCTCGGCAGTCAAGGTCAATCATGCCTGGCGGGTGAAGTGGCTGGACGGCACCGAGTCCGAACGGGTGTGCTTCGATGCCCGAACCGCGGAGCAGCACCCCGAGTTGGAGTGGGTGACTCTGGAAGACCCCCGGGCGAGAGCATTTATCAGCGAGCTGCCGCGCTGTGTGTCCGGTCAGCCCTTGGCGATCGTTTGCGTCGGCGGATTGCCGGAGAGTATTCGCGGCGTGTGGTCGCTCTGGGAAATCAGCCTTTTCGCGGATGGGTTCAATCGGAGGCGCTTTATGCCGCTGTTTGTCACCGATGAAGGCCGTACGTTCGTGCCTACGGCGAAGCGCATTTGGGACCTGCTGCTGACGGAGCAAATCGAGACGATCACCGGTGCTGACAACGGTTGGGGTTCCTCATTCGATTCATCCCTGGCGGCCGCCAGCACTCAAGGCGAGCGGTTGTATTCGGAGTTGCTCGACGCGCATCGTGCCCGGCTGACGGGCGAGCGGGAGCGGGCGCAGTACGCCTACGACGCGCGTTATCAGGCAATTGGTCGCGTCGGATTGCCGGAAGTACGGGACCATCGACGGAAACGCCTTGCAAAAGAAGTCGAAGCGCGCATGGCGAAATTGAATGACTCCGAGACGGTGGTTCCCGACCTCAACGCGGTCATGATGCTCCGGATAGGCGAATGGACCGCGGGCATTGAAGCTGGCCGGGACGCGCGATCCGCATGACCCAATGGTCTGAGCGCATTCTCGACAATTTCCCGCCCGATCTGGCGCGTTTGTGGATTGCCGTGGACCCCGACGACGTTCTTTTGGACGCGCAGATCCTGTCGGGGCTTCGCGAACGAGGATTCGAAGTCTTGCCGTTTGAAGACTCCGTTGTGTTCCGTGCGGAATACGAAGAGCGCTTCAGGACAATTTGGGACGCTGGAGGGAAGGCGGCAGCCAGATCTCTCGTGCTTCACTTGCAGAACGGTAACGTGGACGATCTGCCTTGGGATTACTTGAGGCAAGCGCGCAGGGTCAACTTGAGCGTGGCTGAATTGCTTCCACGATTGAGCCCAGGAGTGGTGCGGCAGATCGGGCCGGAACACCTTGAGCAGCTGTTCGAGGCGCAGTCACGGCATGCGACGCAGGATTTGGCGGACTCGGCAACCAAGGATTTCATCCTGATGCACATTTTTCGCATCAGTCCGCATCTGATCTCGGAGCCGGCTGAATTGTGGCGAGAACTTTTGCGGCTGCACTATCGAGGTGAGGGATTGCCCGTCGTATTGGCCAATCATGTTGCCCATGTCCTGGGCGAAAAGAGTGTGTTTTACGGTCTGCCAATCGGCGAACTTTTTTCGTCGAGAAACTTGTTTCTACGCGTCATCCAGGCGGCGTGGTACCGCTACTTTGAACAACGCGGAGTGTCTGGCTCGAGGATTGGAGAACCCGAGGCAAGTGACGAGCGGGTGGCCTGGGAAATCCCATTCGAACATCCGGATCTGCGATCGGTA
>JANXRZ010000040.1 GCA_025352885.1 Pseudomonadota bacterium | reverse complement strand
CCGGTGGGTTCCCGACCGGCCCGGTTTTTCAGCAGGCGCAATACATCCCGATCGAGCCAGAGTCGGAGCGCGCCAGCATCCGCGTGCGAGCTGTACTTCAGCAACCGGCGCAGGCCGCTTTCCGACAGGCACTTCTCCGGGACGTGAGTCGGGGTCCCGAATTCCTGCTTACCGTAGTGCCGGAAAGTCTTGTCGTCGACTTCGAGCGAGAGGATGAACGCAATCTCGTTCAGCGCGAACCACGGGCGCTGGGCCTCATCTAGGAACACCCGCACACGTTGGCCGCGGAAGGCGTACCACTCGTGGCGCTCGCCGCTTTCGACTCCTTGGACGTAGCGCTTCGCCCATTCAAACGGAACCATGAGCGAGTCCTTCCAGCTCCAGGCGAAAAGGAGTGCGCAGAGGACCGCCGCGAACACCAGCATGCCGGCCGTGTTCGAGTCGCCCTTGCGCATGAAGACGCCGATGGCGGCTATTGTGGCGATGATTCCGGCGAGCGAAGCTATCCGCAGCAGCCAGGTCCGGCCCGTGCCTCGTTCGACTATCGGATCGGGCGCATTCATCTGCTACGTTTGCTCCGCAAACGTGAAAGTGAAAGTGGATCCCTGGCCGAGCACGCTTTGGACGCGGACAGAGCCGCCGTGCAATTCGCAAAATCGTTTCGTCAGCGCAAGCCCGAGGCCGGTTCCTTCGGCCTTGCGCGCGAGGTCGGTCCCCACCTGCTGGAATTCCTGGAACATCCGCGGCAAGTCGTCGGTAGAAATGCCCGCGCCCGTATCGGTCACCGAAACTTCAACCAGCGAACCTTCCCTCCGAGAGGTGACGGAAATCTTCCCGCCGTCCGGCGTGAACTTGATTGCGTTCGACAGCAGGTTGAGCATGATCTGCTTGAACTTGCGCTCGTCACCCCTGAATTCACCAGGCATCACCGCTGCGCCCGGTTCGAGTGCAATTCCGCTCCTGACTGCCCTTTCACGCACGAGCACAATGGCGTTGTCGATGGCGGACGGAAGGTGAAAGGTCGTGACATCCAGCTCCATGCGCCCGGCTTCCACCTTCGAGAGGTCGAGGATGTCGTTGATGAGCGAGAGCAGGTGCTTTCCCGACGAATGGATATCCTTCACGTAGTCGGCCTGCTTCTCGTTCAGTTCTCCGAACATGCCATCGTCCAGCACCTCAGAGAACCCGATGACGGCATTGAGCGGCGTGCGCAGCTCGTGGCTCATGTTGGCGAGGAACTGGCTTTTCGCCTGCGTGGCGGCGAGGGCCTGGTCGCGTGCGGCGCGTAACTCGTCCTGCGCGTGCTGCAGCTCGCAGATGGCGACGAACTCACGCCGGGCATAAAGCTCCATCTGGTAGCCGGCGAACATGCCGAACAGGTTAATGACGCAAAGAAGGATGGCAAGGGTCACGACATCCTGGCCCGACAGCACCCCGATCGAGTGGGTGTAGCCGACGAACATCGCGGAGGCCAGCCACGCGCAAGGGACGGCCAGCAGGAAGCGCAGCCGCACCTGGGTGTAGGTGTTTTGGACGTGAAGAATAATGAGCGGGAGGCCGGTCACGATCATGATCTGGCGAGGCAAGGTCGAGACCCAACCGATGACCCCGAGTGCCAACAGCATCATTCCGACACCGATCACGCGCTGGTGGTAGCGCAAGTAATTGTTTCCGCCTGCCAGCAGGTACCCTGTCAACAGGACGCCCAGCATCAAGGTGAATGGCAGCGCAACCCGCGTGTGCGGATTCGGCAGGTTCGGAAAGATGACGCCTTGAAGCGCCCAGTTTATGAGCAGGATCCCGCCGGCCCAGAGTGCGGCCAGGCGCACGACGCGCCGCGTCTTGCGGGCTTGCTCTTCGAGGTACGTGCGCTCGAGGTCCGCGTCAGCAAAGCGCAGCGTCAGCCGATTCATTTTTGCCGGATCGCCCCCCGCGTCCGACATTTATCGGCTCCCGCCCATCAGCACGAAAGCGATTCGCGCGGTTTTCTGCGAGCGGTTCGCCCACGCATGGTTGGTGCCGCGCTGGATCAGCACATCGCCCGTGCGCATCAACGTCTCGTTCTCATCCATCACGGCCCAGATCTCCCCTTCGAGGATGATGGCGTAATCCACCGTCTCGGTGCGATGCATTCCCGGATGCGCGCCTTCGCGCTTGTCGTGCTGCGCATCCGTGAACATCGTGCCGAAGGTGGCCTGGATGCGGCGCTTTCGCTCTACAGGGTCCGCGACTTCCGGCGGGAAATCAATGATCCGCAGGATGGTCCCATTGGTCGGAGGCAGGATGCCCTTGTGTGCAAGGATGCTGTCAGGCGCGTTGATGGGGATGGGCATCTCTTCGGTGCGCCAGAGGTTCACGTTGCGGTAGCCCGGCCGCTCTTCCACGGTCCGGATCGCGGTGGCCGGCGCGTCTTCGGCGATGCGCGAGCGGCCGTTGGCATCGTCCTCCGTAACGATGCGGCGGATGGGGGGCAGTGTCTCGTTCATTGGATGCCTTTCGGTTTGGGGATGCGCGGAATCTTACCGATCTTACCTTTGGCGAGGTGCGTGCTACGCTCACGCGAACTCTTCTGGGAGGATGATTTCATGCTGACGACCCGCCGCGAATTCCTCGGTTCAGCCGGAGCGCTTGCCGGACTTGTTTTCGTGGGATGCGAGATGCTCGCCGTGCCGCACGCTCATGCGCAGCCCAGGCGGCGTGAAACGATCGTCGCAGGCAAGCGCGCCAAGGTGATCGACGTGCACGCGCATTGCGCGGTGCCCGAGGCGATGGCGCTCATGGGTTTGAAATTCGGCGGGCCGTCGCTGCGGCCCGATCTGCACATGGGCACGGCACTCGCTACGCGCCTGGCCGCAATGGACGAGCAGGGCATCGACATGCAAGTGCTCAGCATCAATCCGTACTGGTACAAGGCCGAGCGCGAGGTTGCGGAAAAGCTCATCCAGGTGCAGAACGAAAAGCTTGCCGAAGCGTGCGCCGCGACGCCGGATCGGTTCCTGGGTTTTGCTTCGGTAGCGCTCCAGCATCCGGATCTTGCCGCACGACAACTGGAGGAGGGCGTCAGGAAATATGGCCTGCGCGGCGCGGCGATCGGGGGCAGTGTCGACGGCGCGGAGATCAGCGACCCGAAATTCCACCCTTTCTGGGCGAAAGCGGAGGAACTCGGCGTCCTGGTCTTCATCCATCCGCAGGGCACAGGCGCCCCCAGCGAACTCGCTAGGCGCTTCAAAGGCAGCGGCGGCCTGGAGAACGTCATCGGCAATCCGCTCGAGACGACGATCGCGCTGTCGCACCTGATCTTCGAAGGCACGCTCGATCGCTTTCCCGGCCTCAAGATCTGCAGCGCCCACGGTGGCGGTTATCTGCCTTCTTACGCAGCCCGCTCCGACAGGGGCTGCATGGCGCGTCCCGACCTGTGCACCGGCGGCCATAACGGACCGCTCAAGAAAAAGCCGACCGAATACCTGAGGCAGATGTATTACGACACGATGGTGTTTTCGCCCGAAGGCGTGCGACACCTGGCGGCCGAAGTCGGATCGAGCCAACTGATGATCGGCACGGACTATCCGTATCCATGGACCAAGACGGCGGTCGAAGAAGTCATGGCCACTTCTGGGTTGTCGGATGCGGAAAAAGTGGCGATCCTCGGCGGCACTGCGGCAAGGTTGCTTGGAATCAAGGTCTGACCATCAAGGTCGAGTGAAGACAGTCCCTGTTTGATGCATTGCCGGTATTGAATCCGTACTTTGTAGCGCATGAATCATGTATCATGTTTCCTATTAAGGCTGAGGGTGCACATGAAAGCAATCGTTGCGGAGCGAGGCCAGGTGACGATTCCGAAAGCGTTGCGGGACAAGCTCGGCATTCGCCCCGGCACGGCGCTCGAGTTCGACGCGAAGGACGGAGCGCTGATCGCCCGTAAAGCGCAAACCGATCCAGTATCGAAGGTCTTCGGATGCCTCGTCCTGGGATTCGACACGGACAAATACATCCGCAGTGTCCGCGGCGATCCAAAGAAATGATCACGGCGGTCGATACCAGCGTCCTGATCGACGTGTTTGGCGCGGATCGCCGCTTTGGTACGGCCTCTGCAAATGCTCTGAGATCGGCATTCAATGCCGGTGCGGTCGTGGCGTGCAGCATTGTTTGGAGCGAGACGCGCGGCGCTTTCGCATCGGATGACGCATTTGCGCGGGCCATGCAAGCTCTGGGCGTGGAGTTTTCCGCAATGCAAGAGCCGGCTGCAACGCTGGCTGGAGCGAATTGGAAAAGGTATCGCTCGGCCGGTGGAAAGCGTGAACGAGTCATTGCCGATTTCCTGATAGGCGCCCATGCACACCGCCAATGCGACCAGTTGCTCACGAGGGACAGGGGGTATTACAAGAAATACTTCGTTGGACTTCGCATTGCGGCTCCAGCCGCGTGAACCAAGCGGGCGTTTCCGGGCGGCTTTTGCCGGGTGATACAGTGACTTCACAGTGAAGCCCTCAGAGCCTATTTCCCTCGAAGCCGTGGCACCTCGCCGGATTTACCGCGGGCGCCTGTTCCGCAAGTATTTTGTGTCGGTCCTCGCGCTGGTCGTAGGCGTGCTGCTCGCCTCGGGCGGCATCAGCGTGTATTTCTCCTACCAGGAGAACAAGTCCGCGCTCGCCAGCCTGCAGCACGAAAAGGCGATTGCGGCCGCGTCGCGCATCGAGCAGTTCGTAAAGCAGATCGAGCAGCAGTTGGGCTTCGCGGCCTTGCCGCAGCTTGGTGTCGATGGCCTCGAGCAACGGCGCATCGAGTTCCTGAAGCTCCTTCGGCAGGTGCCCGCGGTAACCGACATCACGCAGATCAGCCCGGCCGGGCAGGAGGTGCTCTCGGTCTCACGGCTTGCGATGGACGTGGCCGGGTCCTCCAAGGATCGCTCGAAAGACCCGGCTTTCCTTGGCGCAAAGCCCGGCCAGACCTGGTTCGGTCCGGTCTATTTCAGAAAGGAAACGGAGCCGTACATGGCGATCGCGCTGCGCTCCGGCGGCGCCTCGGGCTCGGTGACCGTGGCCGAGGTGAACCTCAAGTTCATCTGGGACGTGGTCACGCGCATCAAGATCGGCGTCAAGGGCAAGGCCTACGTGGTCGATGCCAGCGGGCACCTCGTGGCCGATCCGGACATCGGCCTCGTCCTGCGGAAGACCGATTACTCGAAGCTCGATCACGTGAAAGCGGCGCTCGCAGGACCCGCCTCGGCGGACGAGCCGGCGCGGCTTGCGCGCGACCTCGCCGGCAACGAAGTCCTCACGGCCTTTGCAGGCGTGGAGCCGCTGGGCTGGAAAGTGTTCGTCGAGCAGCCGGTCGGCGAGGTCTACGCGACGCTGAACGCGACGATCGTCCGGACCATAGTCCTCATGGTGGCGGGCTTGCTGTTCTCCGCGCTTACTGCGTGGTGGCTCGCACGGGGCATGGTGAAGCCCATCAACACGCTGCAGGAAGGTGCGCAGCGCATCGGGGAGGGGGAGCTCGACCGCAAGATCGATATTCGCACGGGCGATGAACTTCAGGCGCTTGCCGACCAGTTCAACAGCATGACAGCGCAGCTTCGCGAGTCGTATGCAGGCCTGGAAAGGAAAGTCGACGAGCGGACTGCCGAGCTCACCGAGACGGTCAGCCAGCAGGCGGCCACTGCGGACATCCTCAAGGTAATCGCCGGTTCGCGGACCGATGTCCAGCCGGTCTTCGACGTCATCGCCGAAAGCGCGATGCGCCTGTTCAAGGGGCGGGCGGCGGACGTCACCCTCGTTGTCGGCGACGAGCTTCACTTGGCGGCGCATACCGCGACCACCGAGTCGGGCAGGGAGGCGATCAGAAAATCGTTCCCCAGGGCGCTCTCGTCGAGCAGCCGCAATTGCGCCGTCGTGCTCTCCGGAAAACCGGCGCATTGGAACGACATTGAAAACGACCCGGACGCCTCCGAGGAGTTGAAGTTGCGGGCGCGAGCACGTGGTATCCGGAGCAACCTGATCGTACCCATGCTTAGCGACGGCCGGGCGATCGGCACGATCAGCGTCAGCAGGGCGGAGTCCGGGTCATTTACCCCGAAGCAGATCAGCCTCCTCGAAACCTTCGCTTCCCAGGCCGTCATCGCAATCGAGAACGTGCGCCTGTTCAACGAGATCCAGGAAAAGAACCGGCAGCTTGAAATCGCGGGCAAGCACAAGTCGGAGTTCCTCGCGAACATGTCGCACGAGCTGCGCACGCCGCTGAACGCAATCATCGGCTTCTCGGAAGTGCTCGTGGAAAAGATGTTCGGCGAGCTGAACGCCAAGCAGGAGGATTACCTCAAGGACATCCACTCCTCGGGCAAGCACCTGCTGTCGCTGATCAACGACATCCTCGACCTGTCGAAGATCGAAGCGGGCCGCATGGACCTGGAGCCGTCGAATTTCGACGTCCCGAACGCGCTGGCCAATGCGCTCTCGCTCATTCGCGAGCGAGCGACGCGACACTCGATCGCCCTCGAGCTCCAGGTGGACCCGCAGATGGGCGAGATCCGCGCCGACGAGCGCAAGTTCAAGCAAATTCTGCTGAACCTCTTGTCGAACGCGGTTAAATTCACGCCCGATGGAGGCCGCGTCGAGGTGCGCGCAACGAAGGCCGACGACGCCCTGACCGTCGCGGTGCACGACACTGGCATAGGTATCGCGCCCGAAGACCAGGAAGCGGTCTTCGAGGAGTTCCGCCAGGTCGGCCGCCACTACACCAACAAGAACGAGGGCACGGGCCTTGGCCTTGCGCTCACCAAGCGCTTCGTCGAGCTGCACGGCGGGCGCCTGTGGCTTGAAAGCGAGCCGGGCAAGGGCTCGACCTTTACTTTCACGATTCCGGAACCGTCATGAGTCTCGTACTGATAGTCGAAGACAACGAAAAGAACATGAAGCTCGTGAGGGACATCCTCCAGGCCAAGGGCTACGAGACCATGGAGGCGGTCAACGCGGAGGACGGCATCAAGATGGCCCTCGAGCGGGTCCCCGACCTGGTTCTCATGGACATCCAGCTGCCCGGCATGAACGGCATGGAGGCGCTCAAGGTGCTGCGCGCGGAGCCTGCGACCTCCCAGGTGCCCGTCATTGCGATCACGGCTTCGGTGATGACCCAGGACCGCCAGCAGATCATGGATACGGGCTTCAACGGGTTCATCGAGAAGCCGATCAACCTCAAGGACTTCCTCGCCGCCGTACAAGCGACGATCCGGCCCGCATGAGCACCGG
>JANXRZ010000216.1 GCA_025352885.1 Pseudomonadota bacterium | reverse complement strand
CGCCGCAAGCGCATCTCGTAGGCAAACCGACCGGCCGCGTGGAGCGAATCCGAGACCTCGATCCGTCGAGTCGTAATACCGGCGATCCGAGACGTAAAATAGCTTTCTCCTACTGCTTGGGGCTTCGGGATGCATGCTTTTGCTGCCGTGATTGAGCGCTGTCCGGACACAAACCTCTTTGTAGGTTACGTGCCCGGATTTCCAGGCGCGCACAGTCAGGGGCATTCGCCCGATGAGCTCAACGCAAACCTCACGGAAGTGATCAGCATGCTCCTTGACGGTGGCGGCCGAGCCTAGTGGCAGCAATCTGACAGGAGAGCCAGTAACGGTGCGGGGGTCAGTCCGAAATTGGCAGCAATAGGTTCGCCGCATTAATCCCGCCGCAAGCGCATCTCGTAGGCAAACCGACCGGCCGCGTGGAGCGAATCCGAGACCTCAAGCAGGCGATCGGTCGCGTCGTGGTACCGGCGCACGACGCGTAAACCGAAAGTCGACTCTGACCCCAATTGATGCGCTTGCGCGGGGTCGAGGGGGACGGCATCGATGCGCTGGCGGATGGAGGCGATGCGCACGCCGAGTTCCTTTTCGACGAGCGGGTAGATCACGCCGGCGGAGCGGGGGATGCGCTTCTCGAGTGCGCTGAGTGCGCTGTGAAGGTAGACGGTGATGAGGCAGACAGGCGTCGCGATGCCGGGCTTTTTGCGCACGCCCGAAAGCTTGATCCACTCCTGCCCGCGGCGGCAGCCGAGCACCGCAAGGTCCTCGCCCGAGGCCTTGATGCGTTCACGCTCCTGGATGATGAAGCGCGTCTCGGACGCGTACCGGAAGAGGTCCGCTGCCGAACTTACCGGCAGGCTGAACGCGGAGGTCGAGGTGGCTGCCGCGACGGTCGAGCCGGCGCGGGGCCGCCGCGTGATGAGCCCCGCCTCGCGCAGCTGGCGCAAGGCTTCGCGGGCGGTGTAGCGGCTGACGCGGTACTTCTTGCAGAGCGCCGCCTCGGTCGGCAGCGAATCGCCCACGGACACCGCGCCCGAGGTGATGCGCTCGCTCAGCGCCTTGGCGATTTGTTCGTAGCGATGGGGTTTCATCCTACGTGTTTCATGCCACGTGCTTCATCCAATGCTCTTGGAAGCGCGAAGGCCTGCGATGCGCTTGGCGCTGTAGCCGAGTTCTGCGAGCAGCGCGTCGGTGTCTTCGCCAAGCGCGGGCGCGGCGCGGCGCGGCAGCTCGACGTCCGAGCAGCGGATGGGATTCACGACGAGGCGGGCGGTCCGGCCGTCCGGATAGGCGTAGTCGGCAACGCCGCCGCGCTCGGCTACGAAAGGATTATCGAGCGCCTGCGCGATGTCGTTCACCGGCGCGACCGGAACCTTGCCGGTCAATTTGTCGAGCCACGTCGCCGTCGACTCGAGCGAAAAGGCCGCGTCCAGCATCAGCGTGAGTTCGTCCCGGCGATCCAGGCGCGCGGCGAAAGTCGAGTAGCGCGGATCGCTGCCCCATTCCGCGTGACCGAGTTCAGCTGCAAGCAGCGGCCAGAATTTTTCCTTGTTGCACATCACGAAGATCCAGCCGTCCTGCGTGCGATACAGCTGGCTCGGCACGAGCGAAGGATGCGCGGAGCGCTTCTCGCGCCCCTGGACCGCACCGGCATTGAGATACCAGCTGCCCGGATAATTGAGGTTGAAGAGCGCGAGGTCGAAGAGGCTCGTGTCGAGGTCCCGGCCGCGCCCGGTCTGCCGCGCGCTCGTGATGCCCGAGAGCAGCGCGAACGAAGCGGCGAGGCCCGTCATGAGGTCCACCACCGAAATCCCGTAGCGCTCGGGGGGGCCGTCCGGCTCGCCGGTGAGCGACATGTGCCCGGCCTCGGCCTGCATCAGGTAGTCGTAGCCCGGCCACGCGGCGCGCGAGCCCGTGCGTCCGTACGCGGAGAGATGCGAGCACACGATGCGCGGATTGATCTCTTGAAGCGAGGCATACGTGAGGCCAAGCTTGTCCGGCAGGTCGCCGCGCAGGTTGTCGATGACGCCGTCTGCGGTGCGCACGAGGTCGAGGAACACGGCCTTGCCCTCGGGCGACTGCAAATCCATCCCGATCGAGCGCTTGTTGCGGTTGAAGGTCTGGTAGAACTGGCTGTCCTCCGGCCCGAAGAAATGCGGGCCGACGCGCCGGCCGACATCGCCGCCTTCGCGCAGGTTCTCGACCTTGATGACCTCGGCGCCCAGGTCGGCAAGGTAGATCGTGCCGGCCGGCCCCGCGCCGTATTGCTCCACTGCGAGCACGCGGATCCCCGCGAGGGGCAGGTCAGCTTTCACGCAGGACCTCCTCGAGGGCGAGGGCCGGATGGTCGTCGAGAGCGAGGACCGCATCCAGAATGTTTTTTGCGCGGGCGGGAGCGACGCAATACGCCGCGTTCTGCAGGAACTTGGCTTCCACTTCGGCGTTCGTGAGCGGGCGGTCTGCGCTGCCGCGGTTGATTGATTCGCGATGGCGCAGCTCGCGGCCATCTTTTAAGCGCACGACGATTTCGCCGGAGTAGTGCTTTGGAAAATCCGAATCAGGGTCGACGCGATAGCTGATGCGGGCGGCGAGCGCGAGCGTTTGCGAATCCTTGAGCGCGGCGTCTTCCAGCTCCGCCAACCCGAACTTGCCTGCGCACAGCGACGCCGCAATCACATAAGGGACGCTGAACTTCGCGTCGTACTCGTTTACCGGGCGCTGCTTGTTCACGGCGGGCTCGCAGACGGTCTTCACGACTTCGGCCGGCACGAGCGCGGTAATCGACTCGATGGCCGAGACTTCGAGTCCCTCGCGCTTGAGTTCGAGCGCCGCATCGGCAAACGCATGGACGAAATGGCAGGCTGGGTAGGGCTTGACCGCGACGTTCAGCGTTTCCCACACGCTTCCCAATCCTTGCGTCGCACGCGCGTAGTCGCACTGTGCGTCGAGCGTGCCGAGGTGCGACTTGAAGAGGCCAAAGCGCCCCTCGTAAGCCGCGGCCGGGGCAACGAAGCCGTGCTTGGCCATCATCGCGGCGGTGAGCCCGCTTACCCCGGCCCAGCCCGGATGGAAGCGCTTGGTCCACGAGCCGTCCTCGAGGAATTCGAGGCTGCCCGAAGCAGCCGAAAGCGCCACGCCCTGCGCGTGGATGAGGTGGGCCGCGCCGAGCCCGTGAAGCTTTCCTGCGGCCAGTGCGCTTGCAAAAGCGCCGATGACGCCGGTGGGGTGAAAGCCGACCTGGTGGAAGCCGCCCTTGGCCACGGCGCCGAGCCTGGCCCCAGCCTCGACGCCGGCGATGTAGGCCACCAGCAGGTCGCGTCCCGGACGGTCGAGCTCAGCGGAAAGCCCGAGCGCCGCCGGCAGCACGCCTACCGTGAGGTGGACGATGCCTTCAGAGTGCGTGTCGTCGTAGTCGAGGCCGTGCAGGAGGATGCCGTTGGCAAGCACCGCATCGCGCAAGGGCAATTGCAGGGAATGACCGACTACCGCGCGTGGACCGGCGCCGCCGAGCTCCTGGAGCGCGCGCAACGAGACCGCCGCGAACTCGAAGCGCCGCGCGGCAAGGCCGCAGCCGATCGCATCGAGCACGAGGTGCTTCGCGCGCGTGCGGACCTCCGCCGGGATCGCGTCCCAGCGCAGTTCGGCCGTAAAGGTTGCGAGCGAACTCGAAATGCCGGATGTCATGCTCATTCGACGCGGGCGCCGGATTCCTTGATGACCTTGCCCCACTTCGCGATCTCACTTTTGATATAGGCGCCGAATTCGTCCGGAGTGTTGGCGGCCGGCTCGGCGCCGAGCGCCAGCAGCCGCTCGCGTACATCGGGCAGCGCGATGATCGCGGCCGTCTCGGCGGCGAGCTTGTCGACGATTGCGCGCGGGACCCCGGCCGGCGCGACCAGGCCTATCCAGGCCACGCCGTCGAACCCCGGATAGCCTTGCTCGGCAATCGTGGGCAGGTCGGGCGTTGCCGCGGAACGATTGACGCTGCCGACCCCCAGCGCACGCAGCTTGCCGCTGCGCACGTGCGGCAGGATGCCCGGCCCGGTTTCGAACATCAGCGACACCTGGCCTGCGATGAGGTCGGTCACGGCGGGGGGCCCGCCTTTGTAAGGCACGTGCGTCATGTCGAGGCCCGCAGCGAACTTGAACATCTCCATGACGAGATGGTTGGTGACGCCGCTGCCGCCCGAGGCGTAGTTAAGTTTCCCGGGCTGGGATTTGGCGAGCGCTACAAGCTCCCGAACGTTGTTCGCCTTGAGCGACGGATGCACGACGAGAAAGAGCGGCACCGTCGCGGCGAGCGAAATCGGCTGCAGGTCGCGGACCGGGTCGTAGGGGAGCTTCGCGTACAGGCCGGGATTGACCGACAGCGGGCCGCTCGAATTCATTTGCAGCGTGTAGCCGTCCGGCGGCGCCTTGACGACGAGCTCGGTGCCGATGATGCCGGCGGCGCCCGGCTTGTTGTCGATGAAAAAGGATTGGCCGAGGCGCAGGGAGAGCTTTTCGGCCACGAGCCGCGCGACGATGTCGGTGGCCTGGCCGGGCGGGAAGCCGACGACCATGCGGACCTGCTTGGCCGGATATTGTGCGTGAACGCTTGCGGCAGCCAGGCAGAGCGCGGCTGCGGCGATGAATCGAACCATGATGTCTCCTCGTTATTGTGTGGTCATTGTACAATTGTCTGGACAATTGAGGAGAAGCTGAAATGGCGGGCGAATCGGTAAAGGTCGGCGAAAACCCCGACGGCAGCAGTCGCTATCGCGAGAGGTTCGGGCGGTACTACGAGGACTTCGAAGTCGGCGCGACCTACGAGCACCGTCCGGGTCGCACAATCTCGGAAACCGATAACACGTGGTTCACGCTGCTCACGATGAACCAGCATCCGATCCACTTCGACGCGGAATACGCGAAGCACTCGGAGTTCGGCAAGCCGCTCGTCGTGAGCACGCTCACGCTGTCGATGCTCGTCGGCATGAGCGTCTCGGACACCAGCCAGAAGGCGATTGCGAACCTGGGCTGGGAGAAGATCACGCTGCCCAAACCCGTATTCGCAGGCGACACGCTCTATGGCGAATCCACCGTGCTCGCCAAGAGGGAATCCAAGTCCCGCCCCGACCAGGGCATCGTCACCATAAAGACCACCGGCAAAAACCAGCGCGGCGAAGTCGTGTGTGAGTTCGAGCGCACGATGCTCGTCATGCGCCGCGGCAACCTGCTCGAAGAAAAAGCCGGGTATTGAAGACAATCGCTGAGGAAAACAGAATGACCCAGACCGAAACCAAGAGGCCCCGCTACCACGTGGCGCCCGATTCGCCGGAAGCAAAGCAGATCATGGAGGCCATCGACCGGTGGCTCGTGCGCGAGGTCGAGCCGCATGTGATGAAGCTCGAGCATGACGACGTCTGGCCGGCACAGATGGTCGAGCAGATGAAGGAGCTCGGCCTCTTCGGTGCAACGATCAGCCCGGAGTACGGCGGGCTCGGGCTCTCGGCCGAGCTTTATGGCCGCATCGTGACCCGGATATCCGAAGTGTGGATGTCGCTCACCGGCATCTTCAACTCGCACCTCATGATGGCCCTGCTGACCGAGCGTTACGGCAGCGAGGCGCTCAAGAAGAAGTACCTGCCGAAATTTGCGAGCGGCGAAATCCGCGGGGGTCTTGCCCTCACCGAGCCCAACGCCGGCACCGACCTGCAGGCGATCCGCACGCGGGCGGTGAAATCGGGCGAGCGCAGTGCATCCCATTATGTGATCAACGGGACCAAGACCTGGATTTCGAACGGCATCCAGGGCTCGTGCTTCGCGGTGCTGGTCAAGACGAACCCCGAGGCCGAGCCGCGCCACCGCGGCATGACGATGTTCCTCTGCGAAAAGGGGAAGGGGTTCACGGCCAGCAAGAAACTGGAAAAGATCGGCTATAAGGGCATCGATTCGGCCGAGCTGGTGTTCGACGATTACAAGATCTCCGCCGACAACCTGATTGGCGAGGAAGGGCGCGGCTTCCACCAGGCCGTCGGCGGGCTGGAGTTGGGGCGTATCAACGTCGCCTCGCGCGGTGTGGGCATTGCCGCAGCGGCGCTGGCCGAGTCGGTCAAGTACTCTCAGCAGCGCCACACCTTCGGCAAGCCGATCTGCGAGCACCAGGCCATCCAGCTCAAGATCGGCGAGATGGCCACGCGCGTGGAAGCAGCCCGTCTGCTCGTGAAGAATGCGGCGCAGATTTACGATCGCGGCGAGCGCTGCGACCTGGAAGCCGGCATGGCCAAGTACTTCGCCACGGAGGCGGCCTTCGAGAACGCGCACGAGGCGATGCGCATCCATGGCGGCTACGGCTACTCGAAGGAATTCCCGGTCGAAAGGCTGTATCGTGACGCGCCGCTGCTCTGCATTGGTGAAGGCACCAACGAGATGCAGCGCATGATCATCGCAAAGCAGGTCATCCAGAGAAACAAGATATGAGACGGAATTTCATGCGGTTTGCTTTTGTCGGCCTGGCGCTCCTCGCAGGCGCGGTCCACGCGCAGCCGGCATTCCCCACCAAGCCCGTGCGCATCGTCGTGCCGTACGCCCCGGGCGGCGGTACCGACATCATCAGCCGCACGATCGCACAGAAGCTCGGCGAGTCATGGGGCCAGACGGTGTTCGTCGAAAACCGCGCGGGCGCTAATGGCATCACCGGCACGGACCTGGTTGTTAAATCGCCGCCCGACGGCCACAACCTCGTGGTTGTTGTTGCAGCTCATGTAATCAATCCGAGCCTGCAGACCAAGATGCCGTTCGACCCGGTGGCCGACATGGCGCCGGTCACGCTGATCGCGCAGTCGCCGTGGGTCATCGTCGTGATCCCGAGCCTCCCGACGACGCTCAAGGAATTCGTCGCCTACGCCAAGGCGAACCCCGGCAAGCTGCGCTTCGGCAGCTCGGAGCCGTCTTCGCGCTTGGCGGGCGAGCAGTTCAAGCAGCTCGCGGGCATCAACCTCGAGCACATCCCGTACAAGGGCGGCTCGCAGATCATGACCGACATGCTCGGCGGCCAGATCGAGACCGGCTTCACAAGCACGCTCACGGTGCTGCAGCATTACAAGTCGGGCAAGCTGAGGGTCATCGCGGTGGCCGGCAAGGCACGCCATCCCTCGATGCCCGATGTACCGACCGCAATCGAGGCGGGCTATCCCGACTACGAAACCTACGCGTGGTACGGCATGTATGCGCCCAAGGGCACGCCGCGCGAGACCGTCTCGCGCATCCAGCAGGAGATCGCCAGGATCGTGCGCCAGCCGGACATGCAGGAGCGCCTCGGCCAGTTCGGCGCAGAGCCGATCGCGAGCACGCCGGAGAATTTCGCCGCGTTCACAAAGTCCGAGCATGACAAGTTCGCGCGCCTGATCAAGGCGGCGGGCATCCAGCCGGAGTAGGGCGCCGATGGGGACGGAACCGAAAGGCGCGCTCGCGGGACTTCGCGCAATCGAAATGGGCCAGCTGATCGCGGGCCCGTTCTGCGGCCAGCTCATGGCCGACCATGGCGCCGAAGTCATCAAGATCGAATTGCCAGGGGAAGGCGATCCGATGCGCACGTGGGGGCAGGGCAAGCCCGTCTGGTTCCCGGTGATTGCGCGGAACAAGAAGTGCATCACCCTCAACCTGCGCCTGCCCCGCGGCCAGCAGGTCTTGCGCGAGTTGCTCGCAAAATCGGATTTCCTCGTCGAGAATTTCAGGCCGAGGACGCTCGAGAAATGGAATCTCGGGTACGAATCGCTGCGTGCCTTGAACCGGGCGCTGATCGTCGTGCGCGTGTCGGGCTACGGGCAGACCGGACCGTATTCGAGCCGCGCGGGTTATGGCTCGATCGGCGAGGCGATGGGCGGCATGCGCTACCTCGCGGGCGATCCTTCCACGCCGCCTTCGCGAATCGGGTTGTCGATTGGCGATGCGCTGGCGGCGACCTACGCGTGCCTCGGCGCGCTGATGGCGCTCAATCACCGCCATGTGACCGGCGAAGGGCAGGTGGTCGACAGCGCGATCTATGAGGCGGTGCTCGCGATGATGGAATCGACCGTGCCCGAATACACAGAGGCCGGCGTCATCCGCGAGCGCACGGGTTCGATCCTGCCGAAGATCGCGCCCTCCAACGTGTACAAGACGCTCGACGGCCAGATCGTGATCGGCGCCAACCAGGACAGCGTGTGGAAGCGCCTGGCCGAAGCAATGGGCCGGCCGGAGCTCGGCAGCGATGCGCACTATGCGACCCACCTCGCACGGGGCGAGCACCAGGCGGAACTCGATGCGCTCATCGACGCGTGGACGAGCGGCTTCGATTCGGCGCAGGTCCTCGGCCTTTTGCATGCGAGCGGCGTGCCGGCCGGCAAAATCTACCGCGCGCCGGACATGCTGGCCGACGAGCACTTCAAGGCGCGCGAGTCGCTCATCAAGGTGCCGCACCCGACGTTCGAGAATCTCTGGATGGCCAACGTGTTCCCGCGGCTCTCGGCCACGCCGGGCGAAGTGCGCTGGCCCGGCCCGAAGGTCGGCGAGCACAATGAAGAGATTTTCGGCGGCGTGCTCGGCTACGACGCGGCCACACGGGCCGCGCTCGCAGCCGACGGGGTGATCTAGCCGAGGTTCTTCGCGGGCGCCTAGCGCAGGTTTTGCGCTGCAAACTCCCAGTTGGCGATCTTGAAGAACGCCTCGAGGAATTTCGGGCGCTCGTTGCGGTAATCGATGTAGTAGGCATGCTCCCAGACGTCGCAGGTCAGGAGGGCCGTCTCGCCCCACTTGACCGGGTTGTCGGCCGCCTCGTTGCTGTTCTTGATGGCGAGCTTGCCGTCCTTGCCTTTGACAAGCCACGTCCAGCCCGAGCCGAACTTGGCAGCGCCGCTCGCCTTGAACTGTTTTTCGAAGTCCGCAAACGAGCCGAATGCCGAGTCGATCGCGGAGGCCAGCGCGCCGGAAGGCTTGCTGCCACCGGGCTTGAGGCTCGCCCAGAAGAAGTCGTGGTTCCACACCTGCGCGGCGTTGTTGAACACCGGGCCGCTCGATTTGCGGATGATGTCCTCGAGGCCGGCGCTTTCGAACTCGGTTCCCTTGGCCAGTTCGTTCAGCTTGGTCACGTAGGCTTTGTGGTGCTTGCCGTGGTGGTATTCGAGGGTCTCCTTCGACATATGCGGCGCGAGCGCGTCGATCGGGTAGGGCAGCGGTTTGAGTTCGAAAGGCATTTGGATCTCCTGGGGGTCGTTTGAGGCCGCTTTCAGCACGCGGCAAGGTACGCGCCCTTGGTTCGCAGGTGTGTGGCGCATCGAACATATCGCGCGAATCTTTCGCGAGCGTCGGACAAGCGCCTACAAGGGTGGGGTGAAAATCCTACGCGGCGCTTCCGGTTTAGGGCTCAGGCTAGCATCCATTCGAAGAGGATCCATGAGTACACCAGCCGCGACACCATTGAAATCACTGAACCCAGCGAAAGACCCGGCACCGCTGCGCGGACTGGCGAAGGCCCCCACGGGCATCCAGGGCCTGGACGAGATTACCGGAGGCGGCCTGCCCATGGGGCGGCCAACCTTGGTCTGCGGCACGGCCGGCTGCGGAAAAACGCTGCTCGGGATGGAATTCCTCGTCCGGGGCGCCTCGGAGTTTGGCGAGCCCGGCGTCTTCATGGCGTTCGAGGAGACGGCCCGCGACCTCACGGAAAATGTGCGCTCGCTGGGATTCGACCTCGAAGAGCTCACGCGGCAGAAAAAAGTCATCGTCGACTACGTGCGCATCGAGCGGCACGAGATCGAGGAGACCGGCGATTACGACCTAGAAGGGCTGTTCGTGCGCCTGGGCCACGCGATCGACAGCATCGGTGCCAAGCGCGTCGTGCTGGACACGATCGAAACGCTTTTCAGCGGCCTGTCGAATACCGCGATCCTCCGCTCGGAACTCCGGCGCCTGTTCTGCTGGCTGAAAGAAAGAGGGGTCACCGCGATCATCACCGCTGAGCGCGGCGAAGGGCAGCTGACCCGGCACGGGCTCGAAGAATACGTCTCCGACTGCGTGATCCTCCTCGACCACCGGGTGATCGACCAGGTTTCCACCCGGCGCATCCGCATCGTCAAGTACCGCGGGACCACGCACGGGACCAACGAGTACCCGTTCCTGATCGATGAGGACGGGATCAGCGTATTGCCGATCACCTCGCTCGGCCTGCAGCATGCGGCGAGCAACGAGCGGATCTCGACCGGCATCCCAAGGCTCGATTCCATGCTCGCCGGCAAGGGCTATTACCGCGGCACCACGGTCCTCATTTCCGGCAACGCGGGCACAGGCAAGACCAGCATGGCCGCCCAGTTCGCACTGGCCGCCTGCGAGCGCGGCGAAAAGTGCCTGTACTTCGCGTTCGAGGAGTCGCCCGGCCAGATCGTGCGCAACATGCGCTCCATCGGCCTCGACCTCGCGCCCTGGGTGGAGAAAGGGTTGTTGCGCTTCCACGCAATCCGTTCAACGCTCCACGGCCTCGAGACGCACCTGGCCGCATTCCACAAAGTCACCCAGGAGTTCGAGCCGCAGGTCGTCATCTTCGACCCGATCGACAGCGTCGTGCAGGCCGGCACGCTCAAGGATGCGGCGGCCATGCTGAACCGCCTCATCGACTTCCTCAAGGTCCAGGGCATTACGGCGCTGCTCACCAACCTGACCTTCGGGAGCAATGCGCTTGAAAATTCGGGCGTCGACGTGTCCTCGATCGTCGACACGTGGATGTCGGTGCGCGACGTCGAGCTGGGCGGCGAGCGCAACCGCGTGCTGTACGTGCTCAAGTCTCGCGGCATGGCCCATTCAAACCAGGTGCGGGAATTCCTGCTCACGGACAGGGGCATCGAGCTTCAGGACGTTTACCTCGGCCAGGACGGGGTCCTCACGGGCTCGGCCAGGCAGTCCCAGGAGGCGCGCGAGAAAGCGACCTCCGTCCTCGCGCAGCAGGAGATCGAAGGCCGGCGCCGCGAAATGGACCAGAAACGCGAAGCGCTCGAAGCGCGAATCGTCGCCCTGCGCAAGGACTTCGAGGCCGAAGAGGAGGAGGCCAAGAGGGTCATCGGCCAGGAAAAGGCGCGCGGCGAAGGCGTCCGGCATGACCGCGAGCGGATGGCCGAGAGCCGCCAGGCCGACGACGACCAGCCGGTGCTCCCGCCCTCTACGCTGTCCGTGAAGCAGCGCAAGCAGCCGACGACCGCCCTCCAATGACAGTGCCTGCCCAGCAGCAGGCGGGCGCGCCGACGGAATCGGCCGCCCGGCAGGAGATCTGGGATTTGCGGCTCTATGTGGCCGGCCAGACGCCGAAATCCATCAATGCCTTCGCCAATCTCAAGCGGATGTGCGAAGAGCATGTGCCCGGCCGCTACCACATCGAGGTTGTGGACTTGCTGAAAAATCCGCAGCTGGCTGCGGGCGACGAGATCGTGGCGATCCCCACGCTCGTGAGAAAGCTGCCGGCGCCGATCCGCAAAATCGTCGGCGACCTGTCCAACACCGAACGGGCGCTGGTCGGCTTGCAACTGCGCCCGGCCAAGCTGGCCAACTGAGGAGAGCGATCCATGGTCGAAAAGGTCGTCACATCCACCGACGCGTTCGAGGCGTCGCTCGCAACCCTGCCGGCCGGGGAACGCTATGTGCTTCGCCTGTACGTCACCGGGATGACGCCGCGCAGCACCGAGGCGTTTACCAGCATCAAGAAGATCTGCGAGGAACACCTGCACGGCCAATACGATCTGGAGGTCATCGACATCTACCAGCATCCGGCCCTCGCCAAGGATGAACAGATCATCGCCGTCCCCACGCTGGTCAAGCAGCTGCCCTCGCCGTTGAGAAAACTCATCGGCAACCTTGCCGATGTCGATCGCGTGCTCTTCGGCCTCGACCTGCGCTCCAAGGCGTAGCAGGCATTGGGTATCCACGAGGACGCGCGGGCGCTCGCCGACAACGCCGACCTCAGGCAGCGGCTGGAAGAAGCCGAAGAAGTCATTCGCGCGATCCGCAGCGGGGCGGTGGATGCCTTTGTCGTCGAGGAAGCGCACGGCAACAGGGTCTACACTCTCGACAGCGCCGATCGTCCCTACCGGCTGCTCGTCGAGCAGATGCAGCAAGGAGCGGTCACGCTGAACGCGGACGGCGCCATCGCGTACTGCAACAGGCGATTCGCCGAACTGGTCGACACGCCGCACGTAAAGTTGATCGGCACCGATTTCTACACCTTCCTGCTCCCTGAGGAGCGGGAACTCTGCGCAACTCTGCTCACCCAAGCCGGGACCGGGGGCGGGCAAGGCGAAGCTCACCTGCGCAGAACCGATGGCAGGGCCATTCCGGTGTTTCTCACGTTCAACGCGCTGCCGCACGAGAGCGGCGTGGCGTTCGGCATCCTGGTGACGGACCTGACGACGCAGCGCCGCCATGACCAGCTCGACGCCGCGGTCGGCGCGCTCGAGGAATCCGACCGGCTGAAGAACGAATTTCTGGCGATGCTCGCGCACGAACTGCGAAACCCGCTCGCGCCCATCCGCAACGCCGTTCACCTGATGCGCATGGCGCCGGGCGACGCCACGGTCCCGGCGGCCACATCCTCCATGCTGGAGCGGCAGGTCGCCCAGATGGTACGGCTCATCGATGACTTGCTCGACGTGAGCCGCATCAACCGCGGAAAAATTGAATTGCGCAAGGAGCGCATCGACCTTGTCGCCACGGTAGGCCATGCGCTCGACGCCTGCCGGTCCGACATGGAGAAATCGAACCACGCGCTGAGCGTTTGCCTGCCTCCCGGGCCCGTTTACGCCGACGGCGATCCGGCCCGGCTTGCGCAGGTCGTGAGCAACCTCCTCAGCAACGCCCGCAAGTTCACGGAAAACGGCGGCGAGATCGGGCTTTCGCTCGAGCGGGCCGGGGGCGAGGCGGTCATCCGGGTCCGCGACAACGGGATCGGCGTGGCCGAGGGCCAGTTAACGAGAATTTTCGAAATGTTCCTCCAGGTCGATTCTTCACTCGAGCGCTCCGCGAGCGGCCTTGGTATTGGGCTGACCCTCGTCAGGACGCTGGTGGAATTGCACGGGGGCTCGGTGGAAGCGTTCAGCGCAGGCGCGGGCCGGGGAAGCGAGTTCGTGGTTCGCCTGCCGATTGTCGAGTTGATGCAGGGCCCCGTCCCCGCACCCACGCTGCCCGAACCGGCGGCCGGACCCAGCCGCCGGATCCTTGTCGTGGACGACAACCTTGACTCGGCCCAGTCGCTCGCGGCGCTGCTCGAGTGGAAAGGGCATGACACGCGAAAAGCCTACGACGGCGAGGATGCACTGGAAGCGGCGGACGCATTCAGGCCGGAAGTCGTCCTGCTTGACCTGGGCCTGCCGAAGCTGAACGGCTACCAGGTGTGCCGCCGCCTGCGTGCACAGTCCTGGGGCACGTCCATGACGATCATTTGCGTGAGCGGCTGGGGCCACAAGGAAGACCTCGCATTGTCGAAGGACGCAGGGTTCGATGCCCACCTCGTGAAGCCCGTGAACGTCGTGGCCCTGATGAAATTGGTGGATCGGGCTGAAATCGAAGCCCCCGTGTTACAAGCGCAGCACCCCGTGTGACAAGCGCAGCACCCCGTGCCACAAGCCCAGCACCCCATTGCAGGCCCCCTAAGGAGAAAGTCATGAACAATCACGCACACCCACCCGCGGCCGATGCGTTCGTGGTGATGAAGGACAGCAAGATGATGCTGGTGACGGTCGGCAACGCGATAGCGGCAATGGATTACGAAATCACGCTGCCCGACGGCAGCAAGGTCTTGCTCGACGGAACGATCGTCAAGGACGGAAAGGCGGTGCGCATGACCGAAGGCCAGCGGATGACGCTCGAGGGGACGTTGATCGAAGTGGGTTCGCCCTGATCTGCCTAAAATAGGGGGTACCTCCTAAGCGAGCACCTCATGGCCCTGAAGCATTCCAAAGCCCCGCCCGGCAGCATCCTGGTCCTCGAGCACACCTCGAAAATCCTCAAGGGCAACCCGCTTGGCGACCCGCACGTGCGCAAAGTCGGCGTCTGGGTGCCTGCCGAATACAAGGCGGACCCCAAGCGCCGGTTCCCGGTGCTCTACGACCTGGTCGGCTTCACGGGCTCGGGGCTTTCGCACGTGGGCTGGAAACCTTTCGGGGACAACGTGGCCGAGCGCGCCGCGCGCCTCATCCACGAGAAAAAGATGGGGCCGGTGATCATCGTCTTCCCCGACTGCTTCACGGCGCTCGGCGGAAACCAGTACGTGAACTCGTCGGCGATCGGCAACTACGCGGATTACTTGACGCGCGAGATCGTCCCACTTATCGACACCGAGTTCAGGACACTTGCTTCACGCGAGCACCGCGGCTGTTTCGGAAAATCCTCGGGCGGGTACGGCTCGATCCTGCACGCAATGAAATACCCGGAGGTCTGGGGGGCGATCGCGGACCACTCGGGCGACGCGTACTTCGACTTCGTCTACTGGCATGACTGGCCAAACACGTTGAACGAGTTGTCGAAGTATCGCTCGGCGAAAAGGAAGCCCGGGCGCTATGACGCGCTGGCCGAATCGCGGAGGAAGGGCCTCGACGCCGGGCTGGATGACGGGCGCATCAAGCGGTTCCTCGCGAGCGTGTGGAAGCGGGAGAAGCTTTCAGGCGCCGAGACCCACTGCATCATGAACCTCTGCATGGCGGCGACCTACGACCCCGACCCCAAGGCGCCGAACGGCTTTCGCGTGCCGTTCAACCTGGAGACGGGGCAGGTAATCGAGGCGCGCTGGAAGAACTGGCGCGCAAACGACCCGATCAACCTTGTGGAAAAGTATCGAGCCAACCTCAAGAAGTCCGTCGGGCTGTACATCGACTGCGGCTGGCGCGACCAGTACCACATCCACTACGGCACGCGGCTCCTCTCGGCGCGCATGACCGCGGCCGGCGTGAAGCACACGTACGAGGAGTTCGACGACAACCACTCGGACGTCGATTACCGCATGGATACGAGCCTGCCTTTCCTGTATCGGGCGCTAAAGCCTTAGGCGGTCCCGAGCGGCCTTAGGCGTCCCCGAGCGCCGCGTCCAGCGTGCGGTGGAAGTGCACGATGGCGCTCTCGAACTTCCCGAACGTGAAGGCGTCGTTGGCCTGGCTCGCCATGCCTCGCTGGATCGACATCACAACCTCGCGGTCCTCCGCCGCGCCGGTCGTGCTGACGAAGGCCGCATCGCGTTTGGCCTCTTCCTCGGTGACACCGCTGTTCGTAAGCGTCCAGGTGATCATTTTCGTGTGGCTGACATCGATCGGTTCGAGCACCACGAGCTTGGTGTGGCTCGAGAGAATCGTGATGAGCACGTTCGGGAAGAGGTGGTA